>CANRJG010000051.1 GCA_947630875.1 uncultured Lachnospiraceae bacterium
CCGTGTACCGAACGGTACGCACGGTGGTGTGAGAGGTCGGAATTTCTCATTCAAGAGAAATTCCTCCTACTCGATTTCGCCGTAAAAACGCAAAATTTGTTTTGACAATCAAAAAAAACATGTTACACTGTAAACAATCCATAATACCGGCTGCGGGGCGGATTTGGTTCTGCAGGCGTCTAAGTAAATGAAAAGAGGAAAATGAACATGAAAATCAGTATGAAAGACGGCTCCGTACAGGAAACCACATTTGAAGAAGAATTGGGACGGGATGCGTTCAGACATACGACTTCACATATTCTGGCCCAGGCGGTGAAGCGTCTGTATCCGAATACGAAATGTGCCATCGGACCGGCCATTGCCGACGGTTTTTACTATGATTTCGAATTTGATTTTGATTTCTCGGCGGAGCATTTTGCGGAAATCGAAAAGGAAATGAAGAAGATCGTCAAGGAAAACCTGCCGCTGCGCCGTTTTACCTTAACCCGGGAAGAAGCGCTGCAGCTGATGAAAGAGCGCAACGAGCCCTACAAGATCGAGCTGATTAACGATCTGCCGGAGGACGCGGAGCTGAGTTTTTATCAGCAGGGCGAGTTTGTGGATCTGTGCGCGGGACCGCACCTTTCCTATACCAGCGCAGTGAAGGCGTTTCAGCTGACCTCCGTGGCGGGGGCTTACTGGCGGGGCAATGAAAAGAATAAAATGCTGACCCGGATTTACGGCACCAGCTTCCCCAACCGGGAACTGCTGGAGGCTTACATTACCCGGATGGAAGAGGCCAAAAAGCGGGACCACCGGAAACTGGGCAAGGAGCTGGGGATCTTCGCACTGATGGAGGAGGGCCCGGGCTTCCCGTTTTTCCTGCCCAAAGGCATGATTCTGAAAAATCTGCTGATCGACTACTGGAGAAAGCTCCACACCAGAGAAGGCTATGTGGAAATTTCCACCCCCATTCTGCTGAACCGGCAGCTTTGGGAGACTTCCGGACACTGGGATCATTATCGGGAAAATATGTATACTACCGTGATCGACGAGACGGACTTCGCAGTGAAACCCATGAACTGTCCCGGCGGTATGCTGGTTTATAAGATGGAACCCCGTTCCTACCGCGACCTGCCCCTGCGCATGGGCGAGCTGGGACTGGTACACCGGCATGAAAAATCCGGCCAGCTCCACGGCCTGATGCGGGTGCGCTGCTTTACCCAGGACGATGCCCACATCTTTATGACCCAGGAGCAGATTCCGTCGGAAATCAAAGGCGTCATCCGCCTGATCGATGAAGTGTATTCCAAATTCGGATTCAAATATCATGTAGAGCTGTCCACCCGTCCGGAAAATTCCATGGGAAGCGACGAGGACTGGGAGATTGCCACCAACGGCTTAAAGGGCGCGCTGGACGATCTGGGGCTGCCTTATGTGATCAATGAGGGCGACGGCGCGTTTTACGGGCCGAAGATCGATTTCCATCTGGAGGATTCCATCGGAAGGACCTGGCAGTGCGGAACGATTCAGCTGGATTTCCAGCTGCCTCAGCGCTTTGAGGCGGAGTATACCGGCGCGGACGGCGAAAAGCACCGTCCGATTATGATCCACCGCGTGGTCTTCGGTTCCATTGAGCGTTTCATCGGCATTCTGATCGAGCATTTTGCGGGCAAGTTCCCGCTGTGGCTGGCGCCGGTACAGGTGAAGGTGCTGCCGATTTCGGATAAGTTCTTAGGCTATGCGAAACAGGTGGAAGCAAAATTAAAAGAAGCCGGCCTGCGCTGCGAAACCGACGAACGGGCGGAGAAGATCGGCTACAAGATCCGTGAAGCAAGGAACGAACGGGTTCCGTATATGGCCGTCGTAGGCGAAAAGGAAGAAGCGGAAGGTACCGTGGCGGTCAGAAAGCGGGATGAAGGCGATCTGGGCAGTATGCCTTTCGAGCAGTTCATTTCCCTGCTGGAAGCGGACGGAATCAGGAACTGACAGAAATATTTTAGAACACTGTGAATGCTGTCGCAAAGGCCTTGCGGCAGCATTCTTTGTCGAAAAGAAAACCATTACACGAAGGAAAAACAGGCGGTATCGGGTATGGAACCAAGCAGAACAACAAAGCAGGAACAGGCGGTGAAAGATCTGACCAGGGGCAGCACCTATGGACTGATCTTAAGCTTTGCACTGCCCATGTTTGTCAGCCAGGTCTTTCAGCAGCTGTACTATTCGGCGGACAGTTTTATCGTAGGTCGTTTTCTGGGAACGGAGGCGCTGGCTGCAGTGAGTTCCTCGGGAACCCTGGTCTTTTTGCTTACCAGTCTCATTGAAGGGACCGCCATGGGCGCAGGCGTGGTGATTTCCCGCTATTTCGGCGCGAAAGACGCGGAAAATGTGTCGAAAGCGGTACATACGGATATGGCCTTCGGCCTGGCCAGCGGCCTGCTTCTGACCCTGATCGGCGTATGCTTTACGCCGAAAATTCTGGTCTGGATGCATACGGCGCCGGAGGTGCTGGATGAGGCTGTTTCCTATTTCCGCTATTATTTCGCCGGGGCGCTGGCGGTCATCATGTACAATATCTGCCGGGGTATTATGAACGCCGTGGGAGACAGCCGGCGGCCGCTGTATTATCTGATATTCTCCTCCGTGCTGAACGTGATTTTAGACCTGGTGTTTGTAGGACTGTTCCGTTTCGGCGTGTGGTCCGCCGCCGTGGCTACCGTGATTTCCCAGCTGGCCAGTATGCTGCTGTGCCTGGGACATCTGCTGAAAAAAGGCTTTGTCTTTACGGTGGAGATTCGAAAGATTCGTTTCCACGGGCAGATGCTGAAGGAAATCATCCGCTACGGGCTGCCTGCCGGCATACAAAATTCCGTCATCGCGCTGGCAAACGTCATCGTCCAGACCCAGATCAATTCTTTCGGAAAATTCGCCATGGCCGCTTACGGCGCCCACGCCAAGATCGAAGGCTTTGCCTTCCTGCCCATTACCAGCTTCAATATGGCCATTACCACTTTTATCAGTCAGAATCTGGGGGCAAGGGAGTATACCCGGGCCCGCAAAGGGGCGCGCTTCGGCATATGGACGGCGGTGCTGATGGCGGAACTCATCGGCGTGCTGTATTACTGCTTCGCCCCGCAGCTGATCGGGCTGTTTGACCATACTGCGGAAGTGGTAAGGCTGGGCGTTCTGCAGGCGAGGACCGTGACGCTGTTTTACTGCCTGCTGGCCTTTTCCCATTCCGTCGCCGCGGTGTGCCGGGGCGCGGGAAAAGCCTTTGTGCCCATGTTTGTTATGCTCTTTATCTGGTGCGTGGTGCGGATCGCCTATATTCTGACGGTCATGCATGTGTTCGGCGAGATTCGCTATATTTACATGGCCTATCCCATTACCTGGGCCATCAGTTCGGTGATTTACCTGATCTATTATCTGAAATCCGACTGGGTGCACGGCTTCGAAAGGGCAAAAAGACGCGGATAAGGGCTCTCGAAACAGGAAATTTCTTGCAGAATCCGCGCCGGAAAGATATAATGGAACTATCAGACAGGAAAGGGTGATCATTATGCCATTAACAACGAGTAAGGAAATGCTTTTGAAGGCGCAGGCCGGACATTATGCCGTCGGCGCTTTCAATGCGGAAAATATGGAAATGGTACAGGCCATCATCGAAACCGCGGAAAGCCTGCGGGCGCCGGTCATGATTCAGACCACGCCTTCGACGGTGAAGTATGCGTCGCTGGATCTGTACCTTGCCAATGTGGCGGCCATGGCGAAGAAAGCCACGGTGCCGGTTTGTATGCATCTCGATCACGGCGACAGCTTCGCGCTGGCGATGCAGGCGCTGCGGGTGGGGTATACCTCTATCATGATCGACGGCTCCCACAATGTTTTTGAGGAAAATATCGCGCTGACCAAAGCCGTGGTGGACGCCTGCAGACCTTCAGGCATTCCCGTGGAAGCGGAACTGGGCAAGGTCGGCGGCAAAGAAGACGATCTGGAAGGCGGCGACGGCGGCTATACCGTTCCGGCGGAAGCGAAGATTTTCGCGGAGCAGACCGGGGTGGATTCCCTGGCGGTGGCCATCGGTACGGCCCACGGCGTATATAAAGGGGAACCGAAACTGGATCTGGACCGTCTGTCCGAAATCCGCAAAGTGGTGGACATTCCGCTGGTGCTGCACGGCGCGTCGGGCTTAAGCGAAGAAGCCGTGCGGGAAAGCATCCGCCGCGGTATCTGCAAGGTGAATTTTGCCACGGAGCTTCGGATCGCGTTTATGGACGGCGTGAAGGAATTTCTGGCGGAGCATCCGGAGGTCTTTGACCCGAAGAAACCGGGGGCTGTAGGCAGAGAAAAGGTCAAAGCGGTGGTGGCCAGCCGTATGCAGATGTGCGGCTGCACCGGCAAAGCCTGAAGGATTACGGAATAAAGGCAGTTACAGAATATGAAAAAGGACTTATTATTGGGCATTGACGTGGGCACCTCCGCCTGTAAGGTGGCGGTGTTCGACGCGGACGGCGGCGTCATCGCCGCGGAAAACGAAAGCTATGCCGTGTATTATCCGCAGCCCGGCTGGGTAGAGCAGGACGCGGAGGAATGGTGGGAGGCCATCTGCCGCGCCATCCGTCGGATTACGGCAAATCCGGAAATTGCCGGACGGATTGCAGGTATCGGTATCGACGGACAGAGCTGGTCCGCCATTCCCGTGGACAGCGAAGGAAAGGCACTGAGCCGTACCCCTATCTGGATGGACACCCGGGCCCGGGACATAGCGGCGCGGGTGCGCAGGCAGATCGGGGAGGAAGCGATTTTTTCCGTAGCCGGCAACGGCTTCGAACCTGCGTATACGACGCCGAAGCTGCTGTGGTTTCGGGAAGAACGGCCGGAAATCTATAAAAAATGCGCGAAATTCCTGCAGAGCAACAGTTACATTGCGATGCGGCTGACCGGCGTTTTTTCACAGGATCTGTCCCAAAGTTACGGGATTCATTTTTTTGATCAGAAAAAGCTGGCCTATGATACGACCCTTGCGGCGGAAATGGGACTGTCGCCGGAGCTGCTGTGCGAGCCGGTGGCCTGTCATGAGATCATCGGCAGCGTGACGGCGGAAGCGGCGGCGCAGACCGGACTGACAGCAGGAACGCCGGTAGCGGCCGGCGGACTGGACGCGGCCTGCGGCACGCTGGGGGCGGGGGTATACCGGCCCGGACAGACCCAGGAACAGGGTGGACAGGCCGGGGGTATGTCCATTTGCACGGATCAGGCGCTGGCGCATCCGAAGCTGATTTTGAGCACCCATGTGATTCCGGGACTCTGGCTGCTGCAGGGCGGCAGCGTGGGCGGCGGCGGTGTGCTGCGCTGGTTTAAGCAGGAACTGGGAAAAGAAGGCGAGAGCTTCGACGATCTGACCCGGCTTGCGGAAGACATTCCGGCGGGCAGCGAGGGCGTGCTGTTTCTGCCCTATATGGCGGGAGAGCGTTCCCCCATCTGGAACCCGGACGCAAAAGCGGTATTTTACGGGCTTTCTTTTGATAAAACAAGAGCGCATATGGTGCGGGCGGCGCTGGAAAGCGTGGCGTTTTCCCTGGAACACAAGCTGCGGACAGCGGCGGAAACGGGGGCGGAGGTGACGGAAATGATTTCCGTCGGCGGCGCTTCCAACAGCAGGCTCTGGACCCAGATCAAGGCGGATGTGACGGGCAAAAAGATTATTGTGCCCTCTTCCGATACCGCCACTACGCTGGGCGCGGCCATTCTGGCCGGCGTAGGCACCGGCCTGTTTGACAGCTTCGAAGAAGCGGTACAGAGGACGGTACATTTTACCAGAGAACATACGCCGGATCCGACGGTCCATGCAGTTTATCAGGAACGGATGGAAGATTATCTGCAGTTATATGCGTGTCTGGAACCATATTACACAAAAAGCGGGAGGTTAGAACAGTGAAAGCAGGCGTAGTACATGCGAGTAAGGATATTCGCTATGAGGATATAGAAAAACCTTCGCCGAAGGCGGGACAGGTATTGATTAAAGTAAAATATACGGGCATCTGCGGCTCCGATGTGCCGCGGGTCAACGCCGATGCCTGTCATTTCTTCCCCAACGTACTGGGACACGAGTTTTCCGGTACGGTGGAAGAAGTGGGAGAAGGCGTCACCAGCCTGAAGGCAGGGGACCGGGTGGCCGGCGTGCCTTTGGTACCCTGTATGGAATGTGAAGACTGCTTAAAAGGCAATTATTCCCTGTGCAAGCATTACAGCTTCATCGGCTCCAGAGAATTCGGCAGTTTCGCGGAATACGTGGTGGTGCCGGAGAAAAACGCGGTGAAGTTTGACGACGAGGTTTCCTTTGAGCAGGGGGCGCTGTTTGAACCCTCCACCGTGGCCCTCCACGGGCTGATGCGGGTGGATTATAAAGGCGGCGAGTACGTGGCTATTTTAGGCGGCGGCACCATTGGCCTGTTCACCATGCAGTGGGCAAAGATCTTCGGCGCCCGGAAGGTGGTAGTGTTCGATATCAGCGAAGAACGTCTGGCACTGGCGAAAAAGCTGGGAGCGGACGAGGTGGTCAATACCCTGGAAGAAGATTATCAGGCAAAAGCCATGGCCATTACCGGCGGCAGAGGCTACGGTTATGTGTATGAAACCGCCGGCAATACGGTGACCATTAAGATGGGCTTCGCCCTGGCGGCCAACAAGGCGCGGATGTGCTGCATCGGCACGCCCACGAAGGAACTGACCTTTACGGTCAGCGAATGGGAAAACATCAACCGGAAGGAATTTTATCTCACCGGTTCCTGGATGAGTTATTCGGCGCCCTTCCCCGGCAGGGAATGGGAACTGACCGCGGCGTATTTCAAGATGGGCCGGCTGAAATTTGTGCCGGAGCTGATTTTTAAGAAAATGCCTCTTTCGCAGATCGCGGACGCCTTCAGGATGTATGAGACGCCGGGGGCAGTCAAAGGAAAAATATTAATAGACAGTGAAAAATAAATGTGAAAGGAAGGATGAGGAAAATGTCTGAACAAACCATTCTGAAAGCGGATCCGTCACGGGTTCCGCAGAGAAAGCTCTATACCGGCGCACTGATGCCGGGTATCGGCATCGGTACCTTCGGTTCCGACCGTTTTGCCGGTGAGGACATCGCGAAGGCCGTAGGCGACGCGGTAGCCAGCGGCTATCGCCTGGTAGACTGCGCTTCCTGCTACGGCAATGAAGACCTGATCGGCGAGGCGTTGGAAAAAGCCATGAAGGAAGCCGGAATCAAGCGGGAGGAACTGTTTATCACCTCCAAGATCTGGAACGATATGCACGGAAAAGGCGATGTGCTGCTTTCCGTGGCGAAATCCTTAAAAGACCTGCGTCTGGATTATCTGGACCTGTGTTTCGTGCACTGGCCTTTCCCCAATTATCATCCTCCCGGCTGCGACGTGGATACAAGAAATCCCGATTCCAGGCCGTACATCCATGAGGAATTTATGGCCTGCTGGCGGCAGATGGAACGTCTGGTAGACATGGGCCTGTGTAAGCACATCGGTGTTTCCAATGTGACGATTCCGAAACTGAAACTGATCCTGCGCGACTGCAGAATCAAACCGGCGGTCAATGAAATGGAACTGCATCCCTGCTTCCAGCAGCCGGAGCTGTATGATTTCTGTAAGGCAAACGACATTCAGATCATCGGATTCTGCCCCATCGGTTCTCCTACCCGTCCCGACAGAGACAAGACCGACGAGGACATCGCGGATATCGAACTTCCGGAAATCCAGAAGATCGCGGCGGCCCACGGCGTGCATCCGGCCATCATCTGTCTGAAATGGGCGGTACAGCGCGGACATTCGCCCATTCCCTTCTCCATTTACAGGGATCAGTACATGAGCAATCTCATCAGCAGCTATGAGGATCCTCTGACGGAGGAAGAAGTGGAAATCTTAAAGACTGTGGACAAAAACTGCCGTCTCATCAAGGGACAGGTATTCCTTTGGGAAGGCGCTACCGACTGGCAGGATCTCTGGGATATCAACGGAGAGATTCCCGGCTGGCACGGCTATACAAAATAATCAGGAAACCATCTGAGGGGGAAGAGGCGCTCTTTCCCCTCAGGTTCTGTGAGGAGGAAGGCTTATGCGAAGCATAACTCATAATGCCTTCCGACGACTTGGCAGGTGCGCTCTTCGAGCGCGCGTGCCGCTACCTTAAAACGTTACCTTAATAGCAGTAGGAAGGGAAAAACATGATTGCTACCGTAACATTGAATGTGGCCATAGACAAGGCCTATGTGATCGAACGGCTGCGGGACCGCACGGTGATGCGGGTGAAGACCTGCTCCAACACCCCGGGGGGAAAGGGCCTGAACGTGGCGAAGGTTGCAAAGCTGATGGGCGAAGAAGTGCTGGCCTGCGGCTTTGCAGGCGGCTACAACGGAAAATCCGTGATGCATATGCTGCATGACTGCGGGGTGCCCAACCGGTTTGTGGAGACAAAAAATGAAACCAGATGTTGCATTAACATTCTGTCCGAAGAAGACTTTGGCTCCACGGAATTTCTGGAACCGGGGGCGCCGGTGGATGAGGCGGAGCTGGCGCAGTTTACGGAAGAATTCCGGGAAATTTTAAGTACCGCAGACGTGGTGACCATTTCCGGCAGCGTGCCGAAAGGCGTGCCGGAGGACTATTATTCCGTGCTGATTGCCCTCTGCCATGAACAGCAGGTGCCGGTCTGTCTGGACACCAGCGGGAAACTGCTGGAAGCCGGCATCCGGGCGCTGCCGGATCTCATTAAGCCCAATACGGATGAGATCGAAGATCTGCTGCATGTTTCGGCGAAAAATGAGGCGGAAATTATTGCGGGCGCCATGCGGCTGCACGAGATGGGCATTCCCTATGTCGTAGTTTCCCTGGGCAAAGAGGGAGCGGTGCTTGTGTGCCGGGAAGGCGTCTGGAAAGGCGTCCCGCCGGAAATCAAAACCGTCAATACCGTGGGATGCGGAGATTCCATGCTGGCGGCCTTTGCGGTGGGTTTGAAAAAGAAACTGCCGCCGGCGGATATGATGCGGGAAGCTGTGGCGGTGTCCGCGGCCAACGCCCTTTCCATGGCGACAGGCCATTTTGAAGAAGAAGATTACGCGGCGATTTTACCCGGTGTACGGGTGGAACAGATCCGCATACAATAATAAAGGCGCCGTCTGCAAAAGGCGGCATGAAAATCCATGAAACAAGGGAGACGGGCATGAAGAAACTGACAGATTTACTGGTGGATTTGGAATACGAAGTCTATTCGGGCAGTCCGGACAGAGAAGTCACCGATATCATTTATGATTCCAGGAAGCTGGAAGAAAACTGCCTTTTTGTGTGCATCCGGGGTACCGTGACAGACGGCCACCGGTTCGCGAAAGAGGCGGACGAACGCCATGCCGCCGTCATTGTGGCGGAAGAAGCGGTTTCGGCAAAGTATGCTACGGTGATTCTGGTGAAAGATACCCGCTATGCGATGGCACTGATGTCGGCGGCATATTTTGATTATCCGGCCAGAAAACTGAAAACCATTGCGATTACCGGAACCAAGGGCAAGACCAGCACGGCCTATATGGTGCGCTCCATACTGGAAAATACCGGATATAAGACGGGGCTCATCGGCACCATCGAGGTCATCGAGGGAGAGGACGTGATTCCCGCCAACAACAGTACGCCGGAGTCCTATCTGCTGCACAAGTATTTCCGGGAAATGCTGGATCAGGGCTGCGAGGTCATGGTGATGGAGGCCTCTTCCCAGGGGTTTAAAATGCACCGGACGGCAGGTATTGTCTTTGACCTGGGGATATTTACGAATCTGGAAAAGGACCATATCGGTGCGGGAGAGCACGCGGATATGGAAGAATACATCGCCTGCAAGAGAATGCTGTTTCGGCAGTGCAAAAAAGGCATCGTCAATCTGGACGACGCGCATCTGCCGCAGATCCTGGAAGGCCATACCTGTGAAATTGAAACCTTCGGCATCCATTCGGACGCGGACTACCGGGCGGAGGATATCCGCCTCGTCAGCCGGGGAGATTATCACGGCGTCAGCTACCAGCTGAAGGGCCGAGTGGATATGCCGGTGGAAATTAGCGTGCCGGGCATGTTTAACGTCTATAATTCGCTGGCAGCCATAGCCATCTGCGAGCATTTTGAAATCGATACGGTCAAAACGGAAGAAGCGCTGAAAAAGGTCCACATCAAGGGCAGAGTGGAGCCGGTGAAGGTTTCGGAGGATTTTGCGCTGATGATTGATTACGCCCACAATGCCATGGCGCTGGAAAGCGTGCTGAAAACCCTGCGGGATTACCATCCGAAACGGCTGGTATGCGTGTTCGGCTGCGGCGGCAACCGGAGCCGGGACAGAAGGTTTGAAATGGGAGAAATCTCGGGGAAATATGCGGATCTGACGGTGATTACTTCCGACAATCCTCGTTTTGAGAAGCCCGGAGATATCATACAGGATATTGTGACGGGCATGAAAAAAACCAACGGCAGCTATCTGGTGATCGAAGACAGAAAAGAAGCCATTCGCTATTGTATCCAGAACGGGCAGAAGGGGGACCTGATCCTGCTGGCCGGTAAGGGACACGAGGATTATCAGGAAATCTGCGGCGTCAAATATCCCATGGATGAACGGGTGCTGATCGCCGATATTTTGAAGGAACTGAAAGAGGCGCAGGCATGAAACCACTGTATGCCGAGGTGATTGTGGATATTGCCCATGCAAATGTGGACCGGTCCTTTTCCTACCGGATCCCGGCGGCACTGCAGGCGCGGCTGCAGATCGGCGACGAGGTGCGGGTGCCCTTTGGCAGCGGAAACCGAACCCGCAGCGGGTATGTGGTGGCCATTTCCGATCACACGGCCTTTGCCCCGGAAGCGGTAAAGGAGATCGCAGGCATTGCCGAAAACCGGGAAAGTATCGAACACCGGCAGATGGAGCTGGCGTTCTGGATGCATGAACATTACGGATGTACGATTTTTCGTGCATTAAACTGCGTACTTCCGGTGAAAAATAAAGTCAGGCCCAAACAGAAACGGCGCCTGATCCTGCGGGCCGACGAGGCAAAAGCAGCGGCGCTGCTGGCAAAGTACCGGGAAAAACACATGCCGGCCAGGGCCAGAGTGCTGCAGTATCTGATGGAAGTGCAGGAAGCCGATCTGGACGTGCTGAGGAAGGAACTTAAAGTTTCCATGCCTTCGGTCACGGCGCTGGCGGAGGACGGCGCGGCAGAAATTTCGGAGAGCGAAGTCAACCGGATCACGCTGCCGGAACATCCGGTCAGGCAGCCCGTCATTTCCCTCAGCGAAGAACAGCAGGCGGCCGTGCAGGCGATCCTGCAGCGGCGGCAGCAGAAGGATCTGCGGCCATCGCTGATTTACGGCATTACCGGAAGCGGCAAGACCGAGCTGTATATGGAGCTGATCGCCCAGGTACTGGAAGAAGGCAGGCAGGCCATCGTGCTGATTCCGGAGATTGCGCTGACCTACCAGACGGTATCGCGGTTTGTGGCCCGGTTCGGCAACGCAGTTTCCATGCTGAACAGCCGGATGTCGGCGGGGGAGCGCTACGATCAGTTCGAACGGGCAAAGCGCGGGGAAATCCGGGTGATGATCGGCCCCCGCAGCGCCTTGTTTACGCCTTTTCCGGATCTGGGACTGGTGGTGATGGACGAGGAACATGAGGCCACTTATAAAAATGAAAACCAGCCCCGTTACCATGCCCGGGAGACGGCGCAAAAACTTTGCGAAATGTGCGGCGCCATGCTGGTGCTTGGCAGCGCCACGCCATCGCTGGAGGCGTTTTATGCGGCGGAGCAAAACAAGGTGGTACTGTATCGGCTGACGAAACGCGCCAATGACGCGCAGCTGCCGGAAGTGCTGGTGGCGGATATGCGAAAGGAACTGGAAAGGGGCAACCGCACCATGTTCAGCGACACCCTGCGCGGGGCGCTGGCGGAAACGCTGGCGCGGAAAGAACAGGCGATGCTGTTCATCAACAGGCGGGGCTACAGCGGATTTGTTTCCTGCCGTTCCTGCGGCACGGCCCTGAAATGTCCCCACTGCGACGTATCATTGAGCTTACATCAGGACAATATGCTGCGCTGCCATTACTGCGGCTACAGCGTCCGGATGGTGAAGCATTGTCCGGTCTGCGGATCGGGCTATATCGGCGCTTTTAAGGCAGGCACCCAGCAGATCGTAAAAAGTCTGGGGCAGCTGTTTCCGGAAGCAAAGGTTGTCCGCATGGACTATGATACAACGAAAAATAAAGGAGAATACGAAGCCATTCTGAAAACATTTGCGGATCATGACGCGGACATCATGGTGGGAACGCAGATGATTGTCAAAGGACATGATTTTCCCAAGGTAACGCTGATGGGGATCCTGGCGGCGGATGCTTCGCTGTTTGTACCGGATTTTCGGGCGGCGGAGCGCTCCTTTCAGCTGCTGACCCAGGCGGCGGGCCGCGCGGGGCGCGCCGAACGGCCGGGCAAAGTGGTGATACAGACCTATCAGCCGGAACATTATGCCGTCCGGTATGCCGCAGAACAGGATTACGAAGGCTTTTACCGGGAGGAAATGCAGTACCGGCGGCTGCTGGGTTATCCGCCCGCGTCGCATCTTATGGTGATTATGACTGCCGCGAAAAATCAAGAGGAGGCAAAGCAGACGGCGGAGCGGATCAAAACCCAGGCCGCTGCGCTGTGCGATGGGGAGACCATGATTTTAGGCCCTTCCCCTGCTTCCATCGAAAAGCTGAAGGATTATTACCGGCAGATGATATATATCAGAAAACAGGAAAAAAGAGCGCTGGAGACATTGCGGGACCGGATCGATGGCTGGCTGAAGGAATCGGAATTCCTTTCCAACTGCATTGTGCAGTACGATATCGACCCGGTGCAGCTGCAGTAAGTTTATGCAATTTGTTCCGGCAACAGGAGGCGTGAAATGGCACTGAGAAATATCCGGACAGGGGAGGAACCCTGCCTCAGAAAAATATGTAAAGAAGTCCCGGAGATGACGGACAGAACCAGACAGCTCATCGGCGATCTGCTGGATACCATGTATGAAGCCCAGGGCGTAGGACTGGCCGCACCCCAGGTGGGCATCCTCCGC
>CANRJG010000052.1 GCA_947630875.1 uncultured Lachnospiraceae bacterium
TCTCGTCCATGGTGAGTTCAACTTCGATATGCTGCTTGACATTGAGTTTGGACAATAAGCATACCGTCTCCACATGCACCCCCATCGGAAACATATCCACGGGCGTCGCCTCCGCCAGCCGATATCCGTTTCCGCACAAATACCTCAGATCCCTGGCCAGCGTCGCGGGATCGCAGCTGATGTAGACCACCCGCGGCGGCGCGATCTGCACGATCGCCGCCAGCAGCTTCTCGTCACAGCCTTTCCGCGGCGGATCCACAACGATCACATCCGCCTGCAGGTGCTCCTCCGCCAGCTTCCGCGGCACCACTTCCTCCGCCTTTCCGGCAAAAAAGACGGCGTTTGTAATGCCGTTGGCCGCAGCATTGCACCTGGCGTCTGCCACTGCTTCCTCGACGATCTCCACGCCGTACACCTGCTTCGCCTTCCGTGCCAGGAACAGGGAAATGGTCCCGATGCCGCAGTACAGATCCCACACGGTTTCCTTCCCCGTCAGGCCGGCGTAAGCCAGCGCCTGGGCGTACAGCCGTGCCGTCTGCAGGGAATTGACCTGAAAGAAAGATTTGGCCGAGATCTGAAATTCCAGATCCCCGATCCGGTCCCCAATGGTTTCGCTGCCCCACAGGCAGCGGGTCCGGGCCCCCAGAATGACGTTGGTGTTTTCTGTATTGCTGTTGAGCAGGATGCTGTGCATTCCGGGAATTTCCCGCAGCCGCTTTATCAGTGTCTCCGGCTCCGGCAGCGTCTGCCCGTTCACCACCAGACAGACCATGATCTGTCCCGTAAAATGGCCCTCCCGAATCAGCACATGCCGCACCAGCCCCTGCTGTGTCTTCTCGTCATAGTGGGATACCCTCGCTTCTTCCATATAGGATTTCACCGCCGCCAGTATGGCTTCATTTTGATCGCTGCCCAGCAGGCACCGGTCATTGGCAATGATGCTGTGGGTCCGTCCTGCATAAAACCCGGTCATGATCCGGCCGTTTTTATCCCGGCCCACCGGAAACTGCGCCTTGTTCCGATAACCCAAAGGCGTTTCCATGCCGATAATGGGCCGAAGCGGCACATTCACCAGCCCGCCGATCCGCTCCAGACAATTGCGCACCCTGGCTTCCTTAAAGGCCAGCTGCCGCGGGTAGGACAGGGCCTGCAGCTGACAGCCGCCGCAGGCGCGGCTCACCGGACAGGGCGGCGTCACCCGATCCGGCGACGGCTCCAGGATTTCCTCACACCGCGCAAAGGCGTACTGTTTTTTCGCCTTGGTGATCCGTGCCCGGACTTTGTCTCCCGGCAGGGCGTCTTTCACAAAGAGGGTATAGCCCTCATATTTGCCTATACCCTCTCCTGTATCACTCATATCCTCAATCGTTACCGTCAGAATTTCATTCTTGTTCACGAAAATCGTCCTCTCTGCCTCTGTCCGGTTTAAGATTCTTCTGTTTTCCGAAGATTCGTTTCAAACAGCTTGTTGTAGCCGATCCACGTATCCTTTCCCTTGGCTGCCCCAAGGGCCTCCCGCATGGTTTCCAGCTTCGCATCCGCGTTGTCCGCCAGACTCAGCGCCACCGCCTCCGCCATGGCCGGCTTCTTGGGAGAACCGTATTCCAGTTCGCCATGATGGGACAAAATGCAGTGCACCAGCTCGCTTTCCAGCGTATGGGGAAAGCCTTCGATCTCCCGAATCGCGTCGTGGACCATCTGAGCCCCCATGACGATATGCCCCAGCAGCTGTCCGTCGTCCGTATAATCATTCTGCGGGAAGGGGGAAAGCTCCTGCAGCTTGCCGATATCGTGGCAGGCCGCCGCCGTAATCAACAGATCCCTGTTTAAAAACGGATAATTTGAACAATAATACCGGCAGAGCCGCACCACTCCTAAGGTATGCTCCATCAGTCCGCCGATGAAACCATGGTGGATGCTCTTTGCGGCGCTGGCTCCCAGAAAACGCTCCTTGAAGGCAGGATTCATGAAAATGACGTACAGCAGCTTTTTTAAATACGGATTGGAAATCTGCTTGAAACATTCCATCAGTTCCGACCACATATCCTCGGTGTTCTTGTCGCTTACCGGCAGATAATTCGCCGGGTCGTATTCCCCCGCGGCGCACTTGCGGATGCGCTTGATGCTGACCTGCAGCTGCCCCTGAAAAGAGGTGACCTCGCCGCCCACCTCTACATAATCCATGGTGTCAAATTCATCGATGCCCATACTGTTGGGCTCCCAGATTTTAGCGTCGATGACGCCGGTTTTATCCTGCAGCAGCACGCTTTCATAAGGTTTGCCGTTCTTCGTAACCAGGGACTGTTTATTTTTACAAAAATAAATATCGTTCAGCCGGTCGCCTTCCCTGATCGATTCAATATATTTCATAACCACTCCTCTTTCTTTACAGCACCATAAGCTCAAATCCACGTCAGGATTGTGGGAGCTGCGAAGCAGCGTAACAATCCGTAATCACCTTTGACGCCCGAATCATTTTATGCTATACCTATGGTATTGAATGAAACGATGCCCATCAGATGGCTCCGGGCGTTCGCCTCTGGCATCATAACAACATTAGTATTATCATTATAAAGTAAATTCTTCCATAAGTAAACAAAGAATCATCACATATGCCGCCCGAACCGCGGCGCAAAAGGACGGAACGTATGAATCGAAAAGTGCTCCACACCCTTGAATTTGATAAAATCATCGCCGAGCTGAAGACCTATGCCGGCTCCGCCTCCGGCGCGGATCTCTGCGGACAGCTGCAGCCCATGACCGAACTGCAGGACATTGAAACGGCCCAAGCAGAAACCGCCGCGGCCGTATCCCGGATTTTGCGGGACGGCAGCCTCGGCTTCTACGGCATTCACGACATCCGGGGTTCTCTGAAACGCCTGTCGGTGCAGAGCGTCCTGTCGGCCAAAGAACTGCTGGCCATCGCGTCCCTGCTGGACAACACCCGCCGCATCAAAGGACACGGCGCTTCGTCAGGCGATACGGAAGGAGATGTTTTAACGCCTCTCTTTGATGCGCTGGAGCCAGTAGCTTTTCTGGCAAACCGCATCCACGCCTGCATTGTCAGCGAAGAAGAGATTGCCGACGACGCCTCCCCGGCGCTGTCTAAAATCCGAAAATCCATGAAAAACGCCTCGGAAAAAATCCGGGCGCAGTTAAACAAACTGCTCAACGACAGCAGTATGCGCAATTACCTCCAGGACACCGTGGTGACCACCCGGGAGGGCCGCTACTGCCTGCCCATCAAAGCAGAATACCGGGCCAATGTTCCGGGCATGATCCACGATCAGTCCGGCTCCGGCTCCACCCTGTTCATCGAACCCATGGTGGTGGTGAAGCTCAACAACGATATCCGGGAATACGAAAGTCAGGAAAAAGAGGAAATCGAAAAAATTCTGCAGGAGCTGAGTCTGGAAACCTCCGGATACGCCCCGGCGCTGGCGGAAGACTTCCGGACGCTGGTGCGCCTGGACTTCATCTTTGCCAAGGCGGCCTTCGCCCTTTCCTACAACGGCACCGCCCCCAAATTCAATACCAACGGCTATATCCGCCTGCTGCAGGCCAGACACCCGCTGCTGGATTCCAAGTCCGTGGTGCCCATCACGCTGGAGCTGGGCGGCAAATATCACCAGCTCATCATCACGGGCCCCAACACCGGCGGCAAAACCGTCAGCCTCAAAACCGTGGGGCTCTTAAGTCTCATGGGACAGGCGGGCCTGCACATTCCGGCGAAGGAAAACTCCAAACTGGCCGTCTTTGACAAGGTTTTTGCGGACATCGGCGACGAACAGAGCATCGAGCAGAGTCTGTCCACCTTTTCCGCCCACATGACCAATATCGTTTCGATTTTGAAACACGCGGACGCCGGATCCCTCGTTCTCTTTGACGAACTGGGCGCCGGCACCGATCCCACGGAGGGCGCGGCGCTGGCCGTGGCTATTTTGACTTTCCTTGGAAATATGCAGGTACGCACCATGGCCACCACCCATTACGCGGAACTGAAGGCCTATGCTTTGGGTACACCGGGAGTAGAAAATGCCTGCTGTGAATTTGATATTGAAACCCTGCGTCCCACTTACCGCCTGCTCATCGGCATTCCCGGCAAAAGCAACGCCTTTGCCATTTCCAAAAAACTGGGGCTGCCCGATTATATCATTGACAGCGCAAAGGAGCATCTGAATGCCCGGGACGTGAGCTTTGAAGACCTCCTGTCCGATCTGGACCGGAAACGGCAGCGCATTGAAAAAGAAGAGGAAGAGATCGCAGAGCGCTCCGCCAGGCTGCAGGCCCTCACGGAACGTCTGGAAGAAAAAAATAAAAAACTGGAGGATCAGCGAAACCGCATCATCCGAGAGGCGAAGCAGGAAGCCGCAAACATTCTGGAAAAGGCCAAATCCTGTGCCGACGCCACCATTAAAAAGTTTTCCAAATTCGGGGCAGGCAGTCCCGACCGGAAGGAAATGGAAGCTGACCGGGCGATGCTCCGGGAAATGATCAAAGAAAATCAGACGAAGACGCTGGAAAAAGAAAGCGCCAAAGCGCAGAAAAAGACGGAAAAAAGCGATCTGGTGCCCGGCGCGAAGGTGCGCGTACTCTCCTTCGGCATGGACGGCGTACTTTTGGGCGCCCCCACCAGCCGCGGGGAAGTCACGGTGCAGATGGGCGCGCTGACCAGCATGGTCAAGCTGGATGATCTGGAATTTCTGGCGCCGCCGGAGAAACCTGACGCCGGACAGAGCTATTATTCCATGGGCAAATCCCTGCAGATTTCCCCGGAAATCAATCTCATCGGCCTCACCGTGGCAGACGCAGTCGACAAGCTGTCCAAATACATTGACGATGCTTGTCTGGCCCATTTAAGCAGCATCCGTATCGTCCACGGCAAGGGCTCCGGCGCCCTGCGCCAGGGCGTGCAGCAGTATCTGCACCGGCATCCCATGATCAAAAGCTACCGGCTGGGCGAGTTTGGCGAAGGCGACTTCGGCGTGACAATTGCGGAACTTAAGTAATGCCGAACAAAAGTGCCGCTGCGAATAACCCGCAGACATTACACCATTTTTTGAAACGAAAATCCCCGCGAAAGCATTTCGCCTTCGCGGGGATTTTTATACTTTGCAAGCCTTGAGAGGTTTACATAACTTTGATTTTGTCCAGATGCCAGATGTCCTTCACATATTCCTCGATGGTACGGTCGGAAGAGAACTTGCCGCTGCTGGCCACATTTAAGATCGCCATCTTCGTCCAGCGCTCGGTATCCTTGTAAGCCTTCTCCACTTCCTCCTGTGCCTGGGCATAGGAACGGAAATCCTTCAGGATGAAGTACCGGTCCGCCTTGTCGGTGCTCAGCGTATTGAGCAGGGAATTGTAAATGTCGCGGAACAGGTTCTTTCTGCCCTTGGAATAGGTGCCGTCGATGAGCTGGTCCAGTACCCGGCGGATCTCCGGATCATTCTGATAAATCTCCATGGGATTGTAGCCGCCGAAATTCTCATAGTGGATAACGTCGTCTGCGGACAGGCCGAAGATGAAGGCGTTTTCCGCACCCACTTCTTCCACGATTTCCACATTGGCGCCGTCCATGGTGCCCAAAGTTACCGCGCCGTTCAGCATGAACTTCATGTTGCCGGTACCGCTGGCTTCCTTGCTGGCGGTGGAAATCTGCTCGCTGACATCGGAAGCCGCAAAGATGATTTCCGCATTGGATACCCGGTAGTTTTCAATGAAAACCACCTTCAGCTTGCCGTTGATGGAGGCGTCGTTGTTGATGACGTCCGCTACGGCGTTGATCAGTTTGATAGTCAGCTTCGCAATCTTGTATCCGGCCGCCGCCTTCGCGCCCAGGATAAAGGTACGCGGATAGAAATCCATGTCAGGATTGTCCTTGATCCTATTATACAGATACATAATGTGCAGGATATTCAGCAGCTGCCGTTTGTACTCATGCAGACGCTTCACCTGTACGTCGAAAATGGAATTGGGATCCACGTCGATGCCGTTGTGCTCCTTGATATACCTGGCAAGACGCAGCTTGTTCTGGTACTTGATTTCCCGGAACTCCTTCTGGTATTTTTTATCGTCCGCCACCTCGGCCAGTTTGGAAATCTTAGACAGATCCGTTACCCAGCCGTCGCCGCAGATACCGCTGACCCAGTCGGCCAGCAACGGATTTCCGTGGAGCAGGAAACGTCTCTGGGTAATGCCGTTGGTCTTGTTGTTGAATTTTTCAGGCATCAGCTCATAGAAATCCCGCAGCTCCTGATTCTTCAGGATCTCGGTATGCAGTCTGGCGACGCCGTTCACCGAACAGCCGGCCACGATGGCCAAATAAGCCATCCGCACCTGTCCGTTGTAGAGAATCGCCATCTTGCTGATCTTGTCATAATTGCCCGGATAGATTTCTTCCAGCTTCTCCACGAATCTGCGGTTGATCTCGTCCACGATCTGATAGATACGCGGCAGCAGACGGGAGAACAGGTCGATGGGCCATTTTTCCAGCGCCTCGGACATGATGGTATGGTTGGTATACGCGCAGCACTTCTGGGTGATTTCCCAAGCTTCGTTCCATTCCATGCCTTCCTTGTCCATGAGGATACGCATCAGCTCGGGGATAGCCACGGTGGGATGGGTATCATTCAGCTGGAACATGACTTTTTCCGGCAGCTGGTGCAGATCGCTGTGTTTTTCCTTGAATTTCTTGATGACGGTCTGAATCGTCGCGGAAATGAAGAAATACTGCTGTTTCAGACGCAGTTCTTTGCCGGCGTAGTGATTATCGTTGGGATAAAGCACTTCGACGATATTTTTCGCGAAGTTCTGCTGTTCCACCGCTTTCAGATAATCGCCCTTGTCAAAGGAATCCAGATGGAACTGCTCCATGGCTTCCGCATCCCAGATCCGTAAGGTGTTGATCATATTGTTGCCATAGCCCACGATGGGAATATCATAGGGAATGGCCCGCACGGCCTGATAGCCCCGCTGCAGGAAATGCAGCCGGCCGTCGCCGCCCATCACCACGTCGATATGTCCGCCGAAGCGTACCTCGCAGGCATACTCCGGACGGCGCAGTTCAAAGGGATACTCGTTGTCCAGCCAGTTGTCCGGCACCTCGATCTGGTAGCCGTTTTCGATTTCCTGTTTGAACATACCGTATTTATAACGGATGCCGCAGCCGTAAGCGGGATACCCTAAGGTTGCCAAAGAATCCAGGAAACAGGCTGCCAGCCGTCCCAGACCACCGTTGCCCAGCGCCGGGTCCGGTTCCTGATCCTCGATGGCATTCAGATCGATGCCCATCTCGTCCAGCGCCTCTTTGATCTCCTTACGTGCGCCGATATTGATAATGTTGTTGCCCAGGGCGCGGCCCATCAGAAATTCCATGGACAGATAATAGACTGTCTTGGGGTCTTCGTCCTCTACTACTTTTTTTGTCGCAATCCATTCCTCGATTACTTCATTCTTTACGGCATAGCACACCGCCTGGAATTTTTCCTGATCGTCCGCCTCTTCCAGCGTCTTCCGGGACAAAATCCGAACCGCATGATTTACGGAGTACTTAAACCGCTCTTTGTTGAACTGAGAAATCATTTACTCTCCTCCTGCTTTTTTCTGATACCGATTTTTACTTTTTCTCCATTGATATTCCATTCTTTTTCAAATCCGGCAATTGTGTCGCCTTCATAGGCGTCCGCCATAACTTCCCGGCAGATCAGCGCCTGATACCGTTCGAATATTTCATGGATCTTTGCGGAACCCGCTGCGGTGACGATGATTTTATCCATGACCTCAAAGCCCGCTTCCTTCCGCATGTTCTGCACCTTGCTGATGATTTCGCGGACAAAGCCTTCCTCGATCAGCTCCGGCGTCAGTTTTGTATCCAGCACCACCGTCATCTCGCCGTAGGACTCGGCCACGAAGCCTTCCAGCTGGGAGGTTTCGATCAGCAGATCCTCTTTGGTCAGTTCCACCGCATTGCCGTCGATGTCCAGATGCAGCGCCCCCGTTTCTTCCAGTTCCGCCATAGCTTTTCTGCCGTCCAGCGCTGTCAGGGCCTGACGGATCGCATTTAAAAGTCTGCCGTATTTGGGCCCCACGGTGCGCATCTGGGGCTTGAAGCTGTAAGATATAAGATTGCCGGCTTCTTCCGAGAAAATACATTCTTTCACGTTCAGCTCTTCCTTGGCGATATCCTGATAGTAAGCATCCAGTTCCACCGGCGCTTTCACCATCATCTTCGCAATGGGCTGACGGTTCTTGACATTGGCGTTGTTTCTGCAGGCGCGGCCCAGAACCACGATCTTCAGGGTCTCGTCCATCTTCGCTTCCAGTTCCTCGTCGATCATGGATGCATCCGCCGTGGGGAAATCGCAGAGATGTACGCTTTCCGGGGCCGCGGGGTCGATGCGGGCCACCAGATTGCGGTAAATGCTTTCCGTCATGAAGGGGATCATGGGCGCAGCGATCTTTGCCGTGTTGACCAGCGCCGTATATAAGGTCATATAGGCGTTGATTTTATCCTGGGGCATGCCTTTGACCCAGTATCTGTCGCGGCATCTTCTGACGTACCAGTTGCTCAAATCGTCCACGAAGTCCGAAATGGCCCGGGCCGCCTCGGGGATCCGGTAATTTTCCAGATGCTGATCCACATCCCGGATCACATGATGCATCTTGGAAAGCAGCCATTTGTCCATCAGGGACAGCTTCTCATATTCCAGCGTATATTTGCTGGCGTCAAATTCGTCGATATTGGCATACAGCACGAAAAATGCGTAGGTATTCCACAGGGTACCCATAAACTTGCGCTGCTCCTTCACCACCGCTTCCTCATAGAAACGGTTGGGGAGCCACGGCGCGCTGTTTTCAAAGAAATACCAGCGAATGGCGTCCGCGCCGTAGGTATTTAAGGCGTCGAAAGGGTCTACGGCATTGCCTTTGGATTTGGACATTTTCTGGCCTTCGTTGTCCAGCACATGGCCCAAAACGATCACATTCTTATAAGGCGCCTTGTTGAAAATCAGCGTGGAAATCGCCAGCAGCGAGTAGAACCATCCTCGGGTCTGATCCACCGCCTCTGAGATGAATTCCGCTGGGAACTGCTGGGCGAACAGCTCCTGATTTTCAAAGGGATAATGGTGCTGCGCAAAAGGCATGGAGCCGGAATCAAACCAGCAGTCGATGACCTCCGGCACACGTTTCATTCTGCCGCCGCAGACCGGACATTTGAGATAAACCTCATCGATGTAGGGCCGGTGCAGCTCGATATTCTCCGGACAGCTTTCCGCCATTTCCTTCAGCTCCGCCCGGCTGCCGATGGAATGCATGTGTCCGCATTCACATTCCCAGATGTTCAGCGGCGTGCCCCAGTAACGGTTCCGGCTGATGGCCCAGTCCTGTACGTTTTCCAGCCAGTCCCCGAAACGTCCTTTGCCGATGCTTTTAGGGATCCAGTTGATGGTATTGTTGTTGTTGATCAGATCGTCTCTGACCTCGGTCATCTTGATGAACCAGGATTCCCGGGCATAGTAGATCAGCGGCGTATCGCAGCGCCAGCAGTGGGGATAGCTGTGCTCGAACACCGGCGCGTCAAACAGCAGGCCCCGTTCTTCCAGGTTCTGCAGCACCAGCTTGTCGGCGTCTTTACAGAATACCCCTGGCCATGCGGTTTCCGCGCTCATTTCACCCTTAGCGGTAATGAGCTGCACAAAAGGCAGATCATATTTCTTGCCCACCTGGGAGTCGTCTTCACCGAAGGCCGGCGCAATATGCACGACGCCGGTACCGTCGGTCAGTGTAACATAGTTGTCGCAGACCACATAAAAGGCTTTTTTGCGCTGCTTCTCGATGATCTTGTCTGCAAAATCAAACAGCGGCTCATATTCCTTTCCTTCCAGTTCCTGTCCCGTCATGGAAGCCAGCACGGTGACGTCGCTGCCCAGCACCGTTTCCACCAGCGCTTCCGCCATATAGTAAACGGCGTCGCCCGCTTTGACTTTCACATAGGTATAAGAAGGATTGACACACAGCGCCACATTGGACGGCAGCGTCCAGGGCGTGGTGGTCCATGCCAGAATATACGCGTCCTCGTTTTTTACCTTAAAACGAACTACGGCGGAGCGTTCTTTTACGTCCTTATACCCCTGGGCCACCTCGTGGCTCGAAAGGGGCGTACCGCAGCGGGGACAGTAGGGCACCACCTTGAAGCCCTTGTACAGCAGCTTTCTGTCCCAGATTTTTTTCAGCGCCCACCACTCCGATTCAATGAAATCATTGTCATAAGTGACATACGGGTGCTCCATATCCGCCCAGAAACCAACAGAGGAGGACAATTCCTCCCACATGCCTTTGTATTTCCAGACGCTTTCCTTACAGTGATCGATAAAGGGGGCAATGCCGTATTCCTCGATCTGCTCCTTGCCGTCGATGCCCAGCATTTTTTCCACTTCCAGCTCCACCGGAAGGCCGTGGGTATCCCAGCCTGCTTTCCGCGGTACGCAGTAGCCCTTCATGGTACGGTAACGGGGTATCATGTCCTTGATCGCCCGGGTCAGGACATGCCCGATATGCGGCGTACCGTTTGCCGTCGGCGGTCCGTCGTAAAACATGTAGGACGGTCCGTTTTTTCTGTTTTCGATACTTTTTTCGAAAATGTGGTTCTCTTTCCAGAACGCCTCCACCTTTTTTTCTCTTTCGACAAAATTCAGGCTGGTAGGCACTTTTTCATAAACCGACATGGTTTTCCTCCATACTGATTTGTTTTTCTTTTATACCTTTTCAGAAATGCCGTAAATCTTTCTGGCGTTTCCGGATAAAATCATCCGATTTTCCCCTTCAGTCAGCCCCATGGACAGAAAGGTCTGAAGCTCTGCCCCCGGGGACCACATGGGATAATCGCTGCCGAACAGGACGTGATCCGCGCCGTAAAGACGGATAAACTGCTTTACAACCTCCGGCTGCAGCCAGTGGAAACAGGAAGAACAGTCGAAATACAGATGTTCATATCCTGCCAGCTGGTCCCCCAGCTGGTCCCACACGGACCATCCGCCCAGATGGGCGCCCACGATCACCAGTTCGCTGAAATGCTTCACCACCGGCAGCAGCCGGTTGGGATTGGAATAATCATAACGGCTGTCTCCGGTGTGCATCAGAATCGGCAGATGCTTTTCCTCGCACAGCTCGTAAATCGGCATACAGCGGATATCGTCCATAGGAAAATGCTGAATGTCCGGGTGCAGCTTGACGCCATGCAGTCCGGCTTCTATAATCCGTTCGATATCGCCTCTGATATCGCTGCTGTCCGGATGCAGAGACCCCAGTCCCGTAAAATTGCCCTTGCCGTTTTCCACTGCCCGGGAAATGAAACGGTTGATTGTGACCACCTGTTTCGGGTTTGTAGCCACCGACTGTACCACAAAGTGGTCGATCCCGTAGGTCTCCTGTTCCGTTTTCAGTGACGCCACTGTACCGTTATGCAGCGCGTGGGTCCCGTAAAACCGGTCCGTGGCAGCCGTGGCGGCCACCGCGATGGCATCCGGAAATATGTGGCAGTGCGCGTCTATGATTTCATAACCCTGTTCTGTCATATCCAAAGCCTTAGTCGATGGTCTTCACCCATCCAAAGGGATCTTCCGTTTTGCCCCACTGAATACCGGTGAGGGTGTCGTACAGATACTGGGTCACTTCGCCAATCTTTCCGTCGTTGATGGTGAACTTTTCGTCCTTATAGCAAAGCTCGCCGATGGGAGAAACCACCGCGGCCGTACCGCAGCCCCAGGCTTCTTCCAGCATACCGTTCTTCATGGACGCTTCCAGCTCTGTCAGGCTCAGCAGGCGTTCGCTGACCTGATAGCCCTTCTTCTGCAGTACTTCGATACAGGATTTTCTTGTAATGCCTGGCAGAATGGAACCCGTCAGCTTCGGCGTGACGATCTCGTCGCCGATCTTGAACATAACGTTCATAGCGCCCACTTCCTCAATATATTTACGCTCTACGCCGTCCAGCCAGAGTACCTGAGAATATCCTTTCTGCTCCGCCCGTTCGCCGGCGCGGTTGGACGCCGCGTAGTTGCCGCCGCACTTGATATAGCCCGTGCCGCCTCTTACCGCTCGAACATCCTGATCCTCGATCATGATCTTCACCGGATTGATGCCTTCTTTATAATAACTGCCCGAAGGGGACGCGATAATCATAAACGTGGCGTGCTGTACCGAATGTACGCCCAGGGTTTCGTCATTGCCAAACATGAAGGGACGCAGATACAGCGAAGTGCCGAAGGTATCCGGGGTCCAGTCCTGCTCCATTCTGACATAGGTCATCAGCGCTTCCATAGCAATATCTTCCGGAATCTGCGGCAGGCAGAGACGGTCTGCCGAGGAGTTCATTCTCCGAATATTTTCGATGGGACGGAACAGCTGTACTTTGCCGTCCGCGCGTCTGTAAGCCTTCAGTCCCTCAAAAATGCCGGAACCGTAGTGCAGCACCGTAGATGCAGGGTGGATGGACAGGTTTTCGAACGGTACGATTTTCGCGTCGTGCCAGCCTTTGTCCGGCGTGTAATCCATCCGGAACATATGATCGGTAAATACCTGGCCGAATCCCAGCGTACTGCTGTCCGGTTTTTCTTTAGGACAAGTCGTTTTCGTAATACTGATGTTCATGTTTCTGCCTCCCTACTACAATATATTTATGGTTAATACCCCTTACAGCCAGTAAGGAATTACCCATCTTGTTGCTTAAGCTGTTAGA
>CANRJG010000053.1 GCA_947630875.1 uncultured Lachnospiraceae bacterium
ATTTAGATTTTGACATAAAGAATCCCCCTTAGGTAGATTTTGGTATTTACCTTGTCTACCTAAGGGGGATCATATCAGTCCGGCTCCTTTTTACATGCATTCCGCGATGGTCCTGAAAACAAAAGGCAGCCGGTCCGCGTCCAGATTGGAATAATTGAGAAGGAAGGTATGGGCAGGTTCTTTTGCAGGCTCCTGATCGTAGGAGGCCAGAGAAGACAGATGAATCTGTTTTTGCTGCAGCCGAAAGAGCAGCACCTCGTCCGGCAGTGCGGTATCCAGCCGCAGCAGAAAATGCAGGCCGGAATCCTTTTCGATCACGCTGCAGCGGCCGGCCAGCGGGCTGTCCGCGATGATGGCAAGCACTTCCTCCCGTTTCCGGGCGTAAAAGAGCCGCATACGGTTGATATGCCGCTCAAAATGGCCTTCCCGGATAAAGTCCGCCAGGGTATACTGCTCAAAGGTAGAGACGGTACAGGCGTAAAAGGACAGCTGCCGGTAAAAAAGCTCCGCCAGATGGGGCGGCAGCACCATATAGCTGATACGGATGGTAGCAGCCAGGGATTTGGAAAAGGTATTGATATAAATGACCCGGTCGCTGACATCCATGCTCTGGAGGGTAGGAATCGGCCGTCCCTTAAAACGAAATTCGCTGTCATAGTCGTCTTCGATAATATAACGGCTGTCGGTTTCACTGGCCCAGGCCAGCAGTCCGTACCTCCGGTCGGCGGGCATGGTGATGCCGGTGGGAAAATGATGCGTGGGGCTGATGTGGACGATATCCGCGTCCGATTTTTTCAGCTGTTCCAGAGATAACCCTCCGTCATCCATATCCACAAAGCGGCAGGTGACGCCGCTGGACCGGTAGATTTTCGCAATTTTATGATAACCGGGATTTTCCACCGCATAAATCCGATTCTGGCCCAGCAGCTGGATCAGCAGTCCGTAGAGATATTCGGTTCCGGCGCCGATGACGATCTGATCAGGCGAAACTAACATACCCCGGAAGGACAGCAGATGTCCGGCGATGGCTTCCCGGAGGACGCGGACGCCTCCGGCAGGAGATACCTGCATCAGCTCCGGCTGCCGGTCCGAAAGGTTTTTGCGCAGCAGTTTTGCCCAGATGGAAAAAGGAAACTGCGCCGGATCGGTACGGTTACCGGATAAATCCGTAAGAAAAGGAGCCTCGGCCTGTACCGGCGGCATATGGGGCACAGGGACAGCCGGCCGGACTTTCCGCATTCCGGAAATATCGGCTACAAAGTAGCCTTTTTTCGGCAGGGCGTACAGGAAACCTTCGCTGATCAGCTGGGCGTAGGCGTTTTCCACGGTAATGGTGCTGACGCCCAGATTCCGGGCCAGACTGCGCTTGGAAGGCAGCCGGTCGTGGGCGGTAAGCGCACCCTTTAGAATATCGGTTTTCACTGCGCGGTACAGCGCTTCATACAGCGGGGTTTTGCTGTTGGGGTCAAAGGTATAGGTCAGCATGGCTTCCTCCTGTCTGGCCTGATTGAACAAGTATAATTTTATAAAATTAATATAGTCAGATTGTAACACCGCGGCAGCCAAAGCGCAAGCCGCGATTTTTTATAAAATTCGAAACAGCCCCTTGACAGCAGCGAAAAGTCGCTGTATGATAAGTGTACTAATAAAGATAATACAGTTAATACAGATAATACAGATGAGGGGAGGACGAAATGCTTGATTCAGCTTAATCAAAGAGATCCCAGACCCATTTACGAACAGGTGAAGGAAAATTTTAAAAATCTGATCTTTCAGGGCGTGATCCGGCCGGATGAAAAGATGCCCTCCGTCCGGGAACTGGCGCAGAAGCTGTCCATCAATCCGAATACAATCCAGCGCGCCTATCGGGAACTGGAGCAGGAGGAAATGATTTATTCGATTCCGGGGAAGGGGTCTTTCGCAGCTTCGGTCCATATGATCCGGGACAATGAAATCCGGGATCTGATGCATACGTTTACGCAGACGACGGATCGCCTGCTGGGCATCGGCGTATCGAAGGAAGAATTAATCCGTAAAATCGAAGAGAGGAGCAAGTTATGATAGAAGTAAGCAATCTGATTAAAAAATATGATGATTTTACCGCACTGGACGAGACCTGTATGCATGTGAAGGTGGGTACGGTATATGGCCTTGTGGGCTTAAACGGCGCCGGAAAGACCACGCTGATCCGGCATCTGGCAGGGGTTTTAAAACAGGATGCCGGGCAGGTGAAGGTCATTGGTGAAGAAGTCTGGGAAAATGTATCCGTCAAGCGGCACATTGCATATATCCCGGATGAGCTTTATTTCTACCCCAAAGCCACGGTCAGGGAACTTCAAAAATTTTATAAGGGCATATATCCCGATTTTTCAGAGGAAAAATTCCAGCAGCTGCAGGAGATTTTCAGTGAGATTCCATTGAAGAAGCCCATTCGCCGCATGTCCAAGGGCATGCAGAAACAGGTGGCTTTCTGGATGGCCATCAGCTGCTGCCCGAAGCTCCTGCTGCTGGATGAACCGGTGGACGGGCTGGATCCTTTGATCCGGAAAAAAGTATGGGGCAGCGTGCTGGCGGAGGTCATGGACCGGCAGATGACGGTGCTGGTATCCTCCCACAATCTGCGGGAACTGGAAGACGTCTGCGACCATGTGGGCATTATGCGGCAGGGAAAAATCGTACTGGAAGATTCTCTGGAATCCCTGCAGCAAAACACCTGCAAGCTGCAGGTATCCTTTGCGGACGAACAGCTGCCGGAAATGAAGGAGCTGGAAATTAAAAACTGTGAAAAAGAAGGGCGGCTGTTTACGCTGATTGTGTCCGCACCCTGTGAAGAAGCGATGGACATTGTCCGGCTGTATAAACCGGAGTTTGTCAATCCGCTGCAGATGAATCTGGAAGAGCTGTTTATTTATGAACTGGAGGAAAAAATCCATGGATAAGGCGCGTAAAGGTAAATGGTTTCATGCCGCCTTGTTCCGGCACAATATGCGCCGGTATATTCCGCTGATGCTGATCAATGGCGGCATTCTCATTCTGCTCAATATGAATAGAATCTTTGGATATGTAAATACACCGATGTATCTGCAGGAAATGCGGTCGGCGCCGCTGTATGCGGCCTATCCGGTGATGATGCTGGTTCCGCTGTTTCTCATGGCGCTGGCAGCGGCCATGTGCCTGTTTTCCTTTCGCTTTCAGAAGACTGCTTCCGATCAGATGCAGGCGCTGCCCATTGGCCGGAAAAGTATTTTTGTGACCCAGACCATTTCCGCATTTGTGATTACGGCGGCGCCGCTGCCGGTGTCCGCCATCATGGAACTGGGCTTTCTGCGCCGGGAATATACGCTGGTGCAAGCCGGCAGATATCTGGCGCTGGATCTGGTGCTGTGCCTGATGTTTGCGCTGCTGGGACTGTCCATTGCCGTGCTCTGCTGCACACTGAGCGCCAATCCCTTTGTGATCCCATTTCTGTTTGTGTTTTTGAACGGGATCGGGGCGCTGTTTGAAAGAATGATCCGGGAGATGGCGTCTGCGTTTCTCTTTGGCCTGGTGCCGGAGAGGGTATCTTTGGGGCTGCTTCGCTGGCTGTCGCCGGTGGCTAAGCTGTATACGGTCGGACTGCAAAGTAATACGCTGGAAAACGCCTATGATCCGGCGGCATATGTGGCCCCGGTGCTGGTTTATACTGCGGCGGCCCTCCTGCTGTTTGTACCGGCATGGCTGCTGTACCGAAAGTTTAAAAACGAACAGGCAGGACAGGAGTTTTTATGGAAGCCGGGAAGATATGTGGTGCAGTATGTCTCTGCCACCATGGCTGCGTATGTGATGATACTGATTGCGCCGTATCTGTGGAATTTTCGTCAGAAGGATTCTCTCTTTTTGAATTACCTGATTCCTTTCCTTGCAGGCGGGGGCCTTTGGTTTATCGGCTTTGAAATGGCGGCGCAGAAACGGTTTCGCATCTTCAAAGACGTATGGAAACGACTGCTTCCCTATATCTGTGTTCTGGCCTTGTTTGTGGTGCTGCTGGAAACGGATCCTTTTGGATTTGAAAAGCGGATTCCGGACATATCGGAGATTCAAAGCGTCGCACTGGTGGATGACAGCTTCATTCCTGAAGAAACCGGCCTTTCCCATGATCCGGATGTGATACAGAAAATGCACCGGCTCCACGTCGAAGTCATACGGAACCTGGATATCTTGTCCAAGCGCAGAAACGGTTCTTACATCTATGGATCTTCAGAGTTTTTTCAGCATGTCAGAATCAGTTATCACCTGAAAAACGGGGAAAATCTCCAGCGAGCCTATTTGATCGATACCCCGGAACCGGATTCCGCCCTGAAACAGGCATGGATCGACTTGGTGACGGATCCGGAATTTATGGTCGCCAATTGGTTTGGCGAACACTGCAATTATGCCAGCGCCAGCAGCATTACGGTGGAAAGAGAGCATGCGGAAGAGAACCAGTCGCATTTGGATGTAAAGACCTATATGGACGAGGACGCCCGGAAACTGTTTACGGCTTTGTTAAAAGATATCCGGGAAACGGAGGGCCTGAAGGAAGAAGCCATACGTGATTTTTCCAACGAATTTCCGGGGCAGGAAGAACCCCAGCTGGATTTACACCTGACTGTTGTTATGCGGGATGGAAAGGAAGTCTGGATGAATCTGCTGAATACCAAATGCGTCCATCTCATTCAGGCCCTGCAGGAGCTGGAATATCCGGGCCACTGGCTGCCGGAAGAGGATGCGTCCGAAGACGATAAAAGATAAGTTTAGAATTAAGAACGGGAGGCATTGTAATGTTTCAATTTACACTTATAAAAAATCAGATACGCCGGTATATCCCCATGGGGGCGGTGAATCTCTTTCTGTTTTTCCTCCACGGCATGTATCCGCTGATTCGGCTGATCAGCAATAGATTCGTGACAGACAGGGAGTTTACGGATGGGCTGGTTCAAAATCTGCTGGTGAACGGGCAAAGCCCGTCTTCTCTGGGCCTGATCTTTCTGCAGGCGCTGGCTACATCCATGTGCGTATTTTCCTATAAATTCCGCAAAAAAGAGACCGGTTTCATGCACGCGCTGCCCCTTTCGCGAGGCACGCTGTATACCGGCAGCCTGTCGTCGGCTGTGATACTGCTGTATTTGCCCCTGCTGGCAAATAACGCCGCCATGGCGGTTCTGCTTTGTGCCGTCGGGAAAGCGGCCTGCCTGAAATATGTGGGCTTTGATCTGCTGCTGACGGGCTGCTGTGTGATGATTGCCCTGGCCGTGGCGGTGCTTTGCTGCCATATCAGCGCCAGCCTTGTGGCCGTCCCATTTTTATTCGTCATTCTGAACAGTCTGGCCTACTCGATGGAAAAAGCGGTTCGTTATCTGCTGAACACCTTTTTGTACGGCGTTGATTTGGAAAATGCGCTTCCCTATTATACAGATATATACGGGTTATCCAGCAGTTCGATGTATCCCGGCATATACTTTGCGACGTCCGAAACTTCCCGGATCGCGCCATGGAAAATGCTTTGGCTTTCCCCGCAGCAAAGGCTCTCCGACGGGAACGTACTTTACCGGAACCCCTATGTATGGCAGGCCGGGAGCGGTCAGTACAAAGACCTGTACTTACAGAAGCCTGCGGTCTTAACCATTGACTGGAAAGTCTATGGCTTGTATTTTGCGGCGGGGCTGCTGCTGTTGGCGGCCATATATCTGCTGTATCGAAAGTACAGGGCGGAACGCACCGGGCGGATCCTGCTGTTTGCGCCGGCCCGCTGGCTGCTTAGCGCCTGTCTGGCGTTTCTGCTTTCCGTTTCCGTCATCAAAGGCGTTTTGTTCCTGTTCCCGGGAGCCTCCTCGCGGCGGCTGCTTTTCATGGGCCTGCTGACCTTAGGTGCCAGTGCAGTGGCGTTTTTGCTGCTGACGCTGTTGTTTTCGGGGAAACGCCGGCTGCTTCTAAAGGCGGGGAAACCCTTTGCGGTCTATGCGGTGGCGGTGATTGCGTTCCTTTGTCTGCTGGAGGCGGATCCTTTGGGCGTGGAAACCAAAGTGCCGGCGGCAGATCAGATCGAAGGCATTTACATTGAAAATGAAGTGTCCCACGACAGTCAGCTGATTGAAAAACAGCGCAGGCTGCATCAGACCATTGCGGATGCGGTGGAAACGCTGGAACCCTTGGATCAGGATTCTTATGTTGGGATCAGTTATCTGCTGGATCTTGTGAAAAACCAGAAGGTGACGCCGGAGGATATTACATCGTATATGGATATCAAACTGACTTATGTGCTGAAAAACGGCAAAAAGCTGTATCGCAGTTATCGACTGCCGGAAATCGCCCTGGACGGAACGCTGAAATCATTATATGACGATCTGGTCTATGATCCGGAATATCTGATCTGCCAGACGCTGGGAGAGGATTTTGACGCCAGTCAGGTCAGAAAATGTTCCCTGTATTCCGAGGAGACCGGCGGAAATTATTTCGGGGAGGAAGCCCAGGAACTGGTGAAGCTTATGCTGCAGGATGTAAGGGAAAATGACGCCTGGAAGGAGGCGCAAAGCGGAAAACAGGAGGCATCGGATGTGCTTTGCCTGTCGGCCTATATATCCACGAAGGAAAAAGAATATGATCTGAGCGGTTTTTCCAAATCAAAGCCGCCAAAACGGATGCTTGAAAAACTGCGGGCGCTGGACTATGACGTGGATACCCTGTTACAGGAATTTCCCTATAGCGCGGAAATGGATCCTGCGATCATAGATGACAGCCTGTGATATGAATGGAATCTGTGATGCCGAAACAATCGCCGCTTGCATTTCCTGCCCGTTTGTGTAAAAATGGAAACTGACAGCACAAGACGATGGTGAACAAAGCGAAAATTTCTTGACAAATCAGGAAAGCACAAGTATAATGACATTAGAACACATGTTCGAATGTCGGACAACAAAGGAGTAATTTATGGCATCTCAGGAGAAGTTAAAGGCGCTGGATGCGGCTCTGGCGCAGATAGAAAAAAATTTCGGCAAAGGTTCGGTGATGCGCTTAGGCGATGAGAGCACCCAGATGAATGTGGAGACGGTTCCCACCGGTTCCCTCAGCCTGGATATCGCGCTGGGCGTAGGCGGCGTACCCAAGGGCAGGGTGGTAGAAATCTACGGACCGGAGTCCAGCGGCAAGACCACCGTGGCGCTGCATATGGTAGCGGAAGTACAGAAGCGGGGCGGCATCGCCGGATTTATCGACGCGGAGCACGCGCTGGATCCGGTATACGCGGCCAATATCGGCGTCAATCTGGACGATCTGTACATTTCCCAGCCGGACAACGGCGAGCAGGCGCTGGAAATCACGGAGACGCTGGTGCGCTCCGGCGCGGTGGATATCATTATCGTAGACTCCGTGGCGGCACTGGTGCCCAGAGCGGAGATCGACGGAGATATGGGCGACGCCCATGTGGGACTGCAGGCGCGTCTGATGTCCCAGGCGCTGCGTAAGCTCACCGCCGTTATCAGCCGTACCAACTGCATCGTGATCTTTATCAATCAGCTCCGTGAAAAGGTGGGCATTATGTTCGGCAATCCGGAGACGACCACCGGCGGACGGGCGCTGAAGTTTTATTCCTCTATCCGCCTGGATATCCGCAGGATCGAGTCCTTAAAGCAAAACGGCGAAGTCATCGGCAACCGGACCAGAGCCAAGGTAGTGAAAAACAAAGTGGCGCCGCCCTTCAGAGAGGCGGAGTTTGACATCATATTCGGCAAGGGCATATCCAGAGAAGGCGATCTGCTGGATCTGGCTGCTGCCGCCAGTGTAGTGCAGAAAAGCGGCGCGTGGTACGCGTATCTGGGAGAGAAGATCGGCCAGGGCCGGGAAAACGCCAAGCAGTTTCTGGCAGAACATCCGGACACGGCGCAGGAGATTGAAGCGGCGGTACGGGCCCACTATCATATCGGCGGCGCAGAAGCGGCTGCAGATGCAGCGGAAGCGGAAACGGAAAGCTAAGCCATGGCACAGGATCGGACCGAGGATACGCTTTCCGCAGCGAAACGCAAAGCCCTGTTTCTGCTGGAGCGGATGCCCCGCACTGAAAAGCAGCTGCGGGATAAGCTGGCAGAGCCGGGGACGTATGACGGCGGAACCATTGACAGCGTCATTGCCTATGTAAAGTCCTATCATTATCTGGACGACGAGAAGTATGCCAGAGATTATATCGAGGGCAGAAAGGCTGCAAAAAGCCTGCGGGCGCTGCTTTTTGAACTGCGCAGCAAAGGCATTGCCGAGTGGATCCTGGACGACTGCCGCGAAGCCTATCAGGAGGAAGACGCCACTGAAGCGATCTGCAGACTGATACAGAAGAAAGGCATCGATCCAAAGACCGCGGACGTTAAAATGCGGGCGAAGCTGTACCGGTATCTTTCCGGCAGGGGTTTTTCCTATGAAGAGATTCGGAAAGCCTGTGCGGCACCGGACGAAACAGACTGAACAAGGACAGAGTCATCATCTGATTTTGTGGATTTGATGACTCTGTTTTGTTATGTTTGCAGGAGATTTTTTGTTTTTGTAACGGAAGCCTGCGGTTTTTTTGAAATATTATTGTGAAAAATTATTAAAAATCTGAAAAAAACAACCAATTTAATGGATAGCTTTTTTCTTGACTTCTTTTTGGAATCCATTTATAATTTTACCGTTATAGTGTGTTTTTCTACTATATGTATTTTGATAACTGAATAAGGAGGTAAAAGTGTGACTGAAGTATTAAAAATCGTCATTGCGGTTTTTATCTCTGTGATTGCTGCAGGCGCGATCTCCTGGGCACTGGCAGTACAGTATTGCAAAAAAGTGGCCAGAAACAAGATCGGAAATGCAGAAGAAAAAGCACGTCAGATTATCGATGATGCGCTCAAAGATGTGGAAGCGGAGCGGAGCAAGCTGGAAGAAGACCGGCGCAAATCCCTGCTGGACATGAAAGAGGAGTCCATTAAAGCCAAGAAAGAGCTGGACGACGAAATCAGAGAGCGCAGAAATGAAGTACAGCGTCAGGAGCACAGAATTGTTGCGAAGGAAGAGGCGCTGGACAAGAAAACCGACATGCTGGAACGGAAAGAGCAGAGCTACAATTCCAAAATCGACGATTTAAACAGAAAAAAAGCCGAGTTAAGCGACACGCTTGACAAACAGTTACAGGAACTTGAAAGAATCTCAGGTCTTACCTCCAGCCAGGCAAAAGAATACTTATTGAAAACAGTTGAAGACGATGTAAAGCATGACATGGCTCTGATGGTGAAGGATATGGAAAGCAGAGCCAAAGAAGAAGCAGGTAAAAAAGCAAAAGAATATGTTGTCAACGCCATTCAGCGCTGCGCAGCGGATCATGTTTCCGAAACGACGATCTCCGTGGTGCAGCTTCCTAACGATGAAATGAAGGGCCGTATCATCGGCCGGGAGGGCCGCAACATCCGTACACTGGAAACCATGACGGGTGTGGAGCTGATTATCGATGATACGCCGGAAGCCGTCGTACTTTCCGGATTTGATCCGGTACGGCGTGAAATCGCGAGAATCGCTTTGGAGAAGCTGATTGTTGACGGTCGTATTCATCCCGCCAGAATCGAGGAAATGGTGGAAAAGGCGCAGAAAGAAGTGGAAGCCACCATTCGCGAAGAAGGCGAAAACGCAGTTCTGGAAGTTGGTATTCACAGTATCCATCCGGAACTGGTGCGTTTGCTCGGCAAGCTGAAATTCAGAACCAGCTACGGGCAGAACGGATTAAAGCATTCCTTAGAGGTGGCACACCTTTCCGGACTGCTGGCAGGCGAGCTGGGCGTGGACGTGCGTCTGGCCAAGCGTGCAGGACTGCTGCATGATATCGGTAAAGCCGTGGATCATGAGCAGGAAGGTTCCCATATCCAACTTGGCGTGGATTTATGCCGTAAATATAAAGAAAATGCAATCGTTATCAATGCGGTGGAGGCGCATCACGGCGATGTTGAGCCTACCAGCCTGATCGCATGTATCGTACAGGCTGCCGACGCCATTTCCGCTGCAAGACCCGGCGCAAGACGGGAAACCCTGGAGACTTATACAAATCGTCTCAAACAACTGGAAGAAATAAGCAATTCCTTCAAGGGAGTTGAAAAATCCTATGCCATTCAGGCTGGTCGAGAGATTCGGGTAATGGTAATACCGGAACATGTGAGTGATGATGATATGGTATTGCTTGCGCGGGATATTTCCAAACAGATTGAATCCGAACTGGAATACCCCGGACAGATTAAAGTAAACCTCATCAGGGAATCACGGGCAACTGACTACGCAAAGTAGCATGGAATGAAAAGTATTCTATAAACGGGAAACCATTTATAGAATACTTTTTTTATGACAAATTTTCATCAAAAGTATTGAATTTTTCGAACATACCGTGTAAGATATGTTCTTAAATTGACACATGGAAGGACAGGGAGAAAGAGAATATGCCACTGGAATTATCTGAAAAAGCGAAACGTGTAAAACCTTCCTCCACACTGCAGCTGACCGCCAAGGCGAAAGCCATGCGTGCGGAAGGCATCAATGTGGTTGGCTTTGTAGCCGGAGAGCCGGATTTTGACACGCCCAGAAATATCTGCGACGCGGCGGTGGAGGCCATTTATGCCGGTTATACGAAATATACGCCGGCATCCGGCGCACCGGAGCTGAAAGAAGCCATTGCCGAAAAGTACCGCACGGTCAATCATGTAGAGTACAGACCCTCCCAGATCGTGGTGACAAACGGCGGAAAACATGCGCTGATCAATACGATGATGGCGCTCTTAAATCCCGGCGACGAGGTGATTATTCCTTCTCCCTACTGGCTCAGCTATCCGGAAATGGTGATGATTGCCGACGGCGTACCGGTATTTGTGGAAGCCAGAAAAGAAAATGATTATAAGATCACGCCGCAGCAGCTGGCGGAGGCCATTACACCCAAAACAAAGGCGTTTATTTTCAATACGCCTTCCAATCCCACCGGTATGGTCTATACCCGGGCGGAGATGGAAGCCCTTGCTAAAGTAATTGTGGAAAATGACATCTATGTGATTTCCGATGAAATCTATGAATATCTGGTTTACGGAGACGCGGAGCATGTGAGCATGGCCTCTCTGAACGATGAAATTTATCAGCGGACCATTACCTGCAACGGCGTGGCAAAGAGCTATTCCATGACGGGCTGGCGCATCGGTTATGTCTGTGCGCCGAAGGAAATTGCGAAGCTCATTAGCAGTATTCAGAGCCATTGCACCAGCAATCCCTGCTCCATTTCCCAGAAGGCCGCTATTGAGGCACTGACAGGATCCCAGAAGGCAGTGGAGATCATGCGCAAAGAATTTGCCAAACGCGGTGAGGTCATTTATGAAAAGGTCAATGAGATTGCCGCGCTGGAAGCGGTGAAACCCACCGGCGCCTTTTATCTGTTTGTGGACTGCTCCAGACTCTGCGGAAAAACGTACAACGGAAACGTGATCAAAGATGCGGCGGACATTGCGGACATTCTGCTGAATGATTATCGGGTGGCCGTGATTCCCTGCGGCGATTTTGGCGCGCCGAAACACATTCGTCTTTCTTATGCCATCAGTATGGAGCATATTGTGGAGGGCGTCAGACGGATCAAAAAATTCGCTGACCAGTTTGAATAAGCTGTTTGCAGTGCGCATAAATGCAAGTGCCTCTCATATATTTCTAGTAGTGGACGAACACAGGAAATATATGAGAGGTTTTTTATGCCCAAAATGAAACGTAAACGAAATCATTTCAGGAGTCTTCTGCCGGCCATCGCGCTGTTTGCCTTTTTGCTGGGGGTCTGTGCGACGCTCTTTTTCATGAAACAGGATATCATGAAAATGAAGCCCTATGTGGAACTGATGCAGCATCAGCTTGCAGCCGGACAGACGGCGCAGGAGCAGTTGTTTTTGTATGTGCTTCGGAAACGAATCTGCCTGTTTGCCCTGCTGGTACTGATTTCCCGTTTGTTTGGCGGCAAATATCTGGCGGATGTACTGTGCGGTATTTTCTTTTTTGTCTTTGGTATTTTTGCCTGCGGAAATATTCTGCTGCTGGGCGTTTCCGGGCTTTGCAGCGGTTTTTTTTTCATGATACCGCAGTGGACAATCTATCTTTCGGTGTTTTTCTTTTGCATAAAGGAAGACTGGAAACGGGGAAAACGAGCATGGATGCGGTATCTGCTTCTGTTTCTGACATTTCTGGGTCTTTTGATTCTGGGCAGTCTGCTGGAAACCTATGTAATGTTTCCGCTGATAAAAAAAATTCTGCTGCATGTCTGAAAAAAGACACAAGATATTGATATCACAATTGGAAACTTTCAACATTTTGTGCCATTGGCGAAAAACACTGAAAATCCGGCAAAAATTGGGCGTTTTTATGCTTGCATTCGACCAGATCCGGCATTAAAATATTGCTAATTTGTGATTTAGGTAATTGCGAAACTCGCTAAGCTTATACGCAATCTTGAAAAAACGACGATGAATGTGTGTGATAGCACATGTTC
>CANRJG010000054.1 GCA_947630875.1 uncultured Lachnospiraceae bacterium
TCCGGTGAGGAGTTATTTGATTTTTATAACAAAAAATGCCGTAAATATGCGGCTTGCGGCGTTTCGCAAACGCCTAAATTTGTGATTTTATGAGAGGAGACGGTGAAAAATGTACGATGATGTCATACACGCATTTGCGAATTATCTGACAGAAACAAAAAAAGCATCATCGAATACAGTCGCCTCCTACCAAAGAGATTTGCGGAAATATTGTGCTTATCTGGAACAGCAGGGGATTTCTGACTGCGTGCACATTTCTGACGCACAGATCAGAGCTTATATTACGGATCTGCAAAAGCAGGGCTTTTCGGATTCTACGGTATCACGCAGCGTCGCTTCTCTGCGGTCCTTTTATCTGTATCTGTCTTCATCGGATCAGGTCAGCGCGGATCTGACGGCGGAACTCAAAGGACCGAAGGTGGAAAAAAAGATGCCCGGCATTCTTTCGGTGGAAGAAGTAGAGCGTCTTCTGCAGCAGCCCTCTTCGGGCAAGCCGAAGCATCTGCGGGATAAGGCCATGCTGGAACTGATGTATGCCACGGGCATTCGGGTTTCGGAACTGATTTCCCTGAAACTGGGCGATGTACATATGGACAGCGCATGCATTACCTGTCGTTTTGAAGACCGGCAGAGAACCATTCCCTTCGGCGCATCGGCAAAAAAAGCGCTGGAGATTTATCTGGAGCATGGAAGACCTGTCTTTGTACAGGACAGCAATATGCATCTGCTGTTTACGAATTGCAGAGGTGCGGAGATGTCCCGGCAAGGCTTCTGGAAACTGATCAAAAGCTATGCTGCCCAGGCGGGCATCGAAACAGAGATCACGCCCCATACCCTGCGGCATACCTTTGCGGTACATCTGCTGGAAAACGGCGCGGATGTCCATGCGGTTGCGGAGATGCTGGGACATTCGGATATTTCCTCTACGAAAATCTATGTCAATATCAACAATCAGCGCATCCGGCAGATCTACGAGAGCGCCCATCCCCGAAAATAGAAAAGACTTGCTATTTTTCGGCCGCTGTGCTAATATTTTTAAGATTTACGGGAAATTATTTTCAGATTGAAGGAGTCGTTTATGAGCGTCGATAAAGTAAACAGATATAAAGAAGAGAAGACAAAGCGCAGCGAGGCGCTGAAAAAAGAAAAGCGGGAGTCTCTGATTGCACGGATTGTTGTGATTGTACTCTGTGCGGCGCTTGTGTTCTGGATCGGGTTTTCGATTTACCAGAAGATTGAAGGAAAATCCGCCGGGACCAATGCAACAACGGTCAATGTGCAGCCCCTGGATGATTATTTGGACGGCATGGAATCCGTGGAGGCGGATCCGAGGGAATAAAGCAGGAAAGTATTCTATCAGGCAGTACTTTGCAGAAAGTATTGCCTTTTCTGATTTTAGACGTGTGCCGCGTGATTTTGCGGCAGGAAAGGAAGGAATCGCAAGATGTACGGAACCGTCATCGGCAATATCATGGCCGTGTTGTATTTTTTTCTCTATCAGTGCTTCGGGATCATTCTGGCCGATCTGTTTTTCCAAAAAGAAAAACCGTTAATCCGGGTGCTGACCGGCAGTGTTACAGGAAGCTTTTTGCTGCAGTGGCTTCCGGCTTTAACTTCCTCTGTACTGCATTTTAACAGAGGTTCCCATATGGCGGCGCTGTTTCTTCTGGCGCTGCTTACAGCGGCATCGATTGTTGTGTACAGTAAAAAACAGAAAAAGCTGGATCTGATGCTGTTTCACTGGAAAGACGTTGTCAGCGCGGCCGGTCCTTTTTTGCGAAATAATGCGGTTATTACCGTTTTGTTTGTGCTGCTGGCGGTTTTGTTTGCGGTGCTGCTGCACAGCCATGTGCTGCTGGCAGGCGTGAACGGTCTGGAAACCGGGCAGTGCACCTATGGTGATATGAATATGCATCTGGGCTTTATCACCAGTATTGCCGGACAGGGCATGTTTCCGCCGGATTATTCGATCCTGCCGGGACAGCGGCTTTGTTATCCCTTCCTCTGCGACAGTATTTCATCCAGTCTGTATCTTTGGGGCTGCTCTCTGAAGCTGGCGTACTGTCTGCCCATGATGATTGCCTTTCTGCAGGCCATGGGCGGATTTTATGCCTTTGCCTTTGCATGGCTGAAAGACAGGGCAAAAGCGGTGCTGGCATGGATTCTGTTTTTCTTTAATGGCGGTTTCGGCTTTCTGTATTTTATCAATGTCATCGGAGACAAAACCCATACGATTCAGGAAATATTTACGGAGTTTTACCACACGCCCACTAATTTCGTGGACAACAATGTCCGCTGGAGCAATGTGGTGGCGGATATGATGCTGCCTCAGCGGGCGACGCTGTTCGGCTGGGCCGTGCTGTTTACGATTCTGTTTCTGCTTTACCGGGCAAACTTTGAAAAAAAGACGAAATATTTTTATTACGGCGGCGTACTGGCCGGGGGACTGGTCATGATACATACCCATTCGTTTCTGGCCCTGGGCATTGTCTGTGCGGTATGGCTGTTCTATGATCTGTGTGACCGTTGTGCCGTAACTTCGCTGAGTGACCGGATTGCAAAAGGAAATCCAGCGGTCCCGAAGATTCTGCGGATGGGTGTGATTTTTGTGGCACTGCTGACTTTAAGCATGCTCAGAAATAATGCGCTGCGATATCCGCAGAAGGATTATACATCGTTGTATCTGGTCATCGGACTGGGCGGCGCGGCACTGGGGGGACTCTGCATTCTGGTACTTCTGATCCGCTTAATCGCCCGGAAACAGGTGCTTCCGGTGCTGAAAAGCTGGGGTGTTTTTCTGGCCATTGTGCTGCCTCTTGCATTTGCGCAGCTGTTTGTATGGACTTTCCGACAGGCGACGGGGGATCGTTTTGTCCGCGGACAGTTCAACTGGGCGAATCTCACCGACGGTTACGTCACCTTTTATATCAAGAACATCGGGCTGGTCATGCTGTTTATTCTCATTGCACTGATTTTCTCGGAAAAGAGGCAGTTTCGTCTTGCAGTGTCGGGACTGGCCATCTGGTACATTGCCGAGTTTCTGGGATTTCAGCCCAATCCCTATGACAACAATAAACTGTTGTATATCGGGTTTATCTTCCTGCTGATTCCCGCGGCTTCCGTAATGATCGATCTGTATCGGAAAATCCGGCCGAAGCTGCTGGCGGTTGCTGCTGCGGCGCTGGTGCTTGTGATCTGTACGGTTTCCGCGGTTCTGACACTGGGACGGGAATATGTATCCAACTATCAGCTGTACCCGAATGCGTATCTGAAGATCGTCGATTATATCAATGAAAGCGATCTTCCGGCGGATGCAGTAATTCTGACGGATAATAATCACAACAATGCGGTGGCGTCTCTGACCGGAAGAAATATTGTGGTGGGGGCAGGCACCTTCCTGTATTATCACGGTTTTGATATCACGGATCGTGAGCAGGATCTGCGCGATATGTTTGAAGCACCGGAGACACACCGGGATCTGTTCGAAAAATACCATGTGGCCTATGTGGTCATCGGCGCAGAAGAACGCGGCAATTATCAGATTGACGAAACGTGGTTTGCCGAAAACGCCAGCGTACTTTGTGAAGGAGATAACAATACATTGCTTCTGCAGCTGGATTTGTAATTAAAAAAAGCTCTGCCGCATGCAGAGCTTTTTTCTGTGGTTTTAATTGTCCGAATCCGGATCCATGGTATAAATGGTCCGTTTTCTGGCCGTTTCATCACTTTCGAGATATTCGTCATAGGTCGTCATCTTATCAATGTACTTGCCGTTGGGCAGAATCTCGATGATCCGGTTGGCCGTGGTCTGTACAAACTGATGGTCATGGGAGGTAAAGAGCACAACCCCCGGGAATTTGATCAGCGCGTTGTTCAGGGCGGTGATGGACTCCATATCCAGATGATTGGTGGGCTCGTCAAACAGAAGAATATTCGTGGCCTGAATCATCATTTTGGAAAGAATGCAGCGCACCTTTTCACCGCCGGAAAGTACCCGTACTTTTTTAATGCCGTCGTCGCCGGCAAACAGCATCCGACCCAGGAAGCCCCGGACATAGGTTACGTCCTTTTCCGGAGAGAAGGGCATCAGCCATTCCACAATGGTGTCCTCACAGTCAAAAAGATGGTTGTTGTCCTTGGGAAAATAAGAACGGGAAGTGGTAATCCCCCATTTGTAATTGCCCTCGTCCGGCTCCATCTCACCGCTTAAAATCTGCAGCAGGGTGGTTTTTGCCAGTTCGTTTCCGCCCACCAGTGCAACCTTGTCTTCCCGGCCCAGCTGGAAGGAAAGATCATCAAGCACTTTTACGCCGTTCACGGTTTTGGACAGATGTTCGACGCTTAATACTTCATTGCCGATTTCTCTGGAAGGACGAAAATCAATATAGGGATATTTCCGGCTGGAGGGTTTGATTTCATCCAGCTGAATTTTTTCAAGGGCGCGCTTCCGGGAAGTCGCCTGTTTGCTCTTGGAAGCGTTGGCGCTGAAACGGGAAATGAATTCCTGCAGCTCTTTGATCTTTTCCTCTTTCTTTTTATTGGCTTCCCGCATCTGATTGATCAGCAGCTGGGAGGACTCGTACCAGAAATCGTAGTTGCCGGTATACAGCTGAATCCGGGCATAATCAATGTCCGCGATATGGGTACAGACCTTGTTCAGGAAATAACGGTCATGGGAGACCACGATCAGCGTATTATTGAAATTGATCAGAAATTCTTCCAGCCATGCAATGGCATCCAGATCCAGATGGTTGGTGGGCTCGTCCAGCAGCAGGATGTCCGGATCGCCGAACAGCGCCTGGGCCAGCAGAACCTTGACCTTCAGCGGCGTTTCGATTTCACCCACGGTTTTTTCATGAAATTCGGTTTCTACCCCCAGGCCTTCCAGCAGCATGGCGGCGTTGGCCTCTGCGGACCAGCCGTCCAGATTGGCAAATTCCGCTTCCAGCTCGCTGGCGCGGATGCCGTCCTCATCGGTAAAGTCCTCTTTGGCGTAAATGGCATCTTTTTCCTGCATGATTTCATAGAGCCGGGGATTGCCCAGAATCACGGCGTCCAGCACTTTGTAATCATTATATTGAAAATGGTCCTGTTTTAAAAAGGAAATTCGCTGACCCGGAGTCACGTAGACTTCTCCTTTGGTTGGTTCCAGCTCGCCGGTCAGAATCTTCAGAAACGTGGACTTTCCGGCGCCGTTGGCACCGATCAGGCCATAGCAGTTTCCTTCCGTAAATTTGATATTCACGTCTTCAAACAGCGCCTTTTTCCCAAGACGCAGCGTTATATTGCTTGTTCCGATCATGATAAACATTCCTTTCAGATGGTTTTGATCACTTTATCTATCTTACAATAAAAAAATTATTTTGCAACAAGGAAATATGCAAATTTCACCGATTTGCAGGCTGTATCTTGAGTCCCCGCGAAAAATATGGTAGGATATACGGCAAATGGAGGATCCGGCATGTTTCACTGTTTTTATCCCACCTATGATGCGGAAAATGTATACGGCATCGATTTCGGCAAGGTATATGAAAAAGGATACCGCGGCCTGATTTTTGATATTGATAATACCCTTGTGGGACATGACGCACCGGCGGACGCGCGGGCCACTGCACTGTTAAAGTCGCTGATGGACCGTGGTTTTTGCGTTTGTCTGCTTTCCAACAATCACGGTCCCCGGGTGCATTCTTTTAACGCCCGGATCGGCGCCGTAGAAATCTGCGACGCGCAGAAGCCTTCCGGGGCGGGATATCTGCGGGCGGTGGATGCCATGGGGTTGCCGAAGGGAAAAATCCTAGCATTCGGCGATCAGCTGTTTACGGATATCTGGGGCGCAAACCGCGCCGGCATTGATTCCGTTCTGGTGCGCCGGCTCTATCCGCAGGAAACCCGGCTGATCTGGCTAAAGAGAAGACTTGAAAAAATTGTGTTTATTTTTTATAATAGATACAGAAAAAAACACGAAAGCAGTTTGTAAATTGTGGTTGAAATATACTGCGCAATATTATAAAATAAATCAGATTTACCTAATGAGGAGGAAAAAAGATGATTTCTGCAGGCGAATTCAGAAACGGCGTTACGATAGAACTGGATAATGCTGTTTTTCAGATTATTGAATTTCAGCATGTAAAACCCGGAAAAGGGGCGGCTTTCGTTCGTACCAAACTGAAAAATATCAAGAACGGCGGCGTGGTCGAGCGTACCTTCCGCCCGACAGAGAAGTGCCCTACGGCCCATATCGACCGAAGCGATATGCAGTATCTGTACAACGACGGCGAGCTATATTACTTTATGGATACCACAACCTATGATCAGATTGCGCTGAGCGTCAATGAGATCGGGGATGCACTGAAATTCGTAAAGGAAAATGAAATGGTTAAGGTCTGCTCCCATAAGGGCAGCGTGTTTGCAGTAGAACCGCCGCTGTTTGTGGAACTGGTCGTAACCGATACGGAACCCGGATTCAAGGGGGATACGGCTACAGGCGCTACGAAACCGGCAGTTGTGGAGACCGGCGCTACCGTTTATGTGCCGCTCTTTGTAGATCAGGGAGAGAAGATCAAGATCGATACGAGAACCGGCGAGTATTTATCCAGGGTATAACTGACTACAGCAGACCCGGCGGCGTTTTGCCGGGTCTGTTTTCATTTTCAGGCAATGCGGCAGCCGTACCCGAAAGGCGCGGGATTGGAGAGAAGCTTTATGGCAGAACAAATCAGAAAGGAAAAACAGCATCAGGTCAAATCCGGGACAGGCAGGTACTTTGATTACAATCTGCTGTTTATCACGGTATTTCTGTGTGTGTTCGGTGTGATTATGGTTTACAGCGCCGGCACCTATGTCAGCGAAGCAAAAAGAGCCTCGCTGGAAAAGCAGCTCTTTATCATCGCCGGCTCTGTGCTTGTGACATTTCTGATGATGCGTCTGCCTTACCGGATCTGGTCCGGCCTTTCCGTGGGCATTTATGTCCTGTCTATGATTCTGCTTGTACTGGTGAAAACCCCTCTGGGACACAGCAGCCACGGCGCCAGCCGCTGGCTTTATTTCGGACCTGTCAGTCTGCAGCCGGCGGAGGTGGCAAAGTTTGCCGTGATCCTGTATACGGCGACGATACTGAACAAGTGCGCAAAAAAAATACAGGATTATAAGGTGGCGCTGCTGGTATTTGGCCCGGTACTTCTGCTGGCTGCGATGATTTTTCTGCTGACCAGCAACTTAAGTTCCGCCATTATCGTGATCGGCGTTGCATTGCTGATGTATTTTACGGTGCATCCCAACTGGAGCAAGTTTCTGTTTGCGGCGGCAGCCATCGGTATTCTTGCAGCGGTGGTGGTGCTGTATGTGAAGGCCATGGACGTCAGCAAAATGGATCTGAAAGATTTAAGCAGTTTCCGGAGCAGGCGTATCATTGCGTGGCTGCATGTAGAGCATTTTTCCGACAGCCAGGCGATGCAGACCTTAAACGCCCTGTATGCCATCGGATCCGGCGGACTGTTCGGCAAAGGCCTGGGCGGCAGCATCCAGAAGGCCATACTGCCGGAACCCCAGAATGATATGATATTTGCCATCATCTGCGAAGAACTGGGACTGTTCGGCGCCTTCGTGCTGATTCTGCTGTTTATTCTGCTGTTGTACCGCATTATTTTCATTGCCAGAAACACGGCAAACCGCTATGCGTCGATTTTGTGCGTCGGAGTATTTGCCCAGTTTGCCATACAGATTATTATGAATATTGCGGTGACCACCAATATGATTCCCAATACCGGTGTGACGCTGCCTTTCATCAGCTACGGCGGATCCGCTATCGCCATCCTGATTATGGAGGTGGGTCTGGTCTTAAAGGCGTCCAGATCCATTCCGGTGGAATAAACATGGATTTTTCAAAATAAAACAGCGATGTTTTATTGACAAAAAAAGAGACAGATATTATAATTTTTATGATTTTTAAATATATACCTCGTCAGAAAAGACAATATGAGGTATCAGGAATTTGTAAACCAGATCGTAGAACATGTAAGAAGCGAAGTAGATGACAGGGCGTCGGTTACGGTCAGACCCATCCGGAGAAACAATGACTTTTCCTCGGACGGGTTGAATATCGTAAGGGACGCCAATCTGTTTTCCCCTACTGTTTTTCTGGATGAATGCTATGACGATTATCTGAAAGGCCGGGATATTGATCATATTGTATCAGATATCACCGGATTTTATCATTCCCATGAGAAGGTCCATTCTCTTGACATTTCTTATTTTTATGACTTTCATGAAGTTTCGCCCCACTTAGCCGTCAAACTGATCAATTATGAAAGAAATGCCGAACTTTTGCGCGAGGTTCCCTATGAACGTTTTCTGGATCTGGCGGTGGTCTGCTATTGTCTGGTGGAGCATACGGTATTCGGGGCAGGGAGCATTCTGGTCAAAAAGGCCCATCTGGATTACTGGGGCGTGACCAAAGCGGCGCTGTTTCAGACCGCCATGGAAAACACCTTGCAGATTCAGCCCTGCAGTATCCGTTCGATGCAGGAGGTGCTGCATTCCATTATCGATACCGGAGACTGTCCGCAGCTGTATATTTTAAGCAACCGGCTGGGATATTACGGCGCTGCGGGCATGCTGTATCCAAAAATCATGGGAGGACTGAGTGAAGAGCTGGAAAAGGATCTGTTTATTCTGCCCAGCAGCGTGGATGAAGTGCTCCTGCTGCCGGATACGGAAGGGTATGCGGTGGATGACTTAAAGCAGATGGTGCTGGAAATCAACAGAACCTACGTTTCGAAGGACTGTTTCCTTTCCAACAGCGTGTACAGGTACTGCCGGGAGGAAAAAAATGTAAAAGTATTATAAAACCGGATGATTTTTTATTGCAAAGCAACCGGTCAGATGTTAAACTAAAATGTACTGAATAATCAAAAGAAATGGAGAAATCAAAGATAAGATATGGAAAAAACGATGGACAGGATCATAGCCCTTGCAAAATCACGCGGTTTTATTTTCCCCGGTTCCGAAATTTACGGGGGTCTCGCCAATACATGGGATTACGGTCCGTTGGGCGTTGAACTGAAGAACAATATCAAACAGGCATGGTGGAAAAAATTCATCAGAGAAAACCCCTACAACGTGGGCGTAGACTGTGCGATTCTGATGAATCCCCAGACATGGGTCGCCAGCGGACATCTGGGCAGCTTTTCGGATCCGCTGATGGACTGCAGGGCCTGCCATGAACGCTTCCGCGCGGATCAGCTGATCGAAAATTTTGCAAAGGAACATGACATTTTGCTTTCGGGATCGACAGACGCATGGTCCAATGAAGAAATGAAAGCGTTTATCGACGAGCACAATGTACCGTGTCCGTCCTGCGGGAAGCATGATTTTACCGACATCCGTCAGTTTAATCTGATGTTCAAAACCTTCCAGGGTGTGACGGAGGATGCAAAAAATACCGTTTATTTAAGACCGGAAACGGCACAGGGTATTTTTGTCAATTTTAAAAACGTACAGCGTACTTCCAGAAAGAAGATTCCTTTCGGCATCGGCCAGATCGGCAAATCTTTCCGAAACGAAATTACGCCCGGCAACTTTATTTTCCGGACGAGAGAGTTTGAACAGATGGAACTGGAGTTTTTCTGTGAGCCGGATACGGATCTGGAATGGTTTGCCTATTGGAAAAATTTCTGTATCAACTGGCTGAAAACGCTGGGATTGAAGGATGAAGAGATGCGGGTGCGGGATCATGAAAAAGAAGAGCTTTCTTTCTACAGCAAGGCTACCTCGGATATCGAATTTTTATTCCCCTTCGGCTGGGGCGAACTCTGGGGCATTGCGGACAGAACGGACTATGATCTTTCACGGCATCAGGAGGTTTCCGGAGAAGATCTCAGTTACTTTGACGACGTGGCGAACCGCCGTTATGTTCCCTATGTGATTGAACCGTCCCTGGGCGCGGACCGGGTACTGCTGGCGTTCCTCTGTGCGGCCTATGACGAGGAAACACTGGAAGGCGGCGACGTGCGGACGGTGATGCGTTTCCATCACGCCCTTGCGCCGGTGAAGGTCGGCGTGCTGCCGTTGTCCAGGAAGCTGAACGAAGGTGCAGAGAAGGTCTTTGCCATGCTTTCCGAAGACTGGAACTGCGAGTTTGACGACAGAGGAAATATCGGAAAACGCTACAGAAGACAGGATGAGATCGGTACGCCGTACTGCGTGACCTATGATTTTGATTCCGAAAACGACCATGCGGTTACGGTACGGGATCGTGACAGCATGGAGCAGGAGAGAGTTGCAATCAGCGAATTGCGCGCATATCTGACCGAGAAATTTTCTTATTAAAAACTGTACAAGATGATTGGAGGAGAAAAATATGGCAAAAAAGTGGGTATATCTGTTCAGCGAGGGCAATGCCGGCATGAGAGAGCTCCTTGGCGGAAAAGGTGCGAATCTGGCGGAAATGACGGGACTGGGTCTTCCGGTACCTCAGGGATTTACGATTTCGACAGAGGCCTGTACACAGTATTATGAGGACGGCAGAGTCATCAATGATGAAATACAGGCGCAGATCATGGAATATATTGAAAAAATGGAAGAAATCACCGGAAAGAAATTCGGCGACATGGAAAATCCGTTGCTGGTTTCGGTCCGTTCCGGTGCCCGCGCGTCCATGCCCGGTATGATGGATACCATCCTGAATCTGGGTCTGAATGAACAGGTTGTGGAAGTCATTGCAAAGAAATCCGGCAATCCCAGATGGGCCTGGGACTGCTACAGAAGATTTATCCAGATGTTCTCTGACGTGGTAATGGAAGTCGGCAAAAAGTATTTTGAGACGCTGATCGACCAGATGAAAGAGAAACGCGGCATCGAGTATGACGTGGAAATGAAGGCGGAAGATCTGAAGGAACTGGCCAATCAGTTTAAAGAAGAGTACAAAAAACAGCTGGGCAAGGATTTCCCCGATGATCCGAAGGAGCAGCTGTTTGAAGCGATTAAGGCCGTATTCCGTTCCTGGGACAACCCGAGAGCCAATGTATACCGTATGGATCATGATATTCCCTATTCCTGGGGAACCGCTGTCAATGTACAGATGATGGCTTTCGGTAATATGGGCGATACTTCCGGCACCGGCGTGGCCTTTACCAGAAATCCGGCCACCGGCGAAAAGGGCCTGATGGGTGAATTCCTTGTCAATGCCCAGGGCGAAGATGTGGTTGCCGGTGTGCGTACACCTATGCCCATTGCAAAAATGAAAGAGGTATTCCCGGACGTATTTAAGCAGTTTAATGAAATCTGCCAGATTCTGGAAAACCATTACCATGATATGCAGGATATGGAGTTTACTATTGAAGACGGCAAGTTGTATATGCTGCAGACCAGAAACGGCAAGCGTACCGCTGCCGCGGCCATCAAGATTGCCTGTGATCTGATCGACGAGGGACAGATTACCGAAGAAGAAGCGCTGATGCAGATCGATGCCAAGAGTCTGGACATGCTGCTGCATCCCACCTTTGATCCCGCTGCACTGAAAGCAGCCGATGAAAATCAGGTCATCGGACAGGCCATTGCGGCGTCTCCGGGGGCGGCGGCCGGCTCCATCGTATTTACGGCGGAAGACGCGGTAGCCAAGGGCAAAAAAGGCAAAGAAGTGGTACTGGTTCGTCTGGAAACTTCTCCGGAGGATATCGAAGGCATGAAGTATGCCCAGGGTATCCTGACGGTACGCGGTGGTCAGACGTCTCACGCAGCTGTTGTTGCCCGCGGTATGGGCACCTGCTGCGTTTCCGGCTGCGGCGATATCAAAATGGATGAGGAAAACAAAGAGTTTACGCTGAACGGCAAGGTTTACCGGGAGGGCGATCTGATTTCTCTGGACGGTTCCACCGGAAAGATTTATGACGGCAAGATCGCAACGGTACCGGCGGATCCTTCCAGCGGTTATTTCGGAAGAATCATGAAGCTGGCCGACAAGTATAAAAAACTGGCGATCCGTACCAATGCCGATACGGCAGCGGATGCAGCCCAGGCCACCGCATTCGGCGCCCAGGGTATTGGCCTTTGCCGTACCGAGCATATGTTCTTCGGCGACGGCAGAATCGACGCGTTCCGCGAGATGATCTGTTCCGAAACCTTAGAGGAACGGGAAGAAGCGCTGGATAAGATTGAGCCGATGCAGCAGGGCGATTTTGAGGCGCTGTTTGAGACCCTTGGCGGTTATCCTGTGACCATTCGTTTCCTGGATCCTCCGCTGCATGAATTTGTACCTACGGACCAGATGGATATCGAAAAACTGGCCAAAACACAGGGC
>CANRJG010000055.1 GCA_947630875.1 uncultured Lachnospiraceae bacterium
GCACAGACGGGTATGCCGGCGTCCACAATCGCTTTAATCTGTTCCGTTACCGCCGCGCCGCCTTCCAGCTTCACAGCGTTGGCGCCGGTTTCCTTAATGAGCCGTCCCGCGGATTCCAGGGCCTGGGCCGGAGAAACCTGATAGCTCATAAAGGGCATATCCATGATGACAAAGGCATTCTGACAGCCCCGCACCACGCTCCGGCCATAGCAGATCATTTCGTCCAAAGTCACCGGCAGAGTGTTCTCATAGCCCTGCATGGTCATGCCTAAGCTGTCCCCCACCAGTACCGTATTGATGCCCGCCGCATCTACCAGGCGGGCCGTAGAATAATCATAGCAGGTCAGCTGGGAAATCTTTTCCCCCTTCTGCTTCATCTCCAGTAATGATGTCACCGTATATTTTCCGGGCATTTTCATTTACCTCCTTCTATCTGCGCCGAATTTTCAAGCAGCCTTTTCAGCTGTGTATCGTCCCGGCCGGGATGTTTTTCGGCTGCCAGCGCCAGCAGCTTCACCGAAAGCAGCCGGTAGATTTCCCGATCTTCTGCGCTTTCAAAACAATGCAGATGCTTTTTCACGGTCTCCGCATCCCCCCGTTCCACAGGTCCCGTCAGGGCCGCTGCCGGCCCTTCCTCCAGTATGTGGTTCAAATTGCTTTTTGCCAGGGGCGTCAGCGCCGACCGGGCTTCTGTCTCCGAAAAACCGCAGTCTTTCAGCAAATCCAGACTTTCCTGCAGCAGCGCGCACATCAGGTTGCTGGCAATGGCACAGGCCGCATGATATTTTTTCTTCTCCGCGGCGGAAATCACCTGCACCTGCACCCCCAGCTGCTGCAGCAGCCTGGTCCAAAGGGGCAGATGGGGCCCCGTTCCTTCCAGACAAAAAAAAGCACCCGGCAGTTCCCTGTAAGTTTCATACTTACTGTGAAAGGGAAACAACGGATGCATCGAATATACAAAAGCGCCGGTGCGGTCTGCCTGCGGAAATGCTTCCGCCGCCGTCATCACGCCGCTGCAATGACAAATCATTTTTCCTTTGATATCATACTTTCCGATCTCCTGCCAGACCGCCGTAATGGCACCGTCAGGTACTGTTAAAAACAGCGCGTCGCTGTCCGCGATCAAGTCCGCAGCTGTGTCATATTGTTCTGTCCCGGTAAATGCGGCCGCCTCAACCGCTGACTCTCGGTGCCTGCTGTAATAACCGGTCACCGGAATGCCGCCCTGCACAAAAAATCTGCCCAGTGAAAATCCGACTTTTCCTGCTCCAATAAAACCAATCTTCATGCCATCACCCTTTCTTTCAAAGGCGACGCGGGCTTTTTTAACAGACGGAAAGAATAGACCATGTGTCACGCAGTATCGTTTTCTTTTAATTCGAAATACCATCCGCTTGCTTCATGTTCCCGGCCGGACGAAAGGATACATCCGCCGGTTTGTCTGTTCTTCATCGTTCAATTCGCGGTCATTGTAGCACTCCGGCGCAAAAATGTAAACACTATTTTTCAATCTTCCTCGGCTTTGTGTTCCAGATATTCTTCCAGGCACCACCCGTTGGCGTAAATTTCCGCCGCCGCTTCCTTTCCTACATACCGGTAATGCCAGGGCTCGTAAATAATGCCCGTGATCTGCCTTTTTTCATTGGGGTAACGCAGAATAAACCCGTATTTCCAGCTGTTTTCCATCAGCCATTTCTGTACCTTGGTGGATTCCTGGCTTTCATCCAGATTCTGATTGCTTTCATCTACGATGTCCAGCGCCAGCCCCAGCTGATGCTCGCTGGTTCCTGGCACCGCCACCTCTGCCGCCGCGGCCGTTTCCGCCATTTTCCTGCCGTATCCCTTCTGCATCAGCGTCGCCACCTTGTTTTCATACAGCCGCTCTTGCTTCTGCCAGGTTCGGAAAGAGGAACAAATCAACGGATGCAGCCCCGCCGCCCTGGCGTCGTCCATCATCTGCTGCAGCGCCGGATAGCACAGAGTGGCGATTTGGTGCCCGCCGTTTAAATCGGTGAGGTCTACCGTATAATTCTGCGGCAGCTTGTGCCAGGGATTTACCAGCAGCATAAGCCTTGCCGCGTCCGAGCCTCCGGATGGCGCTTTGGCGACAGGCGCCTCTGTCGCCGGCAGCTCGGTCATTTTTCTTTCATTGACCGCCCCATTGCTTTCCATGGTCATTCTCGATTCCTTTCTGTCATACCCCTTGTTTTTTTCCTGCATCCACAGCCAGAAAAACAACGCGCAAAGCAGCAGCACCAGTACCGTTCCGATTTTTTTCAACATACAACCACTCCTTTCTATGCCCGTAAGCATAGCAGGCAGTTGTCTGCTTCCTGCAAGGTACTTGTGTTGTAACTGTAAATTCTGTGTCAGTTTCCGGCATTCGTGCCGCCGCCTGAAATGGAATAGGTGGCCTCTTCCGGCTTTCTCCTTTCACGCAGGGAAAGATGAACGATCTCCCGATATTGGGCGTCGCCATAATCATAGTATATGCTCTGATCCACCACTGTAAGAACCGCAGTCAGATCCAGTTCCGGCAAATAGGCCGTGGCGCCGGCTGCTGTTTCATCCATCGCCTGACAGGTACCCCAACCGATCTGCTCTGCAAACCCCTGCAGCATCCGGCCGTACTTCGACGCCTGCTGCACCGTTTCCGGTGGCTGATACGCCACCATCTCAATTTTCAGCATCTGCGCCGTCACGGCGTGCAGGTACAGATCCGCTTCCATGCCTTCCGTCTGACAGCTGACGATCCAGTAGCTGCCGTATCCTTCCGGCAGTCCTGCCGCATCGGTGCTTTCTTTCCTGCAGAGCATGGCGCGCACCTCGGTATATCCGTCAAAGGAGCTGTGCCCGAAGGCTTCCGCAAATTTCTCAAACCATCCTTCCCCTGCGGCAATGGCCTCCTTCATGGAAATCTGCGGTCCTGTGGGGTCATGGAGGATTTCCGGCGAAGCGCTGTCCATATTGGCAATCACCTGTTTCCATTCTTCCGGCCGCAGGGCATCCGGGACGGTTTCTGTGCCGCTTTGCGCCGACGAGGCATCCTCCGCCGCGGCAATGACGCCGCTTTCGGACAAGAGCCGGTCTGCATGCCGCTGTAAAATCAAACGCATCAGAAGAAGCTGGACCGGTACCAGCAGGCAGACGATCAGTATTACCATTATGCTTTTCCATTCCCGCCGCTTCATACCTCGCATAAGCCTTCCTCCTTTAAGAGAGGAAGCGTCACCGTAACACAGGTGCCTTCCCCCTCTCTGCTGTCAATCCGAAGTTTTCCTTCATGCAGCTCCACGATCCGCCGGACCAGCGCCAGCCCGATGCCCGCGCCATGCTGTTTCCGTGCAGAAGCCTTGTCCACCATATAAAAAGCCTCGGTAATTTTCGACAGCTGGGCAGCGGGAATCCCCTTTCCGTCGTCCGTAATGCGGATCAGGTATTTCCCATCTTCTGTCTTTCCCTCTATCCGGATACACCGGCAGTCCGCCTTCACCGCATTGTCAATGAGATTCAGCAGCATGGTCTTAATCAGATCGTAGTCCACCGTAATATAAACGTCTTCCGTCCGCCAGAAAATCTGAACCCCTTTCTCTCGCAGGGTCACGGCAACGCCTTCCATCACATCCGCCAGGATTTCTTCGGCGGACATGGCGAAACGGGGAAATTCCTGCCGGTTCAGATTGGTCAGATCCATCAGCTTCAGGGACAGCGCTTCCATACGCATTCCCTCATTCCAGATATACCAGGCAGCTTTTTTCACCTTTTCCCGAGGCAGATCTTTCTGGTAAATCATATCCGCATATCCGATAATGGAAGTCAGCGGCGTTTTCAGTTCATGGGCAAAATTCGCCACAAAATCCTCTTTCTTTTCCGCTTCTTCGGACAACTCCTGAATTGTTTGCTCCACCATAGCCGTCATCCGGTTAAAGCTGTCGGCAAACTGCCCCAGTTCGTCCCTGCTGCGCAACCGCAGCCGCTCATGGTAACAGCCGTCTGCAATCCGGTCCGCCGCTTTCGTCATCCGGCTTAAAGGCCTGGTCAGCAGCAGCGAAAGTCCCAGCATCAGCACGATCCCCAGTAAAATCGCCGCACAGAAGCAGCGCTCAAAATAGGTCTGCAGACGCTTTTGCTGCCGAATAGATTCCGAAATATCCGTTTTCGTCAGAAACCCAAAAGAAACATCGTCCTGCCGGATCAGGCTTCCGATCAGCACATGGCTTTGATCCGCCCGGTGCTGGAATTTGAACCAGTAATGATCTGCCGACAAGGAAAGATGCTCCGGCAGATCATCCCATGCGCCTTCCTTATAAAGACATTTTCCCTCTGCAGAAACCAAACAGATGTCCGCATCCACCTGCCGGGCAATGGTATCAAACAGCGGCTGCATACGCGAAAAATCTTCCGTTTCCTCAAACAGCCGCCCGGAAATCATGGCCGCCTGGGCGGTAAATTTATCGTACTTGTACTGCTGCAGTGCAAATTCCTTCTCCCGTTCCACACAGGATTTCATGGAAAAGGAAAGTATAAAGCAGCCGGAAACCAGAAAGGTCAGGCAAAATACCATAATCACGCTGAAAAATATTTTAGTAAACAGGCGCATTCTAATCCTCCAGCCGGTATCCAATTCGAAATACCGTTTTGATCTGCTGTTCCAGCCCCAATTTTTTCCGCAGCCGCTGAATATGGGAATCCAAAGTCCTGGTTTCTCCCGTAAAGGGCTCCTGCCAGACCTTTTCATACAGCCGGTCGCGGTACAGCGCAATATTTTTATTCCGCACCAGCTCCACCAGCAGATCAAACTCCTTGACGGTCAGATCCACATTATTTTGCCCCTTTGTCACCTGCCTGGAATCCGTATTGATGGTCAGATCCGCAAACCGCAGGATTTTCTCGCTGTTTCCGAAGCGGCGCAGCACCGCTTCCACCCGGGCAATGAGCTCCCCGATCTGAAAGGGCTTGGTGAGATAATCGTCCGCACCCATCTTCAGGCCCCTGATCCGGTCTTTGACCTCGCCCTTTGCGGTCAGGAAAATCACCGGCGTGCCTGTGGGCCGGATATATTCCAGCAGTTCATACCCGCTGATTTCCGGCAGCATAATATCCAGCAGTACCAGATCAAATCCTCCCTTTTCAAAGGTATCCGCTCCTGCCTTGCCGTTAAAAGCACAAATGCAGCGGTATCCCTCGTCACTGAGACTTTCATATATTAAATTGGCAATAGCCGCATCATCCTCTACGATCAAAATCTGTTTCATATCGGCTCACCTTCCTCCTCCTGACATTATATCACAGGATGTCACAAAGTTGTGTCATAGGGCGCCGAAAAAAGTCCCGCAGACAAACGCTGCGGGACTTTCCTGTCTCATATGAAATTGTAGGAAATCTTTCGATTAGTCATAAAGGTTCTGTGCAATTTCTTCGCTTTCGATATTTTCTACGGTGTAGAACTGGCAGCCTGTGTCAGTATCTTCTACAGCTTCACCCTTTGCTGAGGAATACATCAGATCCGCAAGCACTGCGCCGATGGTAACCGGAGCCTGGGTTACAGCGCCATACATAACGCCTGAAGATACGGCAGCTTTCAGTACGGAACCGGAGTCAAAGCCGACAGCGATGATGTTGGTATCCTCAGAGCCGCAAACGGAAAGGCTGTCATTTGCTGTAACAACGCCTTCTGCTGCAACCTGGTTGGAACCGAAGATCGCGATGGTGTCTTCTTTATTCAGGATAACGCCTGCTTCTGTCGCACACAGCTCTGTAGTGGTCTGCGCCGGTACACGAACTTCGATGATCACATTTGCTGAAGCCTCATCTGCGGTAGAATCTTCTGCATCGCCTACGTATTTTTCATTACCTGTGACACATACGGTGTAGTTGTCTGCGGTCAGCAGCTCGATCATCTTGTCGATGAAGCCCAGACCACGATTGGTAATGGATTCGGAAGTTGCATCCTGATTGACTTCGCCGATACGAACCTGCTTGTCGCCGATGCGGGATTTGATCTTCTCATACAGATTTTCCGCTGCAACTTCGCCTGCCGCGTAGTTGTCGGTAGAAGCGTTTGCAAGAACCGCGCCTTCCGGAGCATCGGGAACGCCGGAGTCAAAACCGATGATAGGGGTCTTGCCGTTTACTTTTCCAATGCTGTCGTTCAGCGCGTCAACATCCAGTGCGGCCAGACCAAGGGCATCGGGATTTGCATTGACTGCAGATTCAAACTGCTGTACCTGCTGCGCGATATCCGTCTCGGAATCCGGGCCTACAAAGTTATAATCGATCTTGACGTTCTTGTCAGACTCGATCTTTTTTACTTCTTCCTGGAAGCCTTTGTAAACTGCCTGCCAGTAGGTGGACTGGAATCCCTTGGAAACAACTTCGAATTTCAGTGTTTCGGTTCCGCCTTCGGCGTCATCTCCTTTGTTATCATTTGTCGTTGTTTTTTTACCACATGCAGCCAATGATAATACCATCACCAGCGCCAGCATAATGGCGAGTGCTCTTTTGAAATTTTTCATTTATTTTTCCTCCTTTTTGGAATTACAGATTGAAGTGCAGAGCTTTAACGGTTTGCCGCTCTCTTTGCCCGGATCATATCGATGGTCACCGCAAAGAGCAGAACAATACCGGTAATGATCTGCTGCCAGTTGGCCTGCAGGCCCACATAGGGCAGTCCCGTCTTCAGCAGGGAAATCAGAAGCACACCTAAGAATGTGCCGACGATAGATCCCTTGCCGCCCGTCATGGACGTGCCGCCGATGATGGCCGCGCCGATGGCGTCCAGCTCAAATCCGGCGCCGGTGCCCGGCGTAATCGTGGTAAAAGTCCAGCCGTAGGCCAGTGCCGCCAGTCCTGCAAAAAATCCGGAAATCATATACGCTATGATATGCCATTTGACCACCCGCACGCCCGAAAGACGCAGCGCCTCCCGGTTGGATCCGATGGCAATGGTGTATCTGCCCACCCGGGTCCTGGTGAGAATCAGCGTCATAATCAATATAAGTATCAGCATCCAAATCATACCGATGGGAACGATGGTGCCGTTCGGCAGCGTTTTCTTTAAAACGCTGCGCACCCAGCCTCCTTCCGCCGCAGCCGCCGGCCATACGCCGGTCAGCCCGCCAGCCAGAATAGAGCCTAATCCCCTTGCAATCATCATGGTACAAAGGGTGGTGATAAAGGGCGGCAGTTCCAGTACGGAAACTACAAACCCGTTGAAGGCCCCCAGGGCAGTGCCTAAAAGCACCGTCACCAGAATACCGAACCAGATCGGCATACCCTGATGATTGATCATATAGCTGCCCACAATCGAATAACATACCAGTCCTGTGCCGATGGAAAGATCTACCCCGCCGGTGATCAGCGGGAAGGTGACACCGATGGCCATCAGCAGAATATAGTACATATAGCCGAACAGCGTGATAATCGTCGTATATTTCCGGAAATTCGGACTTATGATGCTGAAGAAAGCAAACAGGACAATCAGCACACTGATTAAAACCACGCGCTGCAGATCGAGTTTCTTAAAAAACTGAAGTTTCGTTTTAGATTGATCCAATGCAGTCCGCCTCCTTCCCTATTCCCGCATCGTCGCCAGATGCATGATCTTTTCCTGCGTCACGCCGGCAATGTCCATTTCTCCGGTCTTTTTGCCTTCACACATGACCACGATCCGGTCGCTCATACGCAGGATTTCCGCCATTTCCGAAGAAATCATGATAATGGACTTGCCCTCTTTGACCAGCTGGTTCATCAGCTCGTAGATTTCCTGCTTGGCGCCGACGTCGATGCCCCGGGTCGGTTCGTCGAAAATCAGAATATCACAGTTGTTCACCAGCCATTTGGCAACAACCACCTTCTGCTGGTTGCCGCCGGAAAGATTCATTACCAGCTGATCTATGCCCGGCGTTTTGGTTTTCAGAAGATCCACATATTTCTTTGTGACTTTGCGTTCTTTTCTGCCGTCAATGAATATTCCCTTCACATATTGATCCAGGCAGGCCAGGGTAGAATTTTCGGTAATGGTCTTCTGGAGTACAACGCCATAGCGCTTTCTGTCTTCCGACAGGTACCCGATCCCTGCTTTTACCGCATCCTCCGGCGTCTTGATTTCGATCTTTTTCCCGTTCAGGAAAATATCGCCGCTGTCCTTTTTGTCCGCGCCGAACACCGCCCGCAGCGTCTCCGTCCGGCCGGCACCCATCAGCCCGGCAAAACCCAGAATTTCTCCTTTGCGGAGTTCAAAACTGACATCTTTGACCATACGTCCGGCATTTAAGTGCTCTACTTTCAATACCACCGGCGCATCCTTTGCTACCTGGCTTTCGGTCTTGGGTTCCTCGTAAATGACCCGGCCCACCATCATATTGATGATATCGTCCTTGGTACATTCTTCGGTAATCAGGGTGCCCACATAGGCGCCGTCCCGCATGACCGATACCCGGTCCGTGATCCGCTTGATTTCATCCATTCGATGGGAAATATACACGATACCCATGTCCTGCTTTTTCAGCTCCCGGATGATGTCAAACAGACGGTCGATCTCCGCCTCCGTCAGCGCCGCACTGGGTTCATCAAAGATAATGACCTTCGCTTCGTGGGAAATTGCCTTGGCAATCTCGCACATCTGCTGCATACCTACCGTCAGATCACTCATGGTCATCTTCGGATCGATGTCAATATTCAGCCGCTGAAACAGCTTTCTTGCTTCCTCGTTCATTTTCGCATCATCGATGAACGGTCCTTTTCTAAACTCCCTGCCGATAAAAATATTCTGTGCTACCGTCAGGTGTCCCATCATATTCAGTTCCTGATGCACGATCACAATGCCCGCAGCCTGCGCTTCCCGGGGATTGTGATAGGTGACTTCTTTGCCCTCATAGGTAATGGTTCCGGCGTCTCTGGTGTAGATGCCGGTCAGCACCTTCATCAACGTGGACTTTCCGGCGCCGTTTTCTCCCATCAGCGCATGTACTTCTCCTTTTCGAACCTCAAAGAATACCTGATTCAGGGCCTTTACACCGGGGAAAGATTTGTCAATTCCTTCCATCGTCAAAATAACTTCTCCCATGCGCAAACACCCCCTTTAATTCTTTCTCTTGCGGCTCATAATGTCGGCCGTCACCGCCGCCAGCACGATCAGTCCCGTCAGCACATACTGATAGGAAATCGTGAAGCCCATGGCGAGGATGCCTTCCTGCATCAGTGCCACAATCACAGCGCCGATAATAGAACCCAGGATCGACGCCAGTCCGCCTGCCATGGACGTACCTCCCATAACGCAGGCCGCTATCGCTTCATTGTTGAAAGTATCGCCCAGACCCGGCTGTACCGTCGTATATGCGCCTACATAGAAAATAGCTGCGATGCCTGCCAGCAGCCCGCAGATCATGTAAGCCAGCATTTCCCATCTTTTGGTATTGACGCCCGAAAGCCGGACGGCTTCTTTGTTGCTTCCGATACAGAGCATGTATCTTCCGGCTCTGGTTTTGTGCAGCACCACCGCGCAGATCGCCGCAACGATGCATAAAAGTATCAGTCCGGTAGGAATATTGTTCCATTTGATCAGATAGCGGTACCAGGAGTTTTCAGCGGCACTGGCCGGCCAGGTCACGGACTGGGTTTTTGTAAACACAGAACCGATGCCCTTTGCGATCTGCATACTTGCCATGGACGTAATAAAGGACGGCAGAAAACGGTACGCTACAAAATACCCGTTTAAAACACCGAACAACAGTCCCACGCCAATGCTGATCAGCAGGCATACCGGCAGCGGTACATTGTATTTCGTCAGACAATATCCGGAAATCAGCGCAGATGCAAACATCACGGGGCCGATGGAAAAGTCAATTCCGCCGGTTGCGATAACAAAGGTAACGCCCAGCGCCAGAAATCCGATAAAATAAGCATAATTCAACGCGCTCATAATTCTTTCATAACTGACAAAGGTCGTGCCTGCATGCAAAACCGGCGTCAATACCGAAAACAGCACATACAGCAGTATGATGACGCCGATCAGAACAATACGATTAAACCCGATGGCTTTGACAATCTTATTGTTTTTTATTTTTTCCATATGGGCATACCCCCTTTCCCTCTGTTGCAAAACTGTCAGCCTTTCTTTGCATGACGTCTTTCTTTCAGCAATGTCTCTCCGTTTTCAAATGCCTTGCAGAACTCCTCCCGCGCCACTCTGCCCGGCAGGGCAAAGGCTTCCTTCATATCCAGCTTTTCGGGAAGACCTTCTGACAGCCTCCAGATATCTCCGGCCACTTTGTACTGCCAGTCCTCGGTTTTCATTTCCGACAGTCCCATCAGACGCTTCCGGTATGATTTGCTGTCGCAGGTAGAAAGATACAGGCGCACCGCATTTGCAAGCTCTGCGGAAAGAACCGCCTCTCCCGCTTCCCCATAAGGAGCCGCAAGAGAAACCCCTAGCGCTTCCAGCGCCCGGGCTGCTTCTTTTCTGGCACTTTTTTTCATCCATCCGGCTGTCCGGTACAGGCAGATCAGATTGAGAATCTCCCACAGAAACAGATCCACTCTTCTGCCGCTTTTCGGATCGACATAGCGAAGCTTCCAGAGCGTCCTGCAAAGGGGCAGCAGCGCGTCGTCCGCTTCCTTCGCCTCGATCTCATCCAGCAGTGCTTTTCGCCGGTCTGCGTCTGTCTCTGCAAAATATGCCTGATATGCCGGCGGAATTGTCATAACATTTTTTCCTCTTTTTTGACATTTTTTGTATACAATTACCGCAGTATTTCCCCTGCCGCACAAATCCATTATATAGGTTGTACCAAAAACTGTCAATCAATATTTGATTCTTGTGCAATTTTGTAAATCCTAGCGTTCCATTTTCCAGAAAAAAGCACTGTAGGGCGGCAGTTCGCTTCCGCCGCCGAAATCATGCGTTCCTCCGCTGATCAAATCCACAGCCTGACCACAGCCTGCGTCAAAATGCGCATGATAGCTTTCTTTGTCTGCATTGACGGCCACCAGCACCCGTTCTTCCTCTGTGCGCCGTTCGAAAATGCACTGCCGGTTGGTCAGCAGCACCGAACGGAACGCGCCGTAATTTAACGCAGTGGATGCCTTTTTCGCCGCCGCCAGTTTTGCGATCCAGGTGCTTAAATCATTCCATTCCGGCTGTGCAAAGGCGGGACGCAGCGCCGGATCGCCCTGGGATTTTTCCCCTGCAGCGCCCCATTCGCTTCCATAATAAATACACGGAATCCCCGGCATTCCGAAGACCAGTGCGTAAATCAGCGGTAAATGCGCCTTGTCGTTTAAAATGCTGGCGGCGCGGGTCACGTCATGGTTGTCCGCAAAGGACAGCAGATGTTTTCCCTTGTAAAGCGTCCAGTATTCCGGGCCGAACTGCCGCAGCAGCGAATGTACGATTTCAAAGAGATTATTGCTGTTTAAGCTGCTGTGCAGGCCCTTATAACATTCATAATTTGTCACGGAATGCAGCATTTCGTCATTCATCAGCCGGTTGTAATCACCGTGCAGCATCTCGCCCAGCAGGAAGAACTCCGGTTTCAGCGCCTGGGTGAACTGGCGCAGGCGGGCCAGGAAGTCCGGGTCCAGGCAGTAGGCCACGTCCAGCCGCAGGCCGTCGATGCCGAACTGCTCCACCCAGAAGCGGACGCAGTCCAGCAGGTGGTCCACCACGGCGGGGTT
>CANRJG010000056.1 GCA_947630875.1 uncultured Lachnospiraceae bacterium
TTAGATTTTGACATAAAGAATCCCCCTTAGGTAGATTTTGGTATTTACCTTGTCTACCTAAGGGGGATCATATCAATCTGCCCCCTGCTTTTGTTTCAAAGCAGAGGGCAGCTTAAAAACCTTTTCACTTTCTCTTTCGGGTCAGGTATATTCCAATAACGGTTCCCAGCAATACCACCGGGGCGATCCTGACAAACAGCCACTCCGCGGCGTGCAGCGCCGTCCCTGCAACAGCCAGTTCCGGATCGCTGAAATCCCAATTCAGATAAAAATCCCCGCCTATGATGAGCGCTGCATAAACTGCCAGCAGCAATACACACAGGACAATCAAAGTCCAGTGTATCGCTTTTTGTACCGCGATCTTTCGCTGCGCAAGCTGCAAATTGATGCCTTCCAGCCTTTCGGAAATTGCTTTTAAGTCATCCGCCGCCGGTACGGCAACGGTCTCCCCCAGCAGTGTGCTTACAGGCGTTTCCAGCACTTCCGCTATGGAAATCAGCAGATCGGCATCCGGCACCGACAAGCCCTGCTCCCATTTCGATATGGTTTGCCTTACCACGTTCAGCCGGATCGCCAGGTCCTCCTGGGAAAGGCCTTTGGATTTTCTGATTGCTTTGATATTTTCATTCAGCATTTCAGATGACCTCCTTTCGCTGCCATTGTATAGAAGGCAGGGGCGTTGCGGCAAGCAATGGAAACTAACAATAGGTACAAGTAACTGGTATAATGGTTTTTCTTAATTCTGAAAAGTTAGGATTATGATCCATGCTCCGTTTTACAAATTCAGAAATGACTTTAACCATCTCCAATTCATTCATACTCATTTCTCCTGATCCTCAATCCGTTTGCGCTCGATTTCGATTTCATGCTGCAGTTCTTCGGCAGTAGGCAATTCCAGCCGGTATCTTGACGCAAAGATCTGCTGGGCATCATTCAAAACCGAATATTTCACGATGGCCTCATTCTTCTGCGAACACAGGATAATGCCTATGGTCGGATTATCATCTGCGTTTTTATAGAGAGCATCGAACATCCGAATATAGCTGTCCATCTGCCCAATATCACCGTGCGTCAGTTTTCCAACCTTTAGATCGAGCAGCACATGACATTTCAGAATGCTATGGTAAAAGACAAGGTCAAGGTAAAAGTCCTCATCCTCATAGCGCATCCGTTTTTGCCTGGCGACAAAACAAAAACCGCGTCCAAGTTCCAGTAAAAACTCCTGCAATTTATCAATAAGTGCCTGCTCCAAATCGGATTCTCGCAGAGCCGGATAATCTTTCAGATCAAGGAATTCCAACACATACGGATCTTTGATGAATTCTTCTGCCTCCAGCGGTGCCATCAATTCGCTTGCTTCAGCTTTGATTGGCCCCTTTTCTCTGCTTGCAAGAAAGCGTTCATAATACAGCGAGGAGATCTGCCGTTCCAACTGGCGACTTGACCATGCAGGTGCCGCTGCTTCATTCATATACCACTGCCGCGCCTGTTCATTTTCCACCGACAGAAGCAGACGATAATGCGTCCATGTTAATTGCGAACGCAGTGCGTTCGTATTTGGAAACATCACATAAAACTTTTTCATCTGCTGGAGTGTCCGCACGGAAAAACCTTTGCCAAATTCTTCTGTCAGACGATTGGATAATTCCTGCAGCACGGATTTTCCATAGCCGGACCGCAAATTTCCTTCTTGCTCATGCTCAACGATAATTCGGCCAATTTGCCAGTATGCCTGTACCATTGTGAAGTTCACAGCGGTATATGCCTGATTCCTCGAAGTTAGCAAAGTTTCTTTAATTTCAGAATATATGTCTTCGTAAGCTGCAAGTTTGAACTCCGCCATCTCTATTTTTTACCCTCCTAGGTTCTGACGAAATTATAGTTTAGATATAATAATACTTAGCCTGTACCGGCTCACTAATTAATTTGTCAAAATCGTTAATATTTAATACTTGCTTTAATGACATGTGCCTTGCTTCTTGCTTCCTGTTATAAAAAGAATACACTATTCCGGCATTCTTGTCATTGAACATATCGTTCAAAATTCGACACTCCAGAAATCGGTAACCTTCCGGAAATAAATTATACACGATCCGCCCGCAAGGTTCAATTGACAAGACCCCTGATTTATGCCACAATTACGGTATATTTTGAAGAAAAAAACACCCTTGCAAATGCATGGAAACACAGGGAACGGATACGCGCAGGAGGATGCAGAATGACATTTTTTGATACCGTGCTGGAAGTGTTAAAAAACGATCAAAGGTTCTTTACCGAAGACGGTGTTTTGCTGCGCAACGCTGTCTATGAAGCGGCAATGCAGATGGATGCAGCACTGATCAAGGCACTCTATGCAAATGAAAAGACAAAGGCGCGTTTCTTCACCGACGTGGATGGCATCGCTGTTTTTGATAAGGTGGGATTCGGCTGGGTCATCAACAACCGGCAATTTCTGCCGGACTCCTACACCCGCTTCAAGAATAAAATCGGGCTTGTGAACAGTAACGGCAATTTTTTAGCAGCCTCCGACGATGTCGCCCTTGTTTTCCCATACAAAGATTGCGTTCTCGAAGGCGGGCAAACGAAGGAAGACCAGAAAAGAACGGAAATCTTTTATAATGAAACGCTTGCCCCCGATGAAGTGGACCGGCTTCTTTCCCCGAAGGTGTTGACCAATGCAAAACGGTATACGAAACAGGGTGTTGAAGAAGGCATCACGGCCCTCGGGGAAAATGATAATCTGGTCATCAAAGGAAATAATCTGCTTGCCATTGCCTCTCTGCTTTCGGTATATGAAGGGAAAATCAAGTGTATTTACATTGACCCGCCGTACAACACGGGTACGGATTCCTTTTCCTATAACGACAGTTTTCATCGCAGTTCGTGGCTAACCTTCATGAAGAACCGGTTAATGATTGCAAAAAGGCTCCTGGCTCCGGAAGGGGCCATCTATGTGCAGTTGGATTACCATCAGGTACATTACGCCAAGGTATTATTAGATGAAATTTTTGGTGAAGAAAATTTTCAAAGAGAAATCATCTGGCGAATCGGATGGTTGTCCGGTTATAAAACCGCTGATAATAACTGGATCCGGAATCATGATACGATTCTTTTTTATTCTAAAGACCATAAGCGGCTGCAATTCATAAAGAACTATATTCCCAAAGAGGAATTCAAAAGCATTGCGGTCAGCCAGGCTTCCCGCTACCCCATCGAAGACGTCTGGAATGCCAGTGAATATGATGACTTAAACAGCATCGCCATCGTTTCTTATTCGGGCGAAACCGTTTCAAAAATGCTGCAGCCCGACGATGAAATCAAAGGACAAAAGTCCGAAAAACTGATTGAGCGCATTATCAAGGCCCATACCAATGAAGGGGATATGGTTCTTGATTTCTTTGGCGGAACCGGGACTACCGCCGCCGTTGCATTAAAAACAAAGCGAAGGTTTATTATTTGCGAACAGTTAGACAGGCACATCGATATTTCCGTCCGAAGACTGCAAAAGGTAATTGAAGGCGAGCAAAGCGGAATATCCAAACGAAACGACTGGCAGGGTGGCGGGTCTTTCGTTTGCTGCGAACTTGCAAAGTTAAATCAACGCTATGTGGACGCGATTGAAACAGCCGAAACCGACGGCGAATTGTCCGCGCTTTTGAACGAAATACTGAACTCCGGCTTTATCAGTTATAAGGTTGATCCGAAAGAGATTGCTGAAAATGCAGCGGATTTTCATGCCCTTCCGCTTACGGATAAAAGGCGGTTTCTGATGGAGCTTCTGGACAAAAATCAGCTCTATGTGAATCTGTGCGATATCGACGACGAGACATTCGCTGTTTCCGATGCGGCCAAAGCTTTCACAAAGGGCTTTTACGGGGAGGGATGAGCTTATGCCTTTTCTGTACGAAAAAATAGACAGCCTGCGTGAATTCGGGAACGTAAATGAAATGCCGAAATACATTGCGGAAAATTTGAATCCGGCATTTGCACTGCGTCCCTATCAGACCGCAGCCTTTGAAAATTACATTACCTGGTATGAAAGCAAGAACCGGCCGCACCCCATACAAAACCTGTTTCATATGGCGACAGGCTCCGGCAAGACACTGATTATGGCGGGGCTTATGCTTTATTTGTATAAAAAAGGGTATCGTAACTTTCTGTTCTTCGTAAACCTCTCGAATATCGTGCAAAAAACGAAGGATAATTTTCTGAACGGCAAGTCAAATAAGTACCTTTTTGCTGATGAAATTGTGATTGACGGCGCCCGGGTGCCGGTGAAAGAGGTTTCCAACTTCCAGTACAGCGATCATCAGGCCATCAACATCCGCTTTACAACAACCCAGGGGCTGCATACGGATATGTGGTATCCCAAAGAAAACGCCATTACGCTGGAGGATTTCAAAAATCAAAAAATCGTCCTGATTTCCGACGAGGCCCATCATCTCAACGTAGATACACGTAGCTTAAAAGGCGCGGAAGCCGAAAACTACCGCAGCTGGGAATCCACGGTCCGCCATATATTTGCCGCAAACAGGGACAATGTGCTTCTTGAGTTTACGGCCACCTGTGATTTAAATAATCCTTTGATCAAAGCGGAATATGAAAATAAGATCATCTTTGATTACCGGCTTGCCAAATTCCGGGCTGACGGATTTTCAAAGGAAATCAAGTCGCTGCGCTGTGATATTTCCATTATGGAACGGGCAATCCAGGCCATCGTCCTCAGCCAATACCGCATGAAAGTCTTTCAGGACCACCGCTTATCCATCAAACCGGTCGTCCTCTTTAAGTCTGCCAAAATTTCCGACAGCAAAGAAAATATGCAGGCTTTTATCGAAGCGGTATCTTCCCTCACCGGCAATACACTGGAACGCATATCCGGACTGACAGACAACGAAACCATGCGGATGGTATGGAACTATTTTTCGGCCAACGGGATTTCTTTTGACCAGCTGGCCCAGGAATTGCGTGAGGAATTCCGTGCGGAGCGCTGCATCTCCGCAAACGATGATACAGAGGCAGAAGCCAGACAGCTGATACTAAATTCCCTGGAAGACGCCGATAACCCCTACCGTGCGGTCTTTGAAGTAAAAAAGCTGGATGAAGGCTGGGACGTGCTGAACCTGTTCGATATCGTCCGGATGTATGAAACACGTCAGTCGGGCGGCAGGAAAATCTCATCGTCCACCATATCGGAGGCGCAGCTCATCGGCCGCGGCGCCCGTTACTGCCCGTTTGTGATTGACGATGCGCAGGAGAAATACAAGCGCAAATACGACAGCGACATTGACAATCCGCTGCGCATCTGCGAAGAGCTGTACTATCATTGCCAGAATGACAGCCGGTATATCGGCGAGCTGAATCATGCTTTGCGTGAGATAGGCATAAACCTTGATCAGGTCATTACAAAGAAATATGTTTTAAAAGAGGCATTCAGGCAGGATGAAATTTACAGGAACGGCTATGTATTTATAAACGAACGTATCGTTAAGACAAGAAAGGACGTTTACGGCCTGCTGCCGTCGGTACGTGACCATATATACAAATATGCCCCTGCAAGCGGCAGTTCCGGCGAAGATACCTTCTTTGGCGCGGACGAGGCCTTAACGGAAAATGTGACTGCTTTGCATACTTACAGAACAACGTTTTCCGAAATTGCCGCCATAAATTATGCCATCGTATACAGGGCCCTCTGCAAATTTGAGATTTTCAGCTTCCATCTGTTAAAAACCTATTTCCCGCATTTGCGATCCACCCGGGAATTTATTGAAAGCAGGGAATACCTGGGGGATATTCCGCTGGAAATCACGACGCCCTATGAAAAGCCGCGTCCGGAGATCCTGCATGCCGCCTGTATCAGCGCGCTCTCGGAAATCGGCGAAAGCATTTCCGGCATAGAGGAAACCTACGAAGGGAGCCAAACATTTACCGCACATTATATCCACGATGTGTTCAAGGACAAGACCTGCAATTTTACGGATCCCCACGATGGCGGCGTCGGCATATCACAAAATGACAGCAGCGTTCCGCCCGCCTGTAAAATCGACCTGTCCAAAGAGGACTGGTTTGCCTTTGAGGACAACTACGGAACCAGCGAGGAAAAAGCCTTTGTGGCTTATTTCAAAACTTACGTTGAAACGCTGAAGAAAACCTATGACAAGGTATATCTGGTTCGGAATGAACGGCAGCTTCACATTTATTCCTTTGCCGGCGGAGAACGATTTGAGCCGGATTATGTGCTGTTTCTGCATGCGCCGGCAGATACCGGCTATGAACAGATACAGGTGTTCATCGAACCGAAAGGCACCCACCTCATTGAAAATGATCAATGGAAAGAAGATTTTCTGTTGGAGCTGGAGTCAAAAGCCATTCCTGTTGTGAAATTCGCCGATGATAATAAATATAGAATTTGGGGATTTCATTTCTTCAATCAAGATATGCGGGAGGTTGAGACGGCAGAGGACTTTAAAAAAATTTCGAAGGCACTGAAATAGTGTCATGTCAGTATCTCTAATCTTTCCCAACTGACAGTAGGTTTATACCATCCTTCTTTGACGAATTCATTGACAAATCCGGCATATACTATTATACTGAAAGTAAGTTAACTCGTGAAGGATAAGGCTGGGTTCCTGAATGGGAGTAGACCTTACGGTTTAGAATTCCTTTGCCCCTGGGGTTAACTTATTTTTTTATATTGTCCAGAATATGAAGCGGATCTTTTCTGATCTCGTCTACAATAAACTCTATCATCTGCTGTGAATAGGAATATTGCGGTGAAGAATACTGTTTATGTATATAACATAGTTTTTCATTTTGTTTCAGTCCATAGTATTTACAAAAATTTGTAAAATGGAAACTTGTAAAACGTGCAGCTTTTCCATTATAAATTATCTCAATGCCCTCTTTTCTTAAGCGATCCTGAATTGCCTTAATGCACGATTTTGCTGTATACTTATGGGTTTGATTCGGATCTTGCAATTCCTTTACAATTTTTACATTATCTTTCGCTTCTTTCTCAAAGCGAACAACATTGGTTGCATTATCGCGGTTTTTGGTCACATAAAAATGATGATCAATGCGAATCGCAAACTTCTCATTATTATTAACCGCCAAATCATCAATTTGTGTTTTTGTCTCAATAAAGCGACTGGCAACCGCCTCAGGATAAGTTGCTATGATCTCCGCTTCGTCCAAAGCTCTCATACTCACCGACAGCATCAAAAAGTTTTGAGGAATGATTGATGTCATATCAATCGAATGAAATGCCTTCATTTTTTCATTATAATTCAATATGTTAGCCTGAAACAGCGGTACATACACCATTTCATATTCTTCTGTAATAAAATGTGTACTCGTATTTCTCAGCTCAATTATTTTTTCCAAATTCAGGCGCAGTGGATCTTTATCATTTGTAAAAATCAGTTTTATCGTATTTTCTAAAGATATTGTCCGATTTTCATGATCTTTATAATAAATGCTTTCTGCTCCCCGCGTTTTAATTAAATGCGCTTTCAGCATAAGCTCTCAGGCATTACATATGAACAAACTAAATCCCTCTACACGGTATTTAATCGTTGGCTTATTATACAGTTCAATCGCAATAGAAAATGCTTCTATAGACTTTTCAATCAATTTTGATTCCAAATTTATCATATCGCATCTCCCCTCATACATCTGACAAGAACATTTTATATCCGGGAACTATACCGTATTACACGCCTAAGCGGTGCCGAATATCATTGAGCCATTCCCCTTTATATTTAAAAAATCTTGGCCCAGCTATAGAATATTTCCTTCCGGAGAGCAGTTTGGCTAATGCCGTTAAAGACATTGTTTCACCATTATATTCAACATTTCTATCATCAACTACCGTTGCGGTGATATCGGGATTGTCATAGTATTCAATTTTATCGCCAATGGGAATCTGACACTTGCTGAAGGAAAAATTCGCCGCACGTTCTGTACTTTCCGTGTCAATTTCCTGCGCCGTCTGTTCCGCTGTACGTTCCTCCTGGGTCGGCGTTACCATTTTCAATTTGTCGCCGCAGCCATGTATTTCTGCAATAGCCTCAAGAATAGAATAGGCATCTTCCGGCGACATCGCATAGAATTCACGTACACGCTGCTTTCCATTGAAACTCTCAACCGACCGCAGATTCGGATTCAACTTATCAATAATGGAATGAATCTTCAAATCCGATAATCGGGAGGACACTTCATATGTAGCGTAAACACGAAAAGCAAAAGGTATGCACTCACTACGATTTAATTGCCTTAAGCGTTTATCAATATCATCTGCATAGCCTATCTTCACATACTCCGGAAACGACGGATTTGTGAGAATATAGATCACGCCATTCTGTACACTCATGTTGTTCACCTCATTATTCTTGAACTTATAATAAATCTATACACAGCTCTCTATAATGTTTTACTTAAAACTTTCGTTCAGAAATTTTTTTCAACATCTGATAACCGCTCGTTCCATTTACTTCAAGCATCGAGTATTGCTGCAGCATTTTTTCTAAACTTATCCGAATTTGAACAGGAGTATACGGGGTTAATGCACCTTCGTTAATTGTAGACTTGATCCATTTCTTTTGCTGCTCGTAGAGACTCCAAAATTGCTTCATATCAAAATTGGAATTTTGTGCCGCCATTTGTTGTCCCATCTCATCATACTTCTTGTGATGAGACTTGTGATCTTCTTTTAAAACGGTTTGCGGGTTTATATTTCCCATGGCCGAATTAATATTTTGCGCTGAAACTCCAGAGCAAATTTTATTATAATCGTTGAAAAGAAACTGCGATTCCATATTTGTCAAAACATTTTGTGTTGCAAAAAAGAAATTCTTTTGGAAAGACTTCATGAGCATCTGCTGTTCTTGAATTTCCGAAACATACTCGTATAGTCGATTCAGTGCAGTATTACTGGCTGCATCCATTTTTCGGACAAAGTAATGTTTGTACTTGTTCCAATAGTCAGTCTCCATCAGAGGCAGTGATTCGTAGAAAGCCGTCTCGTTCAATTGCCCATTTACAATAAAAGTGGAGATTTCTCTTAATCGCTCCTGAAATTCTTCAACTTGAAGGACGATTAGAGAAGCGGCATCGATCTTTTTCTTTCGTTCTTGTAATATGTAAATTGCAAGGGCAGAGCTGCCTACTATGATAAGCAAAATATCTCCCCAGTTCTCTAAAATAAATTTTCCCATTTGTCAATTCCTCAGTTCAAATCCAGTACTCTCTCAATTTTCCTCTTCTTTTTATTAATTAATTCGGCAATAAATTGTTCGTAAGTTTCTTCAGGATACAAAGGATTTTTTTCTATCCCATAGCTAATAGAAAGCGCTTCTTTCAGCTCTAATATTTTTCTTAGTCCTGGTAGGTTTTCCAAAGTGGGAATCGTTGGTTCGATCGCATCATATAAGATTTTAAGTTGTTCAAAATGTTCTTCCAAAGCCAATGGCTTTCCAGTAACAGGAAAAATAAATTGCATTCGCCGTTCAAGTATATTGGATAATTCTTCTTCTGTAACCTGCTCATCAGATGTTCCACGTCTTATATAAATAGCAGAAGACTTAATATTAGATCCTTCTTTTCGAGATATGAACGGTAAGAATTGCGGAGTGTCCAGAACCTCAAGCATTTGGAACTGTTTTCCCTTCAGTACTTCATACTCCGATGTTTCATAGCTAAAATCATATACCTCATACTTCAAATTGGACGAAAGATATGGCTTTATCTGGGCTGCAATCTGTTCTTTTGCTTGCAACGGATTCAGCCCATCACATGTAAATGTCTTGTCATTGTTTTCCTGTACACCAAAAACTACAAATCCGCCACCGTAATTTGCTAAAGCGAGCATTAATTTTGCCAGCTTATCCTTCTCAATCCACTCGCGTTTAAAATCAATGGCATTATGCTCTCCCGTGTTTTCCTGCAAAAATTCACGAAAATGATCCAATGTTGGTTCTTGAAGAAGTCGATATACAACATCTTTTATTTGTCCAGGAAATCCCATATATTCACCTCTTAATATCACAAGTTTATAAATATGTCATGTTTTGATTTTAGCATACCTAGTGTGATAATGCAATAAACAACATATTTATAATGACAACAGTTTGATTTGAATACTTTTTCATTCATCATTCCAGAATGCTTTATATCACCTGTTAGGATTTCTCTCACAAGAGTATTTAACGAATAGTACATATTCCACTCGAAACTTTCTGATTAAGAAAACAAATATAACCAAAGAAATATGTGTATTAAATTGTTATACATCAATCAAAGCACAAAAGCCTAACAAACAGAATCCCGTCTTGTCCGTAATAATGATTTGTGATCCTGCACCCCGAGCCGATTTCCCTGACATGTTCCATGGTGTCGGATCCATGATCCAGCATGATGGACTCATGGTAGTCCCAGGTCACATATTCCCATGCCGCGTCTTCTGGAATGACAGCAGGCTTGATTTTCATGATCCGGTGATACTGAATCTCAATGCGAACAATAACCTCGGGATTTTCGTCTAAGATAAATGTACTCATAGTGGGTTCCTCCGTCATGACTTCCTGTTTCTTACTTTTCTTCCATTAATTATCCGATACAGACAAGAGACTAAACTGATAAGATTTACTCTTCAAAAGGATTCCATTCATTTCTAATATCCCCCACTCAGCAAAAATCCGCGATATGCATTGTCTTAATCCCCTCATAGTTTCCTCCTGCGAATGCATCGGCCCTGAGCACATATTTGGGATAATTGTCATGGATTTCCAGCAGGCGGTTGTATTCCCGTTTTCGGGTTTCTTCTGCGTTGATCTCCTGCGTCACCTGCACATAAATCTTTTTATTTTGCCTTGTCGCCACAAAGTCAATTTCCCCATCGCCTGTCTTGCCAATATAAACGGTATATCCCCTGCGGCAATGCTCATGTACGGTAAAGTATCACAAGAAAATTATGTCGAATTGACAGCCGCCTCCGCTATACCGAATAAGGA
>CANRJG010000057.1 GCA_947630875.1 uncultured Lachnospiraceae bacterium
ACCCGTGACCTCCGCACTACCAATGCGACGCTCTACCGACTGAGCCACAGCAGCAGACTAATAAAAAGTCCGTGCATTATAGTATCACAAGATTTTCGAAAAAGCAAGAAAAAAGTGATAAATATTTTTCTCTTATTTCAGCTTTTACCGATCATCAAAATAGAAGCACAGACGCAGGCCAGGGACACACCCAGTGTCCAGGTAAAGGGTTCCCCGAACAGGATCCCGATCACGCTGCCGGAAACCGGAATCAGAAACTTATACATGGAAAGTTTGGAAATTTCCATATACTGACTGCACCAGTACCAGAGACTGAAGGGAATGGCGGAAGCAAAGGCCAGAAAAATGAGCAGCCCGAAGGCTTTCAGGTTCCATTCCATGGAAAGAGACCCGCCCAGCAGCAATCCGGTGACACACAAAAGAACAGAACCAATCACCAGATTCCAGCCGGTCATCACGAAAGAATCCAGTTCACCGGAGAACTTTTTTCCGATCATGGTAGCAACGGCAAATACAGCGCCATGAATCATCATCATGCCTTCGCCGGAAAAGGTAAAACGGTCAAAGGGATTGGAAAGCAGGTCTTTTGGATCCACTTGGGAGGCCAGCAGGCCGATCACGCCCAGGGCAAAGGCCAGGATTTTAAGCAGCGTAAACTTTTCTTCTTTATAAAAAATGCAGGACAGGACAAGGCCGAAAAGAATGCCGCTTTGTCCAATGATGGCGGCATTGATGCTGGAAGAAATATTTACATTGCCGATGTTGAAAAAGATATAGGAAATGGTAGTGGACACCAGCCCCATCAGGGCCACCTGTCCCCAGTTTTTGCGGGACAGTCCGAAAATCTTCTGCTTTCTGCAGGCTGCAAACAGCAGCACGAGAACGCCTGCCAAAAAGAAGCGTAAAGCAACGGCTACCAGAATCTGTCCCGTATAATGGCTGCCGCAGCTTTCTTTTGCAATATGCAGTTCCTGATAAAACAGTTTCAGCGTTTTGTAAGGCGTTCCCCAGATGATGCAGGCCACAGATGCCAGCAGGGGGACAAAGCGAATCAATTTATCGGATTTCGCCGTCTCATCCATTTTCATGTAACTCCTATATTAAAGTATCGGCCCGCGCGCCAGAGGCCGCACCTGCAAAGTCGTCGGAAGGCATTTAGAATTATGCTTCGCATAAGCCTTCCTCAGATGCATATAAAGTTAAGAGGCAAAGCAGGGTGCCGAAGGCTTTGTTGTCGTCGTCTACCACCGGTTCGCTCATATAATAGGCGTAGCTGCCGTCCCGTTCAGGGCGCTTGTCGGGACCCAGACCTGCCACAAGGCAGACATTGTGAATGTGCAGGAGGCCGTCATCATCCACCGTAATAAATTCCTGATAAATGCCATCCAGCGCCTTTTGCGCAGCCGCCGCATAGGAAGAAGGCAGATAGCCTTTCATGATCGCCTTTTTCAGAAAATAAGCAAACATACAGGAACAGCTGGATTCTTTGTAATTGTCCGGTTCGTCTCCTTTGTCCAGAATCTGATACCACACGCCGCTTTCACTTTGATAACGCAGAATCCCCGCCGCAATTTTTTCAATGCAGTTTTGTATGGCTGCCCTGCCGGGGTGATTTTCCGGAAAATAATCCAGTACATCCACCGTGGACATAGCAAACCAGCCCATGGCCCGGCCCCAGAAGTTGGGACTGTGTCCGGTAACCGGATCCGCCCAGAACATGGAGCGGCTGTGGTCGTAAGCATGGTAATAAAGCTGTTTGTCCGCATCGTAGCTGTATTGATCCACCAGCGAATACTGTGCTGCAATATCGTCAAATGCCTCGTCCATTCCGTACATCTGGGCCAGCTCGGCATAGAGCGGCTGCAGCATAAACAGTCCGTCCAGCCAGACCTGATCCGCATAAACCACCTTGTGCGCAAAGGCTCGGCTATTTGTCAGCCGCGGATGGGACGCAATAGCGTCCTTCAGAATTTCAATCGGTCTTTCATAGCATTTCCTGTGGGTGTGTTTATATGCAGCTAAAATGATTTTTCCATTGTTGAGGGAATCCACGCTGGCAGGCCGTTTCGTAATGCGGGGCACATCGCCGTCTTCCGTGATATAATGGGCAAGATAATCTTCAATAAAATCATAATAAGATTCATCGTGATTCAGTTCATAGGCGAGGATCAGGCCCTTCAGCAATACGCCGTCCTCATACTGCCAGTTGTAATAATTGACCGGTTCTTTCCGCCGGAATACAGTGTCCAGCACCTGATTCATTTTTTCTGTATACATGGCATGTCTCCCTTAAAAAATACTATGATTTGGGTGTCAAAAGTGATTACGGATTGTTACGCTGTAATCATCTTAGATAATTTCCCCCGGAATTGCAAGCATTTTACATCCCTCAATTCTTTTGCAAACCCCTCTTGACAGAACTGTATATTCTGTATATAATCGATATATACAGTTTGACAAAGAGGTGACGATATTCTTGTATATCCTGATTGACAACAAAAGCGGCGCGCCCATCTATGATCAGATCTGTTCCCAGATCAAATCACAGATCATCAGCGGGGCTTTGTCGGAACATGAAATGCTGCCTTCCATCCGGGGCCTGGCCAAAGACCTGCGGATCAGCTTTATCACAACAAAACGCGCGTATGAAGAGCTGGAAAAAGAGGGATTTATTTACACGGTTCCGGCAAAGGGTTGTTTTGTAGCACCGAAAAATGTCGAACTGCTTCGCGAAGAAAATCTCAAAAAAATCGAAGACCATATCGAACAGATCATTCAGCTGGCCGCCACCTGCAATTTAAGCAAGGCGGAGATTCTCGAAATGGTTCGTTTCAGTCTGGAGGAAGAAGTATGAACGCACTGGAAATCAAGCATCTTTCAAAGTCTTTTCCCGGATTTGCCTTAAAGGACATTTCCTTTACCCTGCCCTGCGGCTGTATTATGGGCATGATCGGCGAAAACGGCGCCGGAAAAAGCACAACCTTACGCCTGATTCTGGACATCCTGCACAAGGACGCAGGACAGGTCACGATTCTGGGACAGGACAATGCACAGCATATGGAGCGCATCAAAGAAGATCTGGGCGTGGTTCCCGATGAAATCGGTCTGCCGGGCGTCTTAACTCCCGTACAGATCGGCAATATCATGCGGCACACATTCGCGCGCTGGAACGATACCTTATACAATCAGTATCTGGAGCGTTTCGCTCTGCCTTCCGGGAAAAGTTTTAAGGTCTTTTCCAAAGGAATGCGCATGAAACTGGGTATTGCCATCGCACTGTCCCATCACCCGAAGCTCCTGCTGCTGGATGAGGCCACCAGCGGTCTGGATCCGGTGGTGCGGGATGAACTGCTGGATATCTTCAACGATTTTACCCGGGACCCATCCCACGCCATTCTGATTTCATCCCATATCGTCAGTGATCTGGAAAAAATCTGTGACTACGTGGTATTCCTGCACAAAGGCCGGCTCCTGCTCTGCGAAGAAAAAGACCGTCTGATCAGCGAATACGGAATCATTTCCTGTCAAAAGGAACGATTGTCCTCACTGGATTCTGGGGCAGTGCTCTATACAAAAACCACTGCCTACGGCGCATCTGCGATTCTGCGGCGCGACGCCGTCCCCGCAGGCCTGACGGCAAGTCCCATCAATCTGGAAGATCTGTTTCTGTCCATGGTAAAGGAGGAAGGCTGATAATGAAGGGATTGTTATTAAAAGATTATTACCTGACGCTGAAATACTGCAAAATCTACCTGCTGATCATACTCCTGTTTATCGGATTATCTTTCAGCTCCGACCATGTGTTTTTTCTGATATATCCGGTATTCCTCGCCACCATCATCCCCATCACGCTGCTTGCAAATGAGGAAAATGATAAATGGAACCGTTACAGTCTGGTACTGCCCTACCGAATGTCCCTGCTGGTCAGTGAAAAATATCTTTTCAGCATCTGTCTGCAGCTTCCGGCGCTGTTTGCCTCCGCCGCCGCATATGCCATCAACCAGCTGCTGCACGGCTCCTTTGTATGGGCACAGGTGCTGCAGACCTTTGGCATTTTGTTTGTCTGCTCCTCCTGCACGCCGATTTTGTGCCTGCCTTTTCTGTTCCGGCTGGGCGCCGAAAAGGGACGCATTGCCTATATCGTCTGTCTGACGTTGATCGGCGTATCCTATTACTCCCTGCTGCAGTCTGATAAATCCATTGTGCTGCCGCGCCTGGCGATGCCCATGATATTTGCCGTAGTCCTTTTGCTGTATCTGCTGTCCTGGCAGCTGTCGATACTGTTTTACCGGAAACGGAAAATGTGATTCCTGCAGCATTTGAATTCCTGACATTTAAAAAGGAAGCATACCTTTTTGCGGATATGCTTCCTTTTTTCTTATAACAATTTTTTTATAACAGGTCCATAATATCTTCCGGACGTCTGACCAGATAATCGGCGCCGGCGGCACGCAGCTCCTCTTCGCTGCCGTACCCGTAAAGCACGCCAATGGCATCAACGCCTACGGCTTTGGCACCTTCGATATCGAATTTCCTGTCTCCCACCATGACAACGGTAGATAAATCCGTGACCCCCAGATGCGCAAGTGCATAGCGGATAATCTCCGCCTTGTCCCTGCGGACGCCATCTAAGGTAGCGCCGCCCACAAAGTCAATATAAGGCTCCAGATGAAAGTGCTGCAGGATCGTATTGGAAAACTGCTGGGGTTTGGCCGTTGCCACAACCACCTTCCGCCCGGAGGCTTTGATGCGCTGCAGCAGATCCAAAACGCCGTCATAAACGCGGTTTTCAAACATGCCTTTCGGTACAAAATATTCCCGGTATACCTCTACCACTGCCTGGCTTTCCGCTTCCGAAAAATGAAAATATTTCTGAAAGGATTCCTGCAGCGGAGGGCCCAGAAAATTACGCAGTATCGTGGGATCTTCCACTTCGATATGATATTTTTGCAGGGCATACAGCACGGAGTTGATGATGCCCTCTCCGGAATCTGTCAATGTGCCGTCCAGATCAAATACTACGGTATCATACATAAGATTTAAAACTCGTTTCCGGGGAATTTCGGGATTCCGTCGAAGCCCACCTGCAGATCTGCATCGGTAGGAATCTGATCCGTCATTTCTCCATTGTGATATTTCTCATAAGCCACCATATCGAAATAGCCTGTGCCGGTCAGACCAAAGAGGATCGTCTTCTCCTCGCCGGTTTCCTTGCACTTGAGGGCCTCATCGATGGCCACGCGGATAGCATGGGAACTTTCGGGTGCAGGCAGGATGCCTTCTGCTCTGGCAAACATTTCCGCCGCGTCAAATACCGAAGTCTGCTCCACGGAAGTCGCTTCCATATAACCGTCATGATACAGCTGTGAAAGCACCGTACTCATGCCGTGGAACCGTAAGCCGCCTGCATGGTTGGGGGAAGGAATGAAGCCGCTGCCCAGGGTATACATTTTTGCCAGCGGACAGATCATGCCGGTATCGCAGAAATCATAGGCAAATTTGCCTCTGGTAAAGCTGGGGCAGGATGCCGGTTCTACTGCGATGATGCGGTAATCTTTCTCTCCCCGCAGCTTCTCGCCCATAAACGGCGCGATCAGGCCGCCCAGATTGGAACCGCCGCCGGCGCAGCCGATAATCATATCGGGCACAATGCCGTATTTATCCATTGCAATCTTGGTTTCCAGACCGATGACCGACTGATGCAGCAGTACCTGGCTGAGCACGCTGCCCAGTACATAACGATAGCCTTCATTGGTAGTTGCCACTTCTACCGCTTCGGAAATGGCACAGCCAAGGCTTCCGGTAGTACCCGGATGCTGGGCCAGGATCCTGCGGCCAACCTCAGTAGTCTCTGATGGAGACGGTACCACGGAAGCGCCGTAGGTACGCATCACTTCACGGCGGAAAGGCTTCTGCTCATAGGAAACCTTAACCATATAAACCTTGCAATCCAGATCCAGATAAGCGCAGGCCATGGCCAGCGCGGTACCCCACTGTCCGGCGCCGGTTTCCGTGGTCACGCCCTTTAAGCCCTGCTTCTTTGCGTAGTAAGCCTGGGCAATGGCGGAATTTAACTTATGGCTGCCGCTGGTGTTGTTGCCTTCAAACTTATAGTAGATTTTCGCAGGCGTCTGCAGTTTTTCTTCCAGACAATAGGCCCGAACCAGCGGCGACGGACGATACATCTTGTAGAAATTGCGGATGGTTTCCGGAATCTCGATGAAAGCCGTGTCATTATCCAGTTCCTGTCTGACCAGATCGTCGCAGAATACACCACGCAATTCCTCAAAGGTCATGGGCTGGTGGGTACCCGGGTTCATCAGCGGCGCAGGTTTGTTTTTCATATCTGCGCGCATGTTGTACCATGATTTCGGCATCTCGCTTTCTTCCAGGTAGATCTTGTAGGGGATGTTTTCCTGTTTCATTTTTTTTCCTCCTTGAAAAATAATTAAGATAAAAATGATCCGATTGCCTGGACAATATTTTCATATGCGTATCACAAGCATAAAAAAACTCTCATCCCTGCAATCTGTTTGCAGGGACAAGAGTCAATACTCCTGCGGTGCCACCCGGCTTGGTACAACTAACTGTACCCACTCAACGCATACCTTCATATGCTGGGTTTGTTGACGGAGTCCCTTCTCCGGCTCGCATACTCAATCTTTCTGCTCGCCCTCAGGAGCCCATTCCGCCATGTTTCCTGCGCCGCCTTTCCACCGCCGGCAGCTCTCTGTACCATTTCGCAAAGCGTACTTACACTCCATCACAGGTTTTTTGTGAAATTGTCTGTGGGTTCTTTCGAACTCATGCATTTTTTATATCACTTTCCTGAAAAAAAGTCAACGAAAAGATTTTACCGTCCGCAAAATCGGAAACTTGCAAAAAAAATTTTGTAAAACGAAGAGATTTCTGGTAAATCGCCCAAAAATCCCTTTACAAATCAAGGTCTGCCATGGTATCATAAGAAAAATATTATAAATTGATCACTCAAGGTGATCTCAAACAAAAACAGGAGGTTATCTTTATGAAAATGACAAAGAGAGTTTTGTCTGTTCTGGCTGCACTGGCACTGGCTGTTTCAGCGATTCCGGTGATGACGGTTTCCGCAGCGCCCAATGTCATCGCAACTTACACGTTCGATGATATGACAGGCTTAGGTGATACCGGTATGGGACCCGCCCCTTCCATCGCTTCCGATGCGGAAAGAGGCAGCGTGCTTCAGCTCAACGGCGGTACAGGATCCACCTATCAGGCAGGTGCAGAAGCTGCCGGTTCTCAGAACAGTACAAAGATCGATCCGGGTACACCCAGTAGTGTAAAACTGGATGCCAATCCTTTCGCAGGTCAGGCTCTGACAGGCGCTACCATTTCTATGTGGGTGAAAGCTCCCGCAGGCGCTGCTGAAAAAGCCGCCGGTCTGGTTGGTTTCGTATCCAAACAGTATTCGGATCTTCCCCATCCCGATACGATTTATGACAAAAATACAACGACCGAAAAGATCAGCGGCCAGTACTGCTACGGCATCGGCATCGGCGCTTACAATGAAATCAAGAACATGACCAATTCCATGGTTTACTTTGGCGGTATGTTAAGCAATACCATGTGGGTCAATGATGAAAGCGGATATTTCATTAACAATCCCGACAAGTGGTCTTATGTTGTTGTAACCCTCGGCAATAATGCTGCAGATAATAAAGTTTATATCGATGGCCAGCTGCTGGCACAGGCCGGTCCCGAGTTTGGTAACACCATCGGTAAACGTTTTAATCACGGCGAAGCACACACCAGTGAAACAGAAGCCAATAAACATGAGCCTCTGCTGATGGAAGTTCTGACAGCTGCAGATACCACTGCATACATGGGTTATACAGGCTCCATGGGCGCTTCTGAAAATGTTTTAATTGACGACGTTACATACTATGGCGCAATCGCAAGTGATGCGGAAATTCAGAGCATGTATGAAGCTGCAAAGGCCGGCAATGCTGCGGCCGGCGGCGGTGCGGCCGATGATGGCACCGGTACAGGTACTGGTACCGGTACTGGAACTGGCACTGGCACAGGTTCCGGCAGCAATTCGACCAGCGGCAACAAGAAAGCTGCTTCTACACCGAATCTTCCGCAGACCGGCGTTATCTCCACAGGCGCTCTTGTAGCTTGCGGTGTTGCGGCAGTTGCAGGCGGAACCATCCTCTTCCGCAAGAAAAAAGACGAGAAATAATTTCAAGTCATCGTAAACTTTTCAAAAAAAATTCAGGCGTCCGATTAATCGGACGCCTGAATTTTTTTTATTCTGTTCGTATGGTGTTTTCAAATATCATGATCAGTCTGTATAGCTTAGCTGGCAGAATATGATATTTTCCCGCTTCCATGTATAGGTCAAAAGAATTTCGTTTTGATCATTACAGATGACAGCCGGATAACAATATGCGCCGCGCTCTGTTTCCAAGTCCATCAGATTTGTAAATGTATGCCCGTTATCTCTGGAAACAGAAATACGCAGTGGTGTTCTGGGGCCTTGAAACATTCCCGGCAGCGTAGTTGTAGGATTATACACCAGTACCAAATCTCCGTTTTGCATACGCACCAAATCTATGCCGCTGTTGTTGTTGGGAATTCCCGTATCGTATGCCGTACACCAGCTGTATCCGCCGTCAGTGGAATCGCTGCGGAAAATCCGGCCGCCGGTACTTCGCAGCAGCATATGCACATTTGCATCCGCATCCTCCCACAGGGTGGGCTGAATAATGCCCTTCCCATACAGGCAAAGCCGGTTGTAGGGACGATGCATATCCGTTCCGGCACGGCGCACCGGCACCAGAGCACTTTTCTCCCAGCTTATACCATCGTCTTTGGAAATGTCCACGAATGCATCCCAGGTATCGCCTTCCAGAGACGCCGGTGCAAGAACGGTACCATTCTGCAAACGGATGGGTTTATTCTTTACGGGGCCACGGCCGCCGCTCTCATCTCCGGGCACCAGTTCTTTGGGCACGGAAAAGGTTTTTCCCTGATCATGGCTGACTGCAACCCAGGTCTTCCATTCCGGAATGGTGGCGCCTGCCTTAAAAAACAGCAAAATTGTACCGTCTTTTTGCTGAAACAGCACGGGATTCCATGTGGCAACCCCACGGATATCTGCCGCAATTCGCGGTGCCTCCCATATGCCGCCTACACGTCTGGCCGACCATATGGCAACATCTGATCCTTTCTCTTTACTGCCGCCGAACCATGCTGCTACAACGGTACCGTCTTCTGTCTGTACAAGCGTCGAAGCATGGCAGCTGTCAAAGGGTTTTCCCTCCTCTTTAACTATCATTTCACGCACAAAGGATTTTACCTCCATGGTTTTTTCTTCCCTTCTTCGATTATATAGTTTCACCTTGTTCTTCATAACATACTACGGATCGTTCCGTTAACTCGCAACAAACCGTTTTTTCCAAAATACCCTCCGCCGTATACCAGCGGAGGGTATTCCGATGAAATATTTTCTTTAATCAAAACAGACGTTGATGTATCTTATTTCCTCTGCTCCGCGATCGCTGCCTGCGCCGCCGCAACCCGTGCAATAGGAACACGGAACGGGGAACAGGATACATAATCCAGACCGATCTTATGACAGAACTCAATTGAAGAAGGATCGCCGCCGTGCTCTCCGCAGATACCGCAATGCAGAGAAGGTCTGACGGATTTTCCCTTATTGACTGCCATTTCCATCAGCAGGCCAACTCCGGTGGTATCCAGACGGGAGAAAGGATCCGATTCGAAAATCTTGTTCTGATAGTATGCCGGAAGGAACTTGCCCGCGTCGTCACGGCTGAAGCCGAAGGTCATCTGGGTCAGATCGTTGGTACCGAAGCAGAAGAATTCCGCTTCCTGTGCAATGGCATCCGCTGTCAGCGCAGCTCTGGGAATCTCGATCATGGTACCGACTTCATACTTCAAATCCGTGCCGGACTTTTTGATTTCCTCATCTGCTGTCTTTACAACGATATCCTTTACAAACTTCAGCTCTTTGACTTCGCCGACCAGCGGAATCATGATCTCAGGTACCAGATCCCAGTCGGGGTGTTTCTTCTTTACGTTAATGGCCGCTTTGATCACCGCTTTGGTCTGCATCCGCGCGATTTCCGGATAAGTTACTGAAAGCCGGCATCCGCGGTGTCCCATCATCGGGTTGAATTCATGCAGATCTGAACAGAACTGCTTGATCTGTGCAACGGTCTTGCC
>CANRJG010000058.1 GCA_947630875.1 uncultured Lachnospiraceae bacterium
TCTAACAGCTTAAGCAACAAGATGGGTAATTCCTTACTGGCTGTAAGGGGTATTAACCATAAATATATTGTAGTAGCTGGCAATGAAACGAGGATTAAGAATCAGCCTGTTGGAAGACGTTGTTGCTGCTTTGGCTATGGGTGAAACGCTGCCGGACAAGAATAAAGACCATCCACTGACGGGAAACTGGGCAGGGTACAGAGAATGTCACATTCAACCTGATTGGTTATTGGTCTATCGCATTGAGGACGAAGTTCTGGTGTTGACATTGGCTCGCAGCGGGGCGCACAGTGATTTGTTCTGACAGTTAAGATGACACCGTATGAGAATGAATCGATAAGAGATTGTTCAAAAACGAATCCTGAATTTGTAAAGAAATTAATAGATAGATTAAGAATAAGAGAAGCTATCAAAGGAGGAAGGCTTATGCGAAGCATAATTTTAAATGCCTTCCGACGACATGGCAGGTGCGCCCCAGGCGCGCGTGCCGATACATTAATAATAGGAGAACGAAAATGAAAACGCTTGTTGTGTATTATTCTCAGAGTGGAAATGCCCGGTGGATGGCGGAGCGGATATCGGCCGCACTTTCCGCGGATATGCTGCGGCTGGTGCCAAAGAAGGCATATCCGGAGAAAGGGTTTCGAAAATATTTCTTTGGAGGCGGCAGTGCTGTCATAAAAGAGGCCCCGGCGTTGGAGCCGTATAAAGTTGACCTTGCGCAGTATGAACAGATCGTATTCGTGACGCCGGTCTGGGCAGGCACGGTCACACCGCCGCTTCGGACGTTTATTCAGACGGAGAATCTGGAGGGAAAACATTTTGCTTTTGCGGCATGCAGCCTGGGCGGAAGCGCTGAAAAAACTTTCGCTGCACTCAGATCGCTTCTGGGAGCAGCCGGCGATGTGCCGACACTGTGGCTAATAGAGCCGAAACGGAAACAGAAGCCGGAAAATGAGAAGGCGATGGAAGCATTCTGCGGGAAACCGGTTAAAAATGGAGAATCATGAAATGAACGGAATATTGATCGGTTTTCTGGTATGGACACTATGTGGTAGTTTTGTGATCGGACTTGGGATCAGTGCCTTTTTCTCAAAAAAAGCGGTGCACTTTTGGACAAATACAGATCCCGTCCCCGTGCGAAATATAAAAGCGTATAATCATGCTGTGGGCAAATTGTGGATTACATATGGTATCATTTTCAACCTGTTGGGACTGCCAATGCTTGGCGGCCAAAACACGGTGTATATTTTATTATCTGTTTTGGGCGTGATGATAGAAACAATAGCTGTAATGGCAATTTACAGTTTGTATATTACGAAGAAATACAGCGAGAAGTAGAAAATGCAGGAGTATGACTTTTTGATTATCTGAAATAATAATGATATGTTTCTAAATAGTGCAAATTTTGCATCAATAAGTTGACAAAGTGCAAATTTTGCACTAAAATTATTTTGGAGGTGCAGAAATGGAAACCTTGAAACAATTAAGAATAGAAAAGAAAATGACCCAAAAGCAGGTTTCAGAATTGGTAGGAATTTCTCTGCGATCATATAAGACATACGAAAATGATATTAATAAAACGGGCACTTTAAAATATAATTACATTTTGGATAAATTGAAACAGATTAATCCTGTTGATGAGAACCACGGGCTTTTAGATGTGGATGATATAAAGCGAAAATGCGCACAGGTATTTGAAAAATACGATATTAATTTCTGTTACCTTTTTGGCTCCTATGCCAAGCATAAAGCGGTTCCGACCAGTGATGTGGACCTATTGATTTCGGCAAATATAAAAGGATTAAAGTACTATGGACTTGTTGAAGAAATAAGGAATGCACTTCATAAAAAAGTAGATGTTTTGGATATGAATCAACTGAAAGATAATTTGGAACTGACGAAAGAAATACTGAAAGAAGGCGTTAAAATATATGGGTAATCTGAAAAATGACGATTATTATATTCATAAAATTAAGCAGGATTTGGATTTTATTACCAGACATATGAAAAATGTAGATATAGAGGAACTGAATACGAATGAGATATTACTGGATTCAATGCTTTTTCGCATGATTCAAATTTCCGAAAATGCAAGGAAACTTACAGATGATTATAAGCGAACTAGAGGTAATATCCCGTGGAGCGCGTTATATGGGCTGAGAAATAGAATTGTGCACGATTATGGAAATGTTGACTTGGATATTGTTTATGAAACTCTAAAGATAGATATTCCGGATTTACTGGGATTACTCACATGATAAAAACGGTATTTTACGTAAAAAAGGAAGTGGAAAAATGCGTCGTTCAGACAGAGAAGTAAAAGAATTTGAAGATATTGTAGCAATTATGGAAAAGTGTGACGTATGCAGAATTGCTTTAAACAACAATGGATATCCTTACATATTGCCGCTGAATTTCGGAATGTGTATAAAAGAAGGAAAGATTGCGTTGTATTTCCATGGAGCGATGGAAGGCACAAAATATGATCTGATTGAAAAAGATAACAGAGCCAGTTTTGAAATGGATTGCAGTCATAGGCTGGTGACAGACGCCGAACGCGGATATTGTACAATGGATTATGAGAGCGTGATCGGACAGGGGCACATTGAAATGCTCTCGGATGATGAAAAGTACAATGCTTTGTGTAGCATCATGCAGCATTACCATCAGGATGCGTTTGTGTTTGATCAGGCGGCAATGCCGCGGACAAAGGTCTTTAAGCTGGTGGTAGAAAATGTAACGGGGAAAAGCAGATGTATCAGTAGATAAGAGTAATATTTATAATAATCAAAATGGGAAAAACCTTCGAAATGATGATTTTCGATATTCAAACGGGGGACTAATGATGAACATTAACGGCTATCTGGAGTCTATCAATTCGCCATGGGGACGATTGTTTTACAGATTGGTTTGGCACAATCTTGCTTTTCAAAACAGAAAAGTTCTGGATTTTGGCAGCGGTTTTGGCGTGACTGCAAATCATCTGGAAAAATGTAACGAGGTGACGGCTGTGGAACCCAACCGCGAAATGCTTGAAAGAAAAAGAGATAAAGTAGATCATATAGAAATGCTTGAAATGTAACGGCATATGCGTTACAATATGAACGATAGGAGGTATTTGACTATGGAAAAGACAGCAACATTAAATTTAAGAGTAAATCCTATTGTGAAAGGTCGTGCAGAAGAAATATTATCAAGACTTGGCATACCGATGTCTACGGCAATAGATATGTATTTAAATCAAATTTCTCTTACTGGTGGTATTCCTTTTGCGGTGACTTTGCCAAAAGCACCTGATTCAATTAATGTGGATTTAATGACAACAGAGGAACTTCATGCAAAGTTGCAAAGAGGTTATGATGATATAGAGGCCGGGAAAGTGAAAAATGCAGCGAGTGCGTTTGCTAAATTTAAGGAGAACCATTAGCATGAAGCAGTATACAGTTGAGATTACTGATGAAGCACTGGCAGATATGGAGCATATTTATAATCATATCGCCTATGTGTTGCTTGCACCAGAAAACGCAATGGGACAGTATAACCGGATTGCTGATGAGATAATAAAGCTTGATGTTTTTCCAGAGCGTTTTCGAATTATGGATTCAGAGCCAGAACACTCAAAGGGAATTCATAGAATGTTAGTGGACAATTATTCTGTGTTTTATGTTATTAAGGATGATAGAGTGATCGTAACAGATGTGTTGTATAGTGCTTCGGACATAGAAAATAGACTAAAAGACTAACTATTAAAATACTCGGATAGGAGAGGGGAGAGAGCACTTCGAGTCGAAATTGCAGTTGAACAAATGGAGAATATGTCAGCTCTGGAATGTATGTTCCAGAGCTACTCTATTTTTCCACATAGCAGTGCTCGGTAATCTCTGTCAGTTTCTCCCCGTCAAGATTCATTTCTAAGATATAGGGCATCCGGTTGATGATCCGCATAATTTTATATCTTGACATTACGGTTATAATTGCTTATAATTTGAAAAGTTCAAATTTGAATAATTCATATTTACAGAAAAGAAGGGAAAAGCATGGAAGCAGAAAACAACATGGCAGTCTGGCGTAGCGTGATTGAGGCCCATGAGCATTATTTCAAGCCGATTTCCCGTGAACTGGGTATGCCGCAGATGGCTTTGGATATTCTTTTGTTTCTGGCAGATCACCCGGATCAGTGTACAGCAAAAGATATCAGCCTCTGTCACGGATTTAAGGAAAATATTTTGTCCATTAATATCAATAAGCTGGTGACAGAGGGGTACCTGGAGCGGCAGCCGGTGGAAGGCGACCGGAGAAAGGTGCGGCTGGTTTGTACGGAAAAATCCGCGCCCATTATTGCCCGCTGCTGTCAGGCAGGGACGGATCTTGCAAAGATGCTGGAAGAAGGCCTGACGACGGAAGATAAAAAAGCGATGCAGCGTTGCCTTACAATCATTGGGAATAACGCGGAACAGATCAAAAAGATAAAAAATTAGAAGGGATTTTTGATGATATGAAAAATATTTTTCGATTTTTATTAAGGGCAAAGACAGCCGTGGTCATCATTGTGCTCCTGCTGATTGTGCAGGCTTACTGTGACCTGGCTTTGCCTTCCTATACCAGCGATCTGTTGAATGTGGGTCTGCAGCAGGGCGGTATAGAAGACGCAGTGCCCGAAACCATCCGGGCGGATCGTCTGAAAACGCTGGAACTGTTTATGACGGATGCAGATGCTTCCCAGGCAGAGGCGGCCTACGGTTCGGCGGATTCGAAAGGTATTCGCACACTGGATCAGGATGCGGACAGAGAGGCGCTGAATCATTTGCTGCTTTTGCCGGAAAGCGCAGTCTATCAGATGCAGAATGCCGAGGGCGGCGACGCTATCCTGGCGCAGATGGAGCAGGCATTTGATGCCGGAATGCTTTCCCGTGCAGACATTCAGAACCAGCTGCAGGAAAAAATTTCCCAGATGGAAAATCTGACAGACGACTTTCTGGAGCAGGTGGCAGTGGAGTATGTGTCCTCTGAATATGAAGCCCAGGGCGCTGATGTGGAGCATATCCGGAATCAGTACCTGTGGAAGGTGGGCGGCAAGATGCTGGCCATGGCAGCGGTCATGGCCGTGGTGGCGGTTTTAACGGGTTACATTGCCTCTGTGGTTTCGGCTGGCATCGGCCGGGACCTGCGGAAACAGCTTTTTTCGAAGGTAATGGGCTTTACCAGTGCGGAGATAGAAAAATTTTCTACAGCCAGCCTGATTACCCGATGTACCAATGATATTCAGCAAGTGCAGATGCTCATTGTCATGCTGCTGCGCATGGTGACATATGCGCCGATTTTGGCCGTCGCCGGTGTGATTAAGGTTATCCAGACCGGTTCATCCATGAGCTGGATTATTGTAGCGGCAGTGATTGCTCTGGGAATTTGTATCGCGGTGCTGTTTGCAGTGGCCTATCCCAAATTTAAGATGATGCAGGCGCTGGTGGATAAGCTCAATCTGGTCTCCCGTGAAATATTGTCCGGCGTGATGCCCATTCGGGCATTCCGGCGGCAGGCTTATGAAGAAAACAGATTTGACCATGCCAATACAGAACTGATGCATACTCAGCTGTTTACTCAGCGGACCATGACCTTTATGATGCCGGTTATGATGCTGATTATGAATGGCGTTTCCGTGCTGATTGTATGGGTAGGGGGCCATGGGGTGGATCAAGGCACCATTCAGGTGGGCGACCTCACGGCGTTTATCACTTATTCGATGGTCATTATCATGTCATTTTTGATGCTGTCCATGATTTCTATTATGCTTCCCCGGGCCGGGGTTGCGGCGGATCGTATTCAGGAAGTGCTGGATACGCCTGTGTCGCTGCAGGATGCGAAGGTCACAAAGGATGCGGAAATGGGTGAAGTGCAGGGAAAATTGTCTTTCCATGATGTGAGCTTTTCGTATCCGGGGGCGGATGATCCGGTGCTGGCCCATATTGATTTTACGGCGGAACCCGGGAAAACCACGGCTATCATTGGCTCTACCGGCTGCGGCAAGTCTACGCTGCTGCATCTGATTCCCCGGTTTTACGATGTGACGGAAGGCAGTATCACACTGGATGATGTAGATATTCGCGAGATCAGTCAGAAGAAACTGCGCAGCGTCATCGGTTATGTGCCGCAGAAGGGAAAACTGTTTTCCGGCACCATTGAGAGCAATCTGAAGTATGGTGGCGAAGATATTACCGACGAAGACATGACAAGTGCTGCCCGCATTGCGCAGGCCACGGAATTTATCGAGGAAAAGACGGATGGATTCCAGTCTTCGGTAGCGCAGAATGGTTCCAATGTGTCCGGCGGTCAGCGCCAGCGGCTTGCGATTGCCCGTGCCATTGCCAAACATCCGAAAATCTTTCTCTTTGATGATTCCTTTTCCGCACTGGATTATAAGACGGATGCGGCGCTGCGTGCCGCGCTGGCCAGGGAAACCGGTTCTGCTGCGGTGATTATTGTTGCCCAGCGTATTTCCACGATTTTACATGCGGATCAGATCCTTGTCATGGATGAGGGCCGGATCGTAGGAAAGGGTACACATACGGAACTGCTGCAAAATTGTGATACATATATGGAAATTGCCCGCGGACAACTGTCTGAAGCTGAGATTGCCCGGGATTTAAAGGGGGTGCAGTGATATGTCGCCAGCAAGAAGAGGACGCCGGGGAATGCCCGGAGAAAAGGCAAAGGATTTTAAAGGCACCATCAGGAATCTCTGGCGCTATATGGGCGCATTCAAGATCGGCCTGATCGCGGTTATGATTTTTGCCGCCGCTTCCACCGTGTTTAATGTCATCGGTCCGAAAATACTGGGAAACGCCACGACAGAACTGTTTAACGGTCTGATTGCCAAACTCACAGGCACCGGATCCATCGATTTTGGCAAGGTGGGACACATTCTGCTCATTTTAATGGGACTGTATGGGCTGTGCGCGGTATTGTCCTGTGCCCAGGGGCTGATCATGACGGAAATGAGCCAGAAAATGAGTTACCGGATGCGCAAAGATATCAGCGAGAAGATCAATCGTATGCCGCTGGCATATTTTGAACGGAATGCAGTGGGAGATATCTTAAGCCGTATTACCAATGACGTGGATACGCTGGCCATGAGCCTGAACCAGTCGGTCACGCAGCTGATTACCGGGGTCTGTACGCTGGTGGGCGTCGTCGTTATGATGCTGACCATTTCCCCGCTGATGACACTGATTACCCTTTTGATTCTGCCTGTTTCCGCGCTGCTGGTATTTGGCATCGTAAAGAAAAGTCAGAAGTATTTCATGGCTCAGCAGGTTTATCTGGGAAAAATCGACGGGCATATTGAGGAGACATTTTCCGGCCATGATGTGGTCAAGGCGTTCAACCGGGAAGAAGCGGAAATGAACGCGTTTGACGAGACCAACGGCGTTTTGTACGAATCGGCATGGAAAAGCCAGTTTCTTTCCGGCCTGATGCAGCCCATTATGAACTTTGTGAGCAACCTGGGATATGTGGCGGTGGCTGTGTCCGGCGCGATGCTGGCGGCAGCGGGAACCATTGCCATCGGCGACATCGTGGCTTTTGTCCAGTATGTGAAACGATTTACGCAGCCCATCACGCAGATGGCCCAGGTGTCGAATATGCTGCAGTCCATGGCCGCGGCGGCGGAGCGTATCTTCGAATTTTTGAACGAAGACGAAGAATCCCTGCAGGTGGCCGATCCGGTCAGTCCGGAGGTAATCCGGGGCGACGTCATTTTTGACCATGTTCGATTCGGATATCTTCCGGATAAGCCGGTCATTCACGATTTTACCAGTGAAATCAAATCCGGACAGATGGTGGCGATCGTAGGGCCCACCGGAGCAGGCAAAACCACTATGGTGAAGCTGCTCATGCGGTTTTATGACGTAGACGCCGGCAGCATCCGGCTGGATGGGCATAACGTGAAAGCGTTTGACCGTAATGCACTGCGGGATGGCTTTGGAATGGTGCTGCAGGATACCTGGCTGTTCCATGGGACGATCATGGAAAATATTCGGTACGGACGGCTTGACGCCACAGACGATGAGGTGAGAAAAGCTGCCAAACTGGCACGGGCCGATCATTTTATCCGCGCACTGCCTGGCGGTTACCAGATGGAGATTAATGAGGAAGCTACCAATATTTCTCAGGGGCAGAAGCAGCTCATTACCATTGCCCGGGCAATCCTTGCGGATAATCCGATCATGATTCTGGACGAAGCGACTTCATCGGTGGATACGCGTACGGAACATCTCATTCAGAAGGCTATGGACACCCTGCTGAAAGACAGAACCTCCTTTGTGATTGCCCATCGGCTGTCTACGATCCGCAACGCAGACCTTGTCCTGGTGATGCGGGACGGGGATATCGTGGAACAGGGAACGCATCAGTCGCTCCTTGCGCAGGACGGATTTTATGCCAGCCTTTATAATGCGCAGTTTGAAGTTTCCAACTGAGCGGATCCTGTCGCCCTATGGGAAAATGTACTGTGCTTACAAAAAAAAGGAGAACCAGGATGGTAAAACCAATCAAAATAGATGAACAGACATGGCGTTTTGAAGAAGAGGGCGTTCGTTTTTTCCTGCTGACGGGAAACGAATGTGCGCTGCTCATTGACAGCGGTATGCAGACAAGCAACGCCAGGGAAGTGGCGCAGGAATACACCGACCTGCCCCTTTCCCTGCTCAATACCCACGCCGACCCGGATCATATTTGCAGTAACAAAGAATTTGATGCTTTTTATATGCATCCGGCGGAGTGTGTGAATTATTACGGAAAACAAAAGCGAAACGGGCGCATCCTGCCGGTCTGGGACGGCGATGTCCTTGATCTGGGAGACCGGACGCTTCGCATAATCGCCCTGCCCGGGCATACGCCGGGCAGTATCGCGGTGCTGGATGAAAGGAACCGGCGGCTGTTTTCCGGTGATCCGGTGCAGGACGGGCGGATTTTCATGTTCGGACCATGCCGGGAAATGCACGCTTACGTGCACAGTCTGCATCGGCTGGAAAAGATGACAGGCCTTTTTGACGAAATCTATCCTTCCCACGGAAGCTGCCCGGTTTCACCGGCGCTGATCCCTAAGCTTGCTGCTGCGGCAGAACAAATCCTGGCCGGTCAGGCAGAAGGAGCGCCAGCGGAAGTCTTTGGACAGCCGATTTCAGCCTATGATATGGGCATGGCGGTGTTTTTGTGCGACCGGGATGCTTCATGGGAGATCCGAAAGGAATAAAAATGGACATTCAACATTTTTTCCTTGAAAAAGGGCAGGGAGAACCTCTGATTCTTTTACACGGGAACGGTGAAAATGCCGGTTGTTTCCGGGAACAAATCGAAGCATTCTCGAAATATTATCATGTATATGCGATCGATACCAGAGGACACGGGCAGACGCCAAGAGGTACGAAACCTTTTACCATCCGGCAGTTTGCAGAGGATTTGCGTATGTTTATGGACGCGCATCAGATTGAAAAGGCGCATCTGCTCGGCTTTTCCGATGGCGGAAATATCGCCATGGTGTTTGCCATGCAATATCCGGAACGTGTACTTCGGCTGATATTGAACGGAGCAAATCTGAATGCAGGTGGCGTAAAGAAAACGGTGCAAATTCCCATTGAAATCGGCTACAAAATTGCAAAACACTTTTCTGCCGGAAGCGATGCTGCAAAAAAACGTGCAGAGATGCTGGGTCTCATGGTCAATGATCCGAATGTGCGGCCGGAGGAACTGCAGAAAATACAGGCGAAAACTTTTGTCATTGCCGGAACCAGGGACATGATCCGGGAAGAACACACAAGACAGATTGCGGCAGGGATTCCGGACGCAAAACTCCAATTGATCAAGGGAAATCATTTTATTGCATATCAGCGTCCCGCAGAGTTTAATCGGGCAGTGCTGGAATTTTTGCGCAGCTGAAAAATCGAAATTTAATGAGGTATAGATGAATGAAAAAATGTGTTTTTTTGGGGATGCTTGCCTCGCTTTTCTTTGCGGCTACCTTTGTGCTGAATCGCAGGATGAATCTGGGCGGCGGCTATTGGCTGTGGAGTGCCAG
>CANRJG010000059.1 GCA_947630875.1 uncultured Lachnospiraceae bacterium
ATCCCTGCCACCAGTTTGTGGGCGACGAGAGCTACCGGATGGGCAATGTGTGGGACGGCGTGACCAATACCGAACTGCGCGATACCTTCAGGCGCTGTAACGTCTACGCCCGGCCGGACTGCGCCGACTGCTGGGGAAAGCTCTACTGTTCCGGCGGATGCGCTGCCAACGCGTATCATGCCACGGGCAGCATCACCGGCACCTACGAATATGGCTGCAAACTCTTTTTGAAGCGCATGGAATGTGCCATTATGATGCAGGCAGCACGCTGCCGGAAGGATGCGGAGTAAACTGGTTTTTCCATTACTCCGTGTCTTTATGTAAGCCAAATGTCCGGATCAGCGATACCAGATCCATGACTGCTTCCACGATCAGTACGATGCCCGCCAGCTGCCATACAGAAAAAGCCGCGTCTTTCGGATACGCCACAACAACCACACCTAACAGAATGGCCAGCACACCGCTGATCATGCTCAGGGCAGATACCGGAAACTCTGCTTTTTTCATCAGGAAATAGCTCTGCAGTTTATAGATGCCGCAGATAATCAGCACAACGCCGTAAATCACGGCAACTGCAGCCAAAAGGCCTATGACGGCGCCGGAGGCAAAGGTGCAGACCGCGCCGATGGCCAGGGTGACCACCGCAATCAGCATTGCCAGAGCGTCATTGATTCCTTCTTTTCTGGCCCGCAGATAACGGATCAGGTAGGTCACGCCGATGGTCAGCAGGATTATACCGAACAAAGTCACCACCACTTTTGTGAAGGTTTCCGGGTCCCGCAGCAGAAAAATGCCGACAGCCGCCTCAAATAAAACCAGTAAAATCATAGGAATGTTCATTTTCAGGGATTTCATATCTTGTTTCCTCCGTTTCATTTTGATTGTTATTCCCCGTCAAACAAGGGTGTGGAGAAATACCGTTCCGCCGTATCGGGAAGAATGGTGACCACGGTTTTCCCGGGGCCTAACTTTCTGGCCAGAGAAATGGCCGCTGCTACATTGGTGCCGGAAGAGATGCCGCACATCAGGCCCTCTTTCCGCGCCAGGTCTCTGGCAGTAGAAAGAGCTTCTCCATCCGAAACAATGTAGATATCTTCATAAATATTCTGATTGAGGATTTCCGGGATCAGCCCGTCGCCGATACCCATCTGCAGGTGCGTACCAACAGTACCGCCCGCAAGAATCGCCGCATTTTCCGGTTCCACTGCCCAAATGGTCATATGGGGATTTAAGGCTTTCAGGGTTTCTCCGATACCGGTCAGCGTACCGCCCGTACCAATGCCGGAGCAGAAGCCGTCGATGGGGCCGCCTACCTGCTCTAAGATTTCCAGACCGGTCTGATGCCTGTGGATCATAGGATTGGCAGGATTGGAAAACTGCTGGGGTACAAATACATTGGGTTCCTCCCGCTCCATGCGAAGCGCCATCTGCAGACACTCGTCGATGGCTGCGCCGATATTGCCCGCGTCATGCACCAGAATCACTTCCGCGCCGTAATGCCGCATCAGTTTTCTGCGCTCAAGGCTGACGGAATCCGGCATGATAATCCGTACCCGGTACCCTCTCACTGCGCCCACCAGCGCCAGCCCGATCCCCTGATTGCCGGAAGTGGGCTCCACAATAATCGTATCCGGTTTCAGTTTGCCCTGCCGTTCCGCTTCCAGGATCATGTTATACGCCACCCGGGTTTTGATAGACCCGCCGACATTAAGACCCTCATATTTGACCAGCACCCGGGCCGCGTCTTTTCCCACCATGTGATTCAGCTGTATCATCGGCGTATGGCCGACCGCATCCAAAACATTCTGATATATCATAATTCATTTCCTTTTTCCTGTTTTTACAATTCCTATCCATCATAGCGAAAAAAAGACCGCACTGCAAGCCTAAAATATGCTTTCCGCGGTCTTTCCTGTTGTGAAATACTGCCCTTTGGTGTTACAATAAAATAAGTATTCTGCATTTTCTGCAAAGGAGGCTTGTGCTATGGATATCAAATGTATCGCACTGGATCTGGACCGTACCACGCTGAACGCCCAGGGGCGTCTGTCCGCCGGCAACCGCGCCGCGCTGGAATATGCCATTTCCAAAGGCGTGCACATCGTCATTGCCAGCGGCCGGGGCTTTGCCTCCCTGCCGGAAGACGTCGTGACTGTTCCCGGTATTGAATACGCCATTACCTCCAACGGCGCTGCCGTATACCATTTACCTACTGCCCGCAGAATCCATGCTTTCAGCCTTTCTCCGTCTGCCGTCCGTTCCATTTTGAATCTCACCGAAGCAGAACCGGTGCTGCTGGAAGCCTTTGTGGACGGCATTGCCTACGCCGATGCCGCTTACATAGATAATCCTGTGGCCTACGGCGCCTCCGAACAGGCCGTGGCCTATATTCAAAGCACCAGACACCCGGTTTCCGATATCCGTGCCTTCATTCTTTCCCATATCGACAATCTGGAATGTATCGATCTGCTGGTGGCGGCAGAGGCGACGAAAACCCGCCTCTGGGGTATGCTTGCCGCCGCCATTCCGGACATTTATATTACTTCCTCTGTGCCGCACCTCATCGAGATTTCCGACCGGCAGTCCGGCAAGCACGCCGGCATCCGCTACGTCACAGAGCTGCTGCACCTGTCGCCGTCTCAAACTGCGGCTTTTGGGGACGCGGACAATGATACGGATCTGCTTTCTTTCGTGGGCTGCGGCATTGCCGTAGAAAACGCCACCCCCGCCTGCAAAGCGGCGGCGGACGCCGTCACAAAGGATTTCGATGCAGACGGCGTGGCCTGGGGCATTTATCATATCCTGCAAATCTGAAAACGCTCCGTTTTTCCACTCCGTTGATCTTATGCGGAAGATTTATCCCAGTTTCCGTAAAATGTCCGGAAACGGCGCCAGACTGCGGCGTAAAATGCCGTGCATCTGGGCAATCGCCACGCCGTAATTGGTCATAGGCACCGCCTGTTCTTTCGCATGGGCCATACGGCTTTTCATTTCTTTTTCATTCAGCATACAGCCGCCGCAGTGAATCACCATCCGGTAGGGCGTCAGATCCCGGGGAAATTCGGTTCCCGAAGAAAACGCAAACTGCAGTTTTTTCCCGGTGTACGCCAGCAGCCAGTTCGGCAGCTTCACCGTTCCGATATCGTCGCACTGTCTGTGGTGGGTACAGCCTTCAGAAATCAGCACCGTATCATGATCCTCCAGCCGGTCCAGCATGGCCGCGCCTTCCGTGAGGGTTTCCAGACTCCCTTTGTACCGGGCAAATAAAATTGAAAAGGAAGTCAGCAACACCGTTTCCGGCACGATCTTTGCCACCTTTCCAAAAGCCTGAGAATCCGTAATCACGATTTTCGGCGGTTCCGTCAGTTTGTCCAGGGTTTCGGCCAGTTCCGTTTCTCTGCAGACCACTGCGCTGTTTCCGTGATCCAGCAAATCCCGGATCGTCTGCTGCTGGGGCAAAATCAGCCGTCCTTTGGGGGCGGCGGAATCGATGGGCACCACCAGCACTGCCAGTTCGCCCGGCGACAGCAGATCCGCGGCAATGGGTTTGTCCTTCTGGACTTTTTTCTGCAGACTGCCGATCATTTCCTTCAGTTCGTAAATATTTTGTCCCTGCAGCGCGCTGATATAGATAGTGCCGGGGGCAGCCGACGGAATTTCCTCCAGCAGATCCGATTTGTTGTATGCAATGATAAACGGCGTCTGCTTTTCCTGAAACGCGCTGATCAGCGTTTCGTCCGCTGCTGACAATCCCTTTGCGGCATCAGCCACCAGCACCGCCACATCCGTATAATCCAGCGCCTGCTTTGCCTTCTGCACCCGCAGCTGTCCCAGTGCCCCTTCGTCGTCGATGCCGGGCGTATCGATAATCACCACCGGCCCCAAAGGCAGCAGCTCCATTGTTTTTCGCACCGGATCCGTGGTGGTTCCCAAAATCTCCGATACCACCGAAAGTTCCTGTCCCGTCACCGCATTGACTACGCTGGATTTTCCGGCGTTACGGACGCCGAAAAAACCGATATGCAGCCGCTCGGCCGTTACCGCGTCATTCAATCCCATGTTACATTTCCCCCTCCTGTGTTGTTTGCGAAAAAGACAGCGCGGGGTCAAATCTTCCTGACCCCGGCATCTTTCTCGTATATGTCAGAATCTGAAATCCCGGCGATTGCTGTTTTTGATATCCGCAATGTTCTGCCGCGCGATTTCTCTTACCTTTTCCTTCGGAATCTTTTCCAGCTCCCGATCGATCAGCGCAAAACCTACCTGCTTTGTTTCTTCCGAGGCATAGTCCACCAGATACTCCGTCAGCGTCATCAGCGCGTTGGGATGACAGCAGTTTAAAATCTGCCCGTTCTTGCACAGACTCATAAACCGGTCTCCCGTGCGGCCTTCCCGGTAGCAGGCCGTACAGAACGAGGGAATATGTCCGTTTTCCATCAGCCAGCGAACCACTTCGTCCAGGCTCCGCTGATCCGAAACGTCAAACTGCTCGGTGTCATGGGGACGCTCTTCTTCCGCGTAACCGCCCACAGAGGTACGGGATCCGCCGCTGACCTGGGAAATACCGAGGCGCAGCAGTTTACTTCTCACCGCTTCCGATTCCCGGGTGGAAATAATCATGCCTGTATAAGGCACCGCCAGCCGGATGCAGGCCGTAATCTTCTCAAAGATTTCATCGGAAATAGAATTGTCAAAGGCCGCCGGATCGATATCATCGGCATGTTTGATCCGGGGCACACTGATGGTGTGGGGGCCGACGCCGTGTACGGCTTCCAGGTGCTCCGCGTGCATAATCAGCCCGGCAAATTCGTATTTATACAGTTCCAGCCCGAACAATACCCCCAGACCCACATCATCGATGCCGCCTTCCATGGCCCGGTCCATGGCCTCGGTATGGTAAGCGTAATCGTGCTTCGGCCCCGTGGGATGCAGCTTCAGATAACTCTCTTTGTGGTAGGTTTCCTGGAACAGAATGTAGGTGCCGATGCCCGCTTCTTTTAATTTGCGGTAATTTTCCACCGTGGTGGCAGCGATATTGACATTGACACGGCGGATCGCGCCATTTTTATGTTTGATGCTGTAAATGGTTTTGATACATTCCAGAATATATTCGATGGGATTGTTTTTCGGATCCTCGCCCGCTTCGATGGCCAGACGCTTGTGTCCCATATCCTGCAGCGCGATGACCTCCTGACGGACTTCTTCCTGGGTCAGCTTCTTGCGGGGGATATGCTTGTTTTTCATATGATACGGGCAGTAAACGCAGCCGTTCACACAGTAATTGGACAAATACAGCGGCGCAAACAGCACGATACGGTTGCCGTAAAACGCCAGCTTGATTTCCTCGGCAATTTTGTAAATTTCTTCGATTTTTTCAGGAATATCGCAGGCCAGCAGCACCGAAGCTTCCCGGTGGGTCAGTCCTTTGCATACCACGCCGGTGGCGGTTTTCTGCGGACGGGCCTTTTGGAGTATTTCATCGATCAAAGCCACGTTGTGCTTGTTTTCCTCCGCGTAGCGCAGGGTCTCTTCGATTTCCTCATGGTTAATAAATTCTTCTGCTTTTAATGATTTTGGATCATATACTGCCACAACTTTTCTCCTCTTCTTCTTTTTATTTTCTAATGTCTCCGCGGTCCGTTACGATTTTGTAACCGATGGCGGAAATCCGTGCCTCCAGGCAGCCGCGGCATTCCGCCGCCTCCTCCTCGGTACAGATTTTGTTGTCATACAGATCATATTTTTTCCGCACGGTACGCGGGGACAGATTGGGCATCAGTACGTTTGCCCCTGCCAGAATGCCTTTTTCTCTGCCTTTCGGATCGATGGTGCCCAGAGCCGTGGTGGACGGCAGCAGCACCGGCGGATAAATCAGCCGCAGAATCGACAGCAGGTAACAGGTCAGTTCCACCGTGCCTGCCGCTGCATTGGCAAAGGGCGTTTCATGGTGCGGGATGAAAGGCCCGATACCGCACATGTCCGGCCGGAAGCTTTCCACAAATTTCAGGTCTTCGGCCAGGGTATGGGGCGTCTGCCCCGGCGATCCTACCATAAATCCGCAGCCGGTCTGATAACCGATCTGCCGCAGGGCCTGCAGACATTCCATCCGATGGGCAAAGGACATTTCTTTCGGATGCAGTGTTTCATAATGGGCCTGATCTGCGGTTTCATGCCGCAAAAGATATCGATCCGCGCCTGCCTGATACAGCTTCTCATAACTTGCAAAGCTGCGCTCGCCGATGGAAAGCGTCACCGCACAGTCCGGGTGCGCCTCCTTGATCCGGCGTATGAGGGCGCACAGCCGCTCATCCGAATACGCGCCGTCCTCTCCGCTCTGCAGCACAAAGGTACGAAATCCCAGCCCATATCCTTCATCACAGCAGGCAAGGATCTCTTCATCCCGCAGCCGGTAGCGTTCAGCCGACCTGTTGCTTCTGCGAATGCCGCAGTACAGGCAGTCGTTTTTGCAGTAATTGCTGAATTCAATCAGTCCCCGTACAAAAACCGCATTTCCGTAGATCTCTTTCCGAACCTTCACTGCCTCTTCGGCCAGATACGCCGCCGCTTCCGGCGTCCGGTATCGAATCAGGGTTTCATATTCCGCAAGGGAAAGGGCATGGGTCTCTTTCAGCTGTTTTGCCAGCGGCATCACCGCTTCATGCATGGGTAATGACATTGGAATAGGCCGCCTTTGCGCTGACGCCCTGCAGATTTCCGATTTTGCCTGACAGCGCCGAGATCACATCCTGGGGCGCGTCCACCACCACGCTGATGACATTAATTTTTTTCTCCCGGTAGGGCAGTCCCATACGTCCGATAATAATGTCACTGTAATCATGAAGCAGGCTGTTCAACGCTTCCACAGAATCCGGATTCTCTACGATAATGCCAATGACGGCGACTCTTGTTTCCATTCGCAGCACCTCTCTTTTTATGATTTCACCTGAGATTTTCGGGAAAAATAAAAACCCCCGGCTGACACGACAGTCGGGAGCTTACATACGGATTTTAAGCACCTTTCCTTCGGATCGCAGGTCTCCTTGTGTCAGGTTCTTCTTATTATAATCAACTGTCTGCCGCGTGTCAACCACGGCAGCATCATTTACGCATTTTTCCTGTGGTCTTCCCAAAGGGCGCCGGAACAGTTTTTGCTTGACATCCTACGAATAAGGTGTAAAAGTAGGAATAAATATAAGTTCCTGTTCTGTATCTCCGGACTTTTCCGGCGAAATGGTGTTTACTATGAAAAAATCAAAAGAAACAAATCTCCGCCTTTCGGCGGAGGATGCACACTATGAAAAAACGGCTGTCAAGGTATCTCTTGTCAGCATCATCGGCAACGCAGCTTTGTCCGCTTTTAAAGCCTTTGCCGGTATTTTCGCACATTCCGGCGCCATGATCAGCGATGCGGTACATTCCGCTTCTGATGTGGTCAGCAGCGTCATTGTGATCATCGGCGTCAAACTGTCTGCGAAAGCCTCCGACAAGGACCATCCCTACGGCCATGAACGCTTCGAATGCGTCGCCGCCATCGTGTTGTCCGTGCTTCTGCTGGTCAGCGGCCTGTTCATCGGCGACACTGCCCTGGAAAAAATCAGCGGAAACAGCCGGCAGCATATCGTCATTCCCGGCGTACTGGCGCTGGTGGCCGCCCTGATTTCCATTGTCTGCAAAGAAGCCATGTACTGGTATACCCGGTTTTACGCCAAGCGGCTGGATTCCGGCGCACTGATGGCCGACGCCTGGCATCACCGCAGCGACGCCCTGTCTTCTGTCGGCGCGCTGGTAGGCGTCGCAGGCGCCCGGATGGGATATCCGATGCTGGATACCATTGCCACGCTGATCATCTGCCTGTTCATTTTCAAGGCAGCCTATGATATTTTCCGAGACGCCATTTCCCAGATGGTGGATCACGCCTGCAGTGAAGAAATGGAAGCCGCCATCTGTCAGTGCGCGGCGGAACAGGCGGACGTCATCCGTGTAGACCTGATTCATACCCGGGTCTTCGGCAACAAAATCTATGTTGATATCGAAATCAGCGCCGACGGCAGCATGCCCCTGCGGGAAAGCCACGCCATCGCGGAGCGGGTCCATGACGCCATTGAAAAACGGTTTATGAAGGTCAAGCACATCATGGTGCATGTCAATCCTGCCGATCCTGGCAAACCTTAAAGCATTTCCACTTTTACTTCCGAATTGATGGAAAGCATCCGTTCTTTCATCACATCCACTTTGTATCTTCCGATGGTATCTGACGTGGCAATGATCTGCCGGTTCAGGTTGCTCTCGCAGATCCGGTCATGGTCGACGATCGAGTAGGGCGGAGGAAATCTGCCCTACTCGATTACGGTTCAAATTTGATTTGTACTGATTTGAAACTTATCTCCTATACGATATACTTTGTAATAAAATGGGTTGTCTTCCGCCCACGCCGGATCTTTTTCCGCATGCTCCAGATATTTATCATACGCTGCTACATAGCCATCGTGCATGACAGCCTCTGCGTCAAGCCTTGCCTGTATAGCGTCTTCCATATTGGAAAAATGCCCAAGGTGATAATGGACGCCCTGAAAGGTAATGGTTGCCCGATATTTTCCGTTTTTGGTGAGAAACAGTCCGCGAAATCCATTTTTGTTATTCTGCTGCCCGTTATGGATTTTCTTCAGCACTTCAATACAGGTGTTGTCCTGATAATGCATATGTTCATGCATTTTTGTGTTTTGTTCCTGTCTTTGACACCCACAGCTCTGGGTCCGCCCCTGTACCAGGTTTACAGTGTTGATATCCCGCTCATTGCCGCAGTCACACCGGCAGTGCCAGAAGGTATTTTTGGAGGAATTATCTTTTGTTACCGGGTACAACGCCACGAGCCGGCCGAACCGCTGGCCGGTAATATCTTTTTTATTGAACGAACCTGCGTACCGTTTGCATCCGCAGCTGCGGGTGTGCCCGCTTTTCAAATGCAGCGCGGAGACAGTACATTCTTTGCCGCAGCTGCACCGGCACACCCAGCAGACACGGTTTCGTTGATTCTTTTCCGCCGGCCGCAGTACCGTCAGTTCCCCAAACTGCCGGCCGGTTAGATCCTCCCTTTGCTTTTTCGAGGCATACTGTTTAGGCATACATCCGCAGCTTTGTATACTTTGGCTGATCAGCTCAAAGCGTCTGCAGAGAATTTCTTTTCCGCAATCGCATTTGCAGTTCCATAAAATGCTTCCGTCTTTTCGTTCGCCGGAATCGCCTGTTACGGTCAGCTTTCCGAAACGCTGCCCGATCAGATCCGTCACCGGTGAACTGTCCGGTTTTGGCACACAGCCGCAGTCCGTCACGATTCCGTTTTTCAGCTGAGAACGAATCGCTAAAATCTCACCGCCGCAATCGCACCGGCAGCGCCAAAGAATACTGCTGCCGGATCGTTTGCCGGAGTCTTCTATAACGGTCAGCTTTCCGTACCGGCTGCCGACCAGATCTTTTTTCTTATATACATTACTCATGCTTCGATCGTTCGCATTTCGTGCTATCGACCGGATCCATCCTGCATCCGGATTTGCCGGCAGCGCGCCGTCACCCGGGCCTGTCCGCTGATGGTACAGGAAAACAGGGTCAGATCCCAATCCTCGCTTTTCATTTCTTCCACGGCGGCGGGCCCAAGGGT
>CANRJG010000060.1 GCA_947630875.1 uncultured Lachnospiraceae bacterium
GGTAGTCATCGGGGAAACCTGTACCATCGGGGATCACGTGAAGCTGTACCAGGGCGTAACGCTGGGGGCAAAAAGCTTTGAGCTGGACGAAAACGGCAATCCTGTCAAGGGCATCAAGCGGCATCCGGACATCGGCAGTCATGTGGTCATCTATGCCGGCGCCACCATTCTGGGCGGCAGTACGAAGATTGGGGATCATGCGGTGATCGGCGGAAACGTCTGGCTGACCCATTCCGTGGAAAGCGGCATGACCGTGTATTATACGGGACGGGAAACGGCCTTTTCCGATCAGGAGGAGAAAAACGAAGCGGCCGGAGATTGACATTTGAAGCATCCGGCGATATAATAAAAAAGCTGCGCGGGCGATGTCAAAAAGACGGCAGTCCGCGCAACCTATGGAGAGTTATCGAAGTGGTCATAACGAGCCGCACTCGAAATGCGGTTGTCCAGTTTTGGGCACGTGGGTTCGAATCCCACACTCTCCGCCAGAAAATCCAGTCCCCAGGCGGTTTCGCCTGGGGGCTTTTCTTTCTAAAAGGCCTCTTCCACAGCGTGAAAATCCGCCATGAACCGCTTTAACAGGAATGTGCAGAAATAGGGAAAGGTGTAAATGCTGCCTTCGTGCCCGATGTTGTTTTTGGATAGCTTTATGCCGTATCGGATATCGGGATAATGCTCCGGTGCGATCAGGGTTTTCATCGATTTTGATTTTCCGCTGTTGGCCTTTACCTCAATAGGAATCAGGGAGGCCGCCGAGCGAATGAAAAAATCTGCTTCCAGCGTGGAATCCTCTTTTCGGTAGTAATAGAGCTTGTATCCCTGCTTAATCAACGCTTCGCCAACCATGTTTTCATAAAGAGCGCCTTTATACACGCCGAGGTTTTTATTGGCTCGAAGATCTTCCTGGGATTCGTCGTCCAGCATAGACACCAAAAGCCCCGTATCCGCAAAGTACAGTTTAAACATGTCCGGCTCATAGTTTCCGCCGAGGGGCAGCTCCGGGAACTCCATACAGTAACAAATATTGACCATACCGGCGTCTGCGAGCCACTCTGCACATCCGCGATAGTCCCGGAACCGTGCGCCGGACGCGACCTTGGAAATCTGGAATTTCCTGTTTTCTCTGGCAAGCTGCGGCGCGATCCGGTGAAACACATTGATGATTCTCGTCTGATCGATGCCGGAAGCATATTTGCGAATGTCCTCTTTATAGTCCGCAATCAGCTGCTTCTGCGTTTGCAGCGAGCCCTCAAAGGTATTCCGCACGATATACTCCGCAACCACAGCCGGCATCCCGCCAAGAATATTGTAATCCAGAAACAGGGCGTGAAAGACGTTCATTTCCAATTCGCTGAAGGGCGCAAGTTTCTTCATATGGGCAAGCATATTTTGAACAGTATCATTTTCATAACCTTTTGCCCACAGAAATTCTTCAAAATCCATCGAAAACATTTCGTAGTCCGTTTTGTAGCCTACGCTGTTGCTTTCGATTCTCTTATAATTGACCCCCAGCATGGATCCGCTGCAAATGACATCAAACCGTCCATCCGTGCAGAAGAATTTCAGAGACGTGGAGATCTCCGGGAACTCCGTAATCTCATCGAAAAAGATCAGGGTCTTGCCCGGTACGAACTTTTTTGACGGATCGATCAGTGAAATGTTTTTGATGATATCCGCAGCGCGGTAACCGTCGGAAATGATCCCTTTGTACTTCTCGTCCCGGACAAAGTTGATCTCAATGATGTTTTCATAGTTCGCGGCCGCAAAATGCAGAATGGATTCGGTTTTCCCGATCTGTCGGCTTCCTTTGATGATGAGCGGTTTCCGGTTGCCGTCCGCTTTCCACCCGTCTAAAAAAGCATCGACTTTTCTTCTCAGATACATCTGTAATGCCTCCTGCAAAATTTCCTCACCATGATTATACACAAAAAATGTGGGAATATCAATCAAAATCCCACATTTCATGGGCGAATAACAGGTGCTTCACGCACATTTTAAGACGCAAACACATGCTTTCAGCATATCATCATATAAAATAAGCGTTACATTACCCATATCCGCCGCCTTATCCATACACCCCTTTGTGAATCCGGTTTTGGCAAAAAGATAAAAAGCTTATTCTTTATATCGATTGTCAATTTTTATCCTTCAACCGGGAATCTGTCGATCAGCTTTGCGGCTTTCTGCAGGATCAGAAGCGCATCGTTGGCATCCACCGTTTTGTTTCCGTCTACATCAGCAATGCTTTCTGTTTCCGGTGTTGATTCTATCAATCGTGCTGCGATTCTCAAAACAAGAAGCGCGTCATTGGCATCTACAGCACCGTTTCTGTCTGCGTCGCCGGGAATGATTCGGTATGTTTTTTTTATGCTGTATTCTCCTGTTTTGGTATCTATGGTGATAAAATCAAACGCAGTATTACAGTAAGAATAGAAAACAACGTCCGAACCTTCCACAATGGGATGGCAGCACGCATTTCCATTTAAAGTATATTCCCGGCTGACGATTTCACCATTGCCGTCTGTAAACACATAGTGCGTTATGATGCCGGAAAGGGCGCCGTTCTCTGATACAGACACTCTATTTTCATCCCAGGATTGCATCCACATGATTATAAAACGGCCGTCATTTATCTTTGTGATAGTGGCGTTATAAACATATTGTCCATTTTTATCATGTTCTTCCGTTATCCATTTTAAGGAAGTCGCTTCCGAGGCTTTGTTATGCACCGGCCTTGTAATCACTGCCCAGTCGCCATGGTCTTCATATAGCGTAGTATTTTCTTTTGTCATAACTGCTTTCGGAGTAACTGTCAAATAAAGATTTCGCGGAAGGTATCCGGCTCCATCTTCCGCATATCGTGATTGGTCGATACTGGTTCCAATCGTCAATACACTATCATCTGATAATGCCAATCCGGCCGGCGAAGCATAGGTAGGAATCGCCCATGCTGAAGTTTTGTCTCCGCCGTAATCCAGAACACTGTGTCTGCTTTCAAATTCAGACGAGTCCGGATTCCAGTTTTCTTTCAGATCAGTCCAATCGAGTTTTGTTACGGTAGTGCATCTGTCGCCGTCACTTTCTTCTAATAAGTATAATCCGGATGCATCACTTGCAAGATATTTTTGAAAAGAATGCCAGAAATCGCCAAAAATAAATTCGCCTTCCATTGTATTCTCATCAACGCTTATCATATAAAGGCCCTGATGCCCCTGACCGACAGATGCGTCTACATATCCTTCATGTCCGGTCGCAATATAAAGATTTCCGTCATACTCCGTTATGGTCAGGTTGCTCCAATTAAATGGATATCTTGTCTCTGCCTCCCATATCCCTTCTTTGTTGCTTATTGACGCCGCAGCTACACGATTTCCGTTGAAATCGTATTTGATTACCCGGATGATTTCTTTATCGTTGTTTTTTTCCAGATTGTTTTGCCCCTCAATGATATAGAAAGCGTCACTGCCTCTGTAAAAACCGCCAAACAAAGGAAGCTCCATTCCAACTTCATAAGACTCCCTGGAAATGATATTAAAATCATTATCATAGTTTTCTATATAAATGGCGCCGTTATTAAAGAACGATCTTATATATCCATTTTCTGTTTTATCAAATAAATCTTCCGATTCATAGAACTGCGGCGGCATTGGATTCAAAACAGTCTCCTCTGTGCCGGTTTCGCTTGCCTGTGCGGTCATGCCGGGATTTAATCCGGTCGCTGCAAGCGCAAGTATAAGTAACATTGCGAATAAATTCTTTTTCATATGCTTTTTCATCTTTTCTTAATAGGAATGCAGGTATTTCTTATTGGCGCCTCTGCCAACCGAAACCATCAATTTCTCATCGCACATCTGCTTTGCAAGTGTATATGCCCTCGTCCTTTTAATGCCAAGCAATTCCATAATTTCAGCTTCTGTTATCTGACCGCTGCGGGAAATGAAGTCAAGGATTTTTTCCTTTTGAGGCGTTAAGCAGGGGTTGCCTGACAAGGTTTCAGCAACGCGCATATTTGGCAAAATCATTTTGAACGTGTTATGCGTCACTTCAATGCGAGGCTGTACAGAACAGTTCTCGTACAATTTATAAATTCTTCGTATTCCGGTACCATAGGCTTCAATTAATTTCAGACGATGGAATACTTCGGCAAGATTCTTGTTTCTCGGCTGAGAAATGCCGCTGCGAATATCTTCCGCCGTTAAGCCGGGAAGAAGTCCTCCGATAGAAACAAACTCCATTTGCCTGTCGTTAATATTAATAATAATGCTTCCGCTGAAGCCGTAATCACGGTGAACAACCGAATTCAGCAGGGCTTCACGCAAAGCGGCTTCAGGATAATCGGATTTTTCTATACGTTCCAGTCCCCTGAAATCAGAAGATGTACGGTTATTAAGCATAATATAGTGAAATGCTTCATCAATTTGCCTGAATATCGAACCCTTAAATTCCTGATTGTCCTTAAAGATAGTATTCTGATCATCTCCGAACACGGCGGCCTTAATTGTATGCTGACATTGATCGGACATAAGCAATGCCAGATTTGTAAACAATCCATCGTTCTTGTGAATCATACCCAGGGCCAGGTGTTTTTCTTCTGAAAATGCAATATTGTAACGTCCAAACGCATTGGCAGCAGAAGTGAAAGTCAGGTTCTGCTCGAGTGAACGCATTGATTCAAAGTCATCTCCGTCGCTCTCCTTAATCATTTGACGGATTTGCTCGCTGGATGCCTGTACGCTGGAGGTCCCCTGCCTTACATAAACTCCGCCTGGCTTCAGTCCTTTTGAACGCAGATAATATGGCTTGTTTGTCCCCTCACTTATTGTAATGCGAACAACTTTATTTTCCTGAATAGTATATTTCACGAACATCGACACATCGGGAAGGATAGCATCTCGAATCCCGTTTGTGATACGGGTGTATTCATCATCAACATTATCAAGTCCGACGGTGTTTCCGCTGTTATCAATGCCGATATATAAAACGCCGCCGTCCGTGTTCGCAAATGCAATGACCTCTTTATATATTTTTTCGGTGAATCCGGATTTGAATTCTATATTTTCCGTTTCGTAATTCATATTGACGTTCCTCCAAATGAACGATAGTTTTACAACTATAATCATATCCATATTTTTCACTTTGTCAATGTAAAAAAGCGAAAATTCAGTGAATATTCGCTTTTTGTTCGACAATTATATGACAAATGCGGCATGGGAAACAAGCATTTGTGTTGCCCGTTCCGATACAATCACGCGGTGTTTATTTTGCTGTTCCATGACCTGCCGCCTCCTGGATTGCCTTACCAATGGAAAATCAGACTGCGGAATGATTGAAAATATGTTCCAGACCTTCCTGCAAAACTTGAGAACAGTTGACACCTCGTTTTTCGGCAAGTCTGGCCATCCATGCGGGAATGGAAACATTTTTTCTGACGGCTCTGGTGTCGGTTGCGGCGCGGTAAGCAAGCGTATCAATGCGGATCACGGAACAGACAGCATCCTGAGGAATCGTTAATTGGTTCTGTGGGGTCGCTTTTGGAATCGTATTTCCTTCATCTTCCGCAACGACAAGCCATCCGCTTGCGGCGTCAGTAATCATTTCAATCGCGTCGTCCAGTGAACTGCCAGTCGTAATACAACCGGGAAGATCCGGGACGCTGCAATAATATTTTGTTTGTGTTTCATTTGGTACAAGTAAGGCGGTATAAATATATTTCATAATGATCTCCCTTTCGTGGCGGCGGATTAATTATCTGTTGCCCTGTTTTATTTCTTTTTGTATGTAGCGTAGGTCATCTTCATCAAAATGTCCGCGTTTCAATGGGATGGTATGTTTTGTATCCGGGTTGTAATAAATGTCGTGATTGCCACCACTCCGTTTCAGATGGTATCCGTTATTGAGCAAATCTTTGACTGCAATTTTTCTTTGATTCATTGCGTGCCTCCTTACAATTATCATACACAATTTTGTGCAAAAAATCAATAGAAAATACACAATTTTACACATCCATGGTACTCCGATACAGATACGGATTGAAGAAGAACAGATTATTATAAGCAACCGCTGTATCCTTCCTGAAGGGTGGACTGCGGAAACCTTGATGCAGCCACATGATTCCATACCGTACAATCCTGACATTGCCAACGTATTTTACAGAGCGGGATATATAGAAACCTGGGGACAGGGGATTCAGAAGATATGTGATGAATGCGTAGCGTTGGGTGCAAAGCTTCCCAAATACGAGATACTGGGGACTGGTATCAGAGTATATTTCCCGGCGCTCGAAAGTGCCCTCATAAGTCAGCCTAAAATTCCAAACCGACAGGATGTCGGAAAGGATGTCGGTTTAGAAGTCGGTTTGGCGGAAAAGATGGCGGATTGGCGGACAGAATCCTTGCCTTGAATCGCTCAAATGCTTCTATTACAGTGCAGGAGATGACCGAGACATTGGAAGTACCTAAAAGGACGCCTGAACATGAAATGAAAAAGCTTGCATTTTATTTACTCCCGGGGCTTACCGCACTGTTCAGATACAAAATGCAGCATAGAGCGGCACGATCTTTTTCCCGTCTTCGAACCCAAAGTTTTTGGAAGAAAGCTTTATGGCATAAGCGGGGCGGAAAGTGTCCATATAGATTTTTAAACTTTTAGCTCTGGTGTTGTCCGCGGACTTGACCTCAATGGGAATGAGTTTGCCTTCCCGCTGAATGACAAAATCAATCTCCGCGCCCCGCTCGGACTGCCAGTAGAAAGTCCGGTAGCCGTTGATGAGAAGCTGGACATTCACATAATTTTCCGTCAGACCGCCCTTAAAATCATTGAGTTCCTCCACCATATAGAGAACATCATCCGCAGCCAGGTCCTTCTTGGCGGCCAGCAGGCCGAGATCGGAAACATAAATCTTGAAGGCGTCAATGTCGCGGTAGTTTTCCAGAGGCTTTTTCACCTGCTCTACCTTGAATACCTGTGACACGATTCCTGAGAGAATCAGCCATTCAATCGCGTTTTCAAATTCGGAAGCCCGACCGCCTTTTTTGATCAGTTTATATTGAAATCGTGTATTTTTCTTAGAAAGCTGTACAGTAATATTGTCGTAGACCAGCCGCGTTTTTTTGATTTCGTTTAAATTATTATATTTGCTCATATCATTGAGATAACTGGTCAGAATGGTATCCTGAATATGGCGCACAAGGACATAATCCTTTGTCTGCGCGAACTGCGTGACGCACTCCGGCATACCGCCGACGATCAGATACTGACGATAAAGCAGCATCGCCGCATCATGCAAAGCAGAGGGCAGTGGTGCGTCAGTCTGGAAGCAGGTTTTGATTTGTTCTACCAGAGCGTCTTCTCCCAGTGCCAGCATGAATTCTTCCATGTCCATGGGGAAAAGCGTTTTCATATCGACTTTGCCCACGGGAAAAGAAAATTTTGTACGGTTGACAGCCACACCCAAAAGGCTGCCCGCCGCGATAATATGATAATCGGGAGCGTCTTCGCAAAAATATTTCAGCGCCGTCAGCGCCCGTTCACAAAGCTGCACTTCATCAAAGATGATCAGCGTCTTTTCCCTGACGATGGTTTGCCCTGCGATATGCGATAGAACAGGAAGCAGATAATCGGGGCTGATGTTTTCCGCAAAGGTTTCGGCAAGTTTGGGATTTGTTTCAAAATTGAAATACGCAACATTCTCATAATGTGCGCGGCCAAACTCCAAAATGCAGTAGGTCTTGCCCACCTGTCTGGCGCCCTGCAGAATCAGCGGTTTGCGATGCGCGCTTTCCTTCCAGTTTTCTAAAAATTGCATGATTTTGCGGTACATGAGTGACCCTCCCATTTCAGATCCCGTTGCAATACACGAACAGTATATTGAATATTCACGTAAAAATCAATATATTTTATATGAAATTTTGCATTAAATCACATGAATATTTTCAAAATAATCACGCTAATCCGCACATATTTGCCAAACACCCAGGTGTTTGTTCCGAACCTGCTTTTTCGTGCTTTTTCTACTTGTTTGAGCCTGCTTTTTCGTGATTATTATCTTTGCTAACACTTGCTTTTTCGTGATTTTTGTGTTGTAATAGGCATATCAAATCGTTTTGGAGGGCATATTGGATGCTAAAGCGAAAAATATATGATGCGCTTTCCGCCTGGAGACAGAAGAGTAATGGTCACACTGCCTTGCTGATTGACGGCGCGCGCCGTGTCGGCAAAAGCTTTATTGCGGAGCAATTTGCGAAGCAGGAATATAAGAGCTATATTATCATTGATTTTGGAAACGCGCCGCAGGATATTCTCGACCTTTTCCTCTACGAAAGCTACGATCTGGATCTCTTTTTCGCAAAGCTCAGCGCTTTTTATTCCATCGTTCTTTATAAGAGAAACTCGCTGATTATCCTCGACGAGGTGCAGCAGTTTCCGAGAGCGAGACAGCTTATCAAGTATCTCGTCGCAGATGGGCGATATGATTATCTTGAAACCGGTTCGCTCATCCGTCTGAAGAAAAATACAGAGAATATCATCATCCCCTCCGAAGAAGAACACATTGAGATGTTCCCAATGGATTTTGAAGAATTTCTTTGGGCAATGGGAGATGAAGCAACGGTTCCTCTGATTCAAAAATGCTTTGAAACCCAAAAACCGCTCGGCCAGGCCCTTCATCGGAAAATCATGAATGACTTTCGTCAATATGTATTGGTCGGTGGGATGCCGCAATCCGTTCTGGCGTATATCGACGGCAAAAATTTCGAGGCGTCCGACGAGGCTAAACGTCGGATTCTGCGTTTGTATCGAGATGATGTTTCTAAATTTGCTTCCGGTTATGAAAAAAAAGTCTATGCCGTCTTTGACGGTATCCCCGGACAGCTTTCTAAAAAGGAGAAAAAGTACAGGCTTTCATCATTGAACATAAACGCCCGTTTCCGCGCGTATGAGGACACATTTATTTGGCTGAACGAAGCAATGGTTGTAAACGCCTGCCTGAATGCCACAGATCCTACTGTCGGACTTGCTCTGAGCGCAGATTACGCAACCCAGAAATGCTATATGGCCGATACCGGTCTCCTTGTTACGCACACGTTTATGGATCGCGCGTTCACTGACAACGAACTCTACAAAGCGATTTTGTTCGATAAGCTTGACATCAATGAAGGCATGATCATGGAAAATATCGTGGCGCAAATGCTCAGGAGGAACGGACATAAACTCTATTTTTACTCCCGAAGCGACAGCGTAAACCGCGAGAATCACATGGAAATTGACTTTCTGATCTCCAGGGAAAAGAAGATTTCTCCGATTGAAGTGAAATCAGGTAACTATCGATCCCATTCCTCGCTTGATAAATTCAGAAAAAAGTTTTCTCAAAAGCTGGGCGCATCCTATATTCTCTACCCAAAGGATGTCATGGAAAAGGATGGTATCCTGCATCTGCCCCTTTACATGGCAATGTTTCTTTAATAAATGACAGGCCATCATCCATCCCCCGTCCGGATCTGCCGGCACCGCACTGTCACCCGGGCCTGGCCGCTGATGGTACAGGAAAACAGGGTCAGATCCCAATCCTCGCTTTTCATTTCTTCCACGGCGGCGGGCCCAAGGGT
>CANRJG010000061.1 GCA_947630875.1 uncultured Lachnospiraceae bacterium
CATCCTAAAACGAATTGCCGTGGTGGATATCGGAGAAGGCCCCATCGTCATGATTAATCCGGTGGTGGTGGAAACCGCGGAATCCCAGACCGGCATGGAAGGCTGCCTGAGCGTTCCCGGCAAACAGGGACAGGTGACAAGACCTGCTTACGCGAAGGTATCCTGTCTGAATGAAGATATGGAACCGGTGGAAATCGAAGGACGGGACCTGCTGGCCCGGGCCATGCTGCATGAAATCGATCATCTGGACGGAAAGCTCTATCTGGATATCATGGAAGGCCCGCTGGAAGATGTGGAAACGGAGGAAGACTGATGCGGATCGTCTACATGGGAACCCCTGATTTCGCAGTGGGTGCGCTGGAAGCGCTGATTGGCGCAGACCATGAAATTTTGGCTGTGGTGACGCAGCCGGACAAACGAAGCGGACGGAAACAGCAGGTCAGCGAATCGCCGGTGAAGCAGTGCGCGGGGCGGCATGGACTTTTGGTGCTGCAGCCCCAGCGGGCAGGAGATGCGGCTTTTATCGAAGATCTGCGTGCTCTGGCGCCGGACGTGATCGTGGTGGCGGCTTACGGGCAGATTCTGCCGGCGTCGCTGCTGGCGATTCCGAAATACGGCTGCCTTAATATTCATGCGTCCCTGCTTCCCGCCTACCGGGGGGCCGCGCCGATCCAGTGGAGTATTCTGGACGGGCAGAAGGAAACGGGCGTCACCATTATGCGTATGAATGAAGGACTGGATACCGGGGACATGATGCTGCAGGAAAAGGTTCCGATTACGGAGACGGAAACCGGCGGCTCGCTGCATGACAAGCTGTCTGCCGCAGGTGCGCGGCTGATTGTGGAGGCGCTGCAGCAGATCGAAGCGGGACAGGCCGTCTATAGGCCGCAGCCGGCGGAAAGCACTACCGCGTATGCCGCCATGCTGCGCAAAGAAATGGGAAATATCGACTGGACGCAGCCTGCCGGAAAAATCGCCCTGGCGGTCAGAGCCTTTGACCCCTGGCCGGGCAGTTACACCCGGTATCAGGGAAAGACGCTGAAAATCTGGCGGGTACGGGTAACAGAAAATACGGAAAAACTTCCTGCGGGTACGGTATTTGCGGTGGAAAAAACGCAGTTTTGCGTCGCCTGCGGACAAGACGCCCTGGCAGTGGAGGAACTGCAGGCGGAAGGAAAGAAGCGGATGCCTGCGGCGGATTTCCTGCGGGGCAATGGGCTGTCGGCAGGAGACCGACTGGGAGAAGCATAAATGGCGAAGGAATGTAACACCAGACAGATAGCGCTGGAAGTTCTGCTGAAAACAGAAGAGGGTGCTTTCGTGCATACCGCTTTAAAAGAAGCGCTGGACGCCTGCCCGGCGGCAGGCCGGAATGAAAAAGCCTTTATCAAGCGGCTGGTGACGGGAACCGTCAGCACCCGTCTGCAGCTGGACGCGATTCTGCGCAGATTTGTGGACAAGGATCCCGCCAAATTAAAACCTAAGGTGCGGCTGATTCTGGAAACGGGGCTGTACCAGATCCTGTATATGGACGCGGTGCCGGACCGGGCGGTGTGCAATGAGTCGGTCAGGCTGGCGGTACAAAACGGCGTGGGGTATTTTAAAGGTTTTGTCAACGGAACCTTGCGGAACCTGTGCCGGAACCGGGCGTCGCTGCTGGATTTTTCGGATGTGGCGGATCCTTTGAAAAAACTGTCTCTGCGCTTCGCCATGCCCCTGTGGCTGGTGCGCATGTGGGAAGCAGCCTACGGCGAGGAAAAAACCCGGAAGATGCTGCAGGCGTTTCTGCAGGAATCGAAGACGACGGTGCGCGTCAATACGGCCAAAACGGACACAGCCGCCTGCGGGAGGCTGTTAAACGAGGAACATATTTCACTTACGGTGCATCCCTACTGCCCGGAGGCACTGGTTTTACAAAGTACCGGAAATATTTCCGGGCTTTCTTCTTTTCAGAAAGGGTGGTACCAGGTACAGGACGCCAGTTCCATACTGGCGGGAGACGTGGCGGGCATCCGCCCCGGCGACCGGATTCTGGATCTGTGCGCGGCGCCCGGCGGGAAGGCCATGCACGCGGCAATGCGTACAGGAGAAACGGGCAGCGTCCTTGCCTGCGATCTGACGGAAAAGAAAACGGCGCTGATCGAGGAAAACGCCCGGCGGCTGGGACTGTCCCAGGTACAGGTACAGGTCAGGGACGCCTGCGTCTTTGTGCCTGCGTTTGAAGCGGGTTTTGATCTGGTGATTGCGGATCTGCCCTGTTCCGGGTTGGGAGTCATCGGCAGGAAAAGCGATATCAAATACCGGGTACAGGAGGAAGACATTGAGGCGCTGGCAAAGCTGCAGCGGCAGATACTCTCCAATGCCCTGCGCTATGTCAGGCCCGGCGGAACGCTGGTATTTTCCACCTGTACAGTGAATAAAAAAGAAAACGATGAAAATTTCCGGTGGCTGGCATCGCAGCAGGGACTGCAGGCGGTGGGATTTTCCCGGCTGCTCTGCGAAGCGCTGCAGAAGGAACCCGGCGTAAACGAAGGTTTTCTGCAGCTGTTTCCGGGGACCCATGACTGCGACGGTTTTTTCATTTCGAAATTCAGGAAGGACAGCTAAATGAAAACGGACATCAAATCGCTGACACTGGAGGAGCTGACGCAGTTTGTGACAAAACTGGGGGAACCGGCCTACCGGGCGAAGCAGATCTTTGGATGGCTGCATGAAAAGACGGTGGAGACACCGGAAGAAATGCACAATCTCCCCGGGCAGCTGCGGGAAAAACTGCAGGAAGCCTGCGCATGGAATACGCTGCAGATCCGCACGGTACAGGCTTCCAAAAAGGACGGCACACGGAAATATCTCTTTGCCGCGGAAGACGGCAACTGCATTGAAAGCGTGTTCATGCCCTATCATCACGGCAACAGCGTCTGCGTGTCTTCGCAGGTGGGCTGCCGGATGGGATGCGCCTTCTGCGCCTCCGGCATCGACGGGTGGATCCGGAACCTGACGGCTTCCGAGATGCTGGAACAGGTGTACGGGATTCAGAGAGATACGAAAGAGCGAGTGTCCCATGTGGTTATTATGGGAACGGGAGAGCCTTTGGACAATTATGAAAATGTACTGCGCTTTATCCGTCTGCTGACCCGGGAACCGGGACAGCGCATCAGCCAGAGAAATATCACCCTTTCTACCTGCGGTCTGGTGCCCCAGATTGAAAGACTGGCGGAAGAACAGCTGGAAATCACTCTGGCCATTTCCCTGCACGCGGTCAGCGATGAAGAACGCAGAGAGATCATGCCGGTGGCCAGACGCTATCATATCAGTGAACTGCTGGAAGCGGCGTCCCATTATTTTGAAAAAACAAAACGGCGGATCAGTTATGAATACAGCCTGATTGCGGGGGTGAATGATTCTCCCGGACATGCGAAAGCACTGGCAAAGTTTCTGGCGGGGCAGAACTGTCACGTCAATCTGATTCGGGTGAATCCGGTGGCGGGAAAAAGCTACCGGCAGACCACGGACGCGGCGGCTCTGAATTTTCAAAATATGCTTGAAAAATCGGGAATTAATGTTACTATTAGAAGAGAAATGGGCAGAGATATTGACGGCGCCTGCGGTCAGCTGCGCAGAAGATATCTGCAGCAGGACCCGGCGCCGGTCGCAGATCGGACGCTTTCTTTGCGGGAAGGCAAGGGAAGCGGAAAGGAATCGTTATGAAAACATTTGCCATCACAGACACCGGCAAAGCAAGAACTTCAAATCAGGATTACATTTATTCGAATGAGCTGTCTGTCGGAAATCTGGAAAATCTGTTTATTGTTGCAGACGGAATGGGCGGCCATCTGGCCGGTGATATCGCGTCGCGCATCGCCGCGGAAACCATTGTGGATTTTGCCGGAAAGTCAAAATCCGAAAAGCCCATCGAGATCTTAAGGACCGCGGTGGAAGCGGCCAATGAGCGGGTGGCAAACGAGGCAAGCGCAAATCTGGAACTGGCGGACATGGGCACCACGGTGGTGGCTGCCACTATCGCGGACCGGCAGCTGTACCTCGCCAACGTGGGAGACAGCCGGCTGTACATATTAAATGACGGCATCGAGCAGATCACCAAGGATCATTCCCTGGTGGATGAAATGGTGCGCGCCGGTTCCATCAGCAAGGAAGAAGCGCGGTTCCATCCGAAGAAAAATATCATCACCCGCGCCGTGGGCAGTAAGGAAGGCGTTCTGGTGGATATGTTTCAGGTATCCCTGGAGCCGGGGGATTTGATACTGCTCTGCACGGACGGCCTTACAAATATGGTAGAAGACGACGACATTTTTATTCTGGTCAAACAGCAGCGGGATATTGCAGGCATGGCGCAGACACTGGTGGACGCCGCAAATGCAGGCGGCGGCAAGGACAATATTTCGCTGATTCTGATAGATCCTTTTTCTGAAGAGGTGCAAACATGCTGAATGAAGGAAACATACTGGGAAACAGATATGAGATTATAGACTGTGTCGGTTCCGGCGGAATGGCGGATGTGTATAAAGCACTGGACCATAAGCTGAACCGCTTTGTGGCGATCAAGGTGATGAAGCAGGAATACAGCGAGGACACTACCTTTGTCACCAAGTTTATTGCGGAAGCGCAGTCGGCGGCGGGATTTTCCCATCCGAATATTGTCTCAGTCTATGATGTTGGACAGGACAAGGGCGTATATTATATCGTCATGGAACTGATTGACGGCATTACCCTGAAAAACTACATCGAGCGCAAGGGCAGGCTGACCGTCCGGGAAGCCACAAGCATTGCCGTTCAGATTTCCATGGGCATGGAGGCGGCCCACAGTCATCATATCGTTCACCGGGATATTAAACCGCAGAATGTCATTATTTCCCGGGAGGGAAAGGTCAAGGTCACCGATTTCGGCATTGCAAGAGCGGCGGAAAGCGAGCTGAAGACGGCGGAAAATGTCATTATGGGCTCTGTACACTATACGGCGCCGGAAATGATCAAAGGTTCCGCGGTGGACTATAAAGCGGATATCTATTCTCTGGGTATTACGATTTACGAGATGCTGGTTGGAGAGGTTCCCTTTGACGGGGAGGACACGGTCAGCATCGCCATGAAGCATATCAAGGAACGTATGCCTTTTATCCGGGTAAAGACCCCGGAGGTGCCTGTCAGTCTGGATGCCATCGTACAGAAGTGTACGGAAAAGGACGCGGACGAAAGATACGGCAGTTTTGCCGAGCTGATCACGGATCTGAAGCAGTCTCTGGCCACACCGGACAGCGATTTTGTCTACGGAACCATTGAAGTGGAGCCGGAGACTCCGGAAGAAGAAAAGGAAGCGGAAGAAGAACCGGAAACCCCGGAGGAAGAAAATAAAAAGGAACAGCCCACAAAGTTTGACAAGACCATGACCATTATCGGCATCTGCGCCGCGGTGATTATCATCGGTCTGGGCGTGGTGATCGGCTTTATGCTGAAAAACACGCTGAAATCCAGGGAAAACGCACTGAAAGATCCTTCCGGTGCGGAAGCAACCTACAATCCCGAGACCCAGCGGCAGATGATCGAAGTGCTGGGCATGACCTACGATGAAGCCAAGGCAGCCTTAAACGGCATGAATCTGGGCATTCACCTGGACGGCATGGAAGAATCGGATGAATACGAGTCCGGACAGATTCTCTGGCAGGGATATGACAAGGGCGATATCGTCGATATCAATACGACGGTACACGTCAAGGTCAGCTCCGGAGACGCCTATCGGGAACTGCCCAGCGTGGTCAATCTGACGGCAGAGGAAGCCATCAAGGTATTGAAGGATTACGATATTACGGCGAAAGAAACGTCTTATGAATACAGCGATACGGTGGAGGCAGGCTGCGTCATTGCCCAGTCCCCGGAAGCGGGGACGGCCATCACGCCGTCCACGGAAGTGGTGGAGCTGACGATTTCCAGAGGTTCCCATGTGCGCTCCGCTGTGGTACCCAATGTGAAAGGACTGAAGCTGGAGGAGGCGAAGGAAAGTCTGAAAAAGAGCGGTCTGGAGGCTGTGGTGGTAGAAGCGCACAGCAATTCGGTGGCCGCAGGCGTGGTCATTTCCCAGAATTATGAAGAAGGCACCAAACTGGCGGAAAATGCGTCGGTGACGATTACGGTCAGCAAAGGAAAGGAAAGCGGCACGGGTACGGCGGCGCCGGTCACCACATGGACGCTGACGGCTTCTGAGCTGCCTGCCAGTTTCCAGTCGGGACAGATCGCCATTGATTTGAAACAGAATACGGACGGATCCGCCAAAACCACCCGGATTTTTGAAGGTACGCTTTCTGCCGATGATGTTCCGTATGTGCTGAGTATTCAGGGCGCGCCAGGGGTGAGCTCGGGAGAGCTGACACTGTATCTGGACGGCAATATGCTCAAGAGCTACACCATATCCTTCTGATCGGCAGGCGCAGTATGCAGGGAAAAATCATCAAAGGCGTCGGCGGCCTCTACAGTGTGCAGGTGAAGAATCTGGGCGTGGTGGAGTGTTCGGCGAAGGGCATTTTCCGGCACGACGGACTGACCCCCCTGACAGGGGATGATGTGGAAATCGAAGTGCTGGATGAAAAGGACATGGAAGGGCACATCACATGCATCGGCCCTCGGAAAAACGCGCTGATCCGGCCGGCAGTGGCCAATATCGATCAGGCGCTGGTGATCTTTGCGGCGGCCCAGCCGGATCCCAATTTCAATCTGCTGGACCGTTTCCTGATTCAGATGGAACGGGCCCGGATCCCGGCGGTGCTTTGCTTCAATAAGTCGGATCTGGTGCCGGAGGAAGTCTGCCGGCGTTATGCGTCGATTTATCAGGCCAGCGGCTATCCGTGCCTGTTTGTCAGCGCGCGTACAGGCGCTCAACTGTCGGATTTGAAAGCCATGCTGCAGGGCAAATGTACCGCGGTGGCAGGGCCCAGCGGCGCAGGCAAATCTTCTCTCATCAACCGGCTGCAGGATGCGGTCTGTATGGAAACCGGCAGCATCAGTAAAAAACTGGGGCGGGGACGACATACCACCCGGCATGTGCAGCTGATTGAAATTCAGGAGGACAGCTGGATCATGGACACGCCGGGTTTCGGGTCTCTGGATGTGACCGAGATCCTGCCGGAGGAATTGAAAAATTATTATCCGGAGTTTATACGGCAGACCCCCTGCCGGTTTTTAAGCTGTATGCACATGAAAGAACCAGACTGTGCCGTCCGGGCGGCAGTGGAAGCAGGACAGATCAGCCGGCAGCGGTATGACAATTACGTGGATTTGCTGACGAAACTCAAAGAAGTGAAACGATACTAACTGATATTAATTGATATAGAAGGAGCAGGCTTATGAACATCTTATCACCGTCTATTTTAACGGCGGATTTCTGGCGGCTGGGGGAGGTCGTCACAAAGATCAAAGAAAACGGCGGCAGTATGCTGCATTTTGACGTGATGGACGGCATGTTTGTGCCCAGCCTGTCTTTCGGACTGCCGGTACTGTCTTCGATTGCAAAGGAAACGGATCTGTTTCTGGACGTGCATCTGATGATCGAAGAACCTATCCGCTATCTTGATGCCTTTGCCGACGCAGGCGCAGACGGCATTACCGTACATGTGGAGGCTTGTAAGGATATGCCGCAGACACTGGAGAAAATCCGGGCGCTGGGCAAAAAAGTGGGCATTACCCTCAATCCGGACACGCCGATTTCCGCGGTGGAGCCGTATCTGGAAATGGTGGATATGATTCTGGTGATGAGCGTCAATCCGGGCTTCGGCGGGCAGAAGCTGATTCCTTCCTGCCTGGACAAAATCCGGGAACTGAAAGCGATTCTGGACAGCCTGGGACTGAAAAAAGACATTGAGATCGACGGCGGCATCAATCGGGATAATATTTACGAAGTGCTGGATGCCGGCGCGAATGTGATCGTGGCGGGAAGCGCCGTGGTGGGGGCGCAGATCGAAGATAACATGCGGTATTTCCTGTGTGCAATTGACAAAAAGTGATATATCATATAAAACAAAAAATGCCCCGAAAGGGGCAAGGGCGTTGTCATAAACGGCAGGCGGTTAGACGGATCTCCCGAAAGGGGGGGTGAGGCCATGCGAATTACGCTACATATTGGAGCCTTCACGGTAACAATCATCGTAAAAAGCAGAAACCGCCACTCGGCCAAGTGAACGGTTTCCAGATTATTTAATCTTCTAACTGATCCGGGCTAACCGCTTATCGACAATGCCCTTTTCTGTTTTCATTATAACGGAATTCCCGGTTTTGTCAAGTGTGCGTATGTTTTCTCTGCTGCAGGGAAATGTGCATGCGGAAAAGAAAGGTGTTCACGAAGATAGAAGGTTGTTTCCGTAAAAATCTTTATTTTTCACAAAAAACTTTTGAGAAAATGACGAAAGAAAAAACCGTATTTCGTTGTATACTATCCAAAAATTAATATTGTGATATCTGCTGCAATACTTTTTCAGTGGCAATATCTTTTAGTGAAGGATGGGGATCAGGTTATGAAAAAAATATTCCGGGGAATTTTTCTGGGAATCTTGCTTTTGGGCTGTTTGGCGGTTGTGTATTATATTGTACACAGCATATACGTAGAAAACCATAAGACGATCGAAGAAAGAGCTTACGACGTCGCGGTCTATGTGTGCGAAAAGGATGTTTTAAGTTCCATTGACCCGATTTTTGAAGACTATGATTCGGATTACGTCAGGTGGGTGAACGAAGATCAGATGGAAGTGAAGGTGATCTATCATACATACTACAACGGGATCCGGAAAGAAGTGCAGTATAAAGTAAAAGTGGATATGGAAGACGGGAAGTGCTATCCCAGTGTTCCGGAAAGAGTGCTGGAGTAATCACTTTTGATGCCCGCATCATATCATAATTTCATTCACGAAAATGATGAAGACTAGCGCCTCGTCAATGTATTTGAAAACATTGACGGGGCGTTTTTCATATTGCCCTGTCCCGACCTGAAACGGCAGGCACGCTGCTTAAAGTGGAAGGAATGAAGCGGTAAACGACATTTGTAAAATTAAACATTGACATCTGTAGAAGAAAACGATATAGTTGAATTATCAAAAGGGAAACCATCGGTTT
>CANRJG010000062.1 GCA_947630875.1 uncultured Lachnospiraceae bacterium
TAATCATAAGTTTCATAAAAGCAGCTCACTTTCCAAAATCTGGTGCAGGGTTTCCTCCGGCGTAAGATCGCCGGAAATGACCACGTCCGCTGCCGCAAGATATTTGTCCAGGCGTTCTTCATAGCGCTTTTTCAAATCCGCAAAAGTGGAAGACAAAGGCCGGGTATCGGTGGGAAGCAGCGTTTCCAGCGGCCGGTTCAGGAAGAAGACCCTGCCGTTGGCGTGGAGCATACGTACATTTTCTTCTCTTAAAATCGCGCCGCCGCCGGTGGCGATAATCAGGCCGTTTTTCTGAGAAAGCGCCCGGATCGCCTCGCTTTCCATATCCCGGAAAAGGTCTTCCCCTTTTGTTTGGAATATTTCCGTAATGGGCATCCCGGCAGAGGCGATGATTTCTTCGTCAGTATCCACAAGGGGTTTCTCCAGCGCTTCGGCCAGCAGCGTCCCGATGGTGGTTTTGCCGCAGCCCGGCATACCGATCAGGACAATGTTTTCTTTGGAAGCTTTGATCTTCCGGTATATTTGTTCCGCCGTTTCCGCCGGATAATGGGTATCGAGAAAAATTTCCGAAGCAAGGACTGCCTGCATGACCAGCATATACAGTCCGCCCACGGCGGGAATGTTTCGTTTTTTTGCCTCATACAGCAGCCGGGTTTCCAGAGGATTAAAAATCACATCGATGACGGCGCACAGATTCGGAAAAGGCTCCGGCGAAAGGGCCATGCCGTCTATATCCGGATACATGCCGCAGGGGGTGGTATTGATGAGCACCTCCGCGTCTTTGTGCAGCGTCATGGCTTCCTGATAGGTAAGGAGGCCGGGCTTTTTGCTGCGGCTGACCTTCAGGATTTCCTTTGCGCCCAGAATTTTGGCGGCGGTAAAAACCGTATTGGAAGTGCCGCCGGTACCGGCAATCAGCACTTTTTTTCCGGAAAGGTCCATATGGCTGTGGCGGATCATACCGATAACGCCGCCCAGATCCGTATTATAACCGTACAGGGCGCCGTTTTTGTTTACGATGCAGTTGACCGCGCCGATTTCTTTCGCGGTTTCGTCGATCCACTCCAGATAGGGAATGACCTTCTGTTTGTAGGGAATGGTCACATTAATGGCGCAGAAGTCTTTCGTCTGCATAAAGGCGTCAAAATCCTCCGGCGCAATTTCCCGCAGTTCATATTCGTAATCTGCAAGCATCCGGTGTATGGTTTTGGAAAAGCTGTGCCCCAGCCGTTCGCCGATCAGTCCGTATTGCATGGCGCGTCAAATCCTTTCTTTCGAAGCCAGACAGTCTGTACCGTAACGCAGCGCCAGCTGATCACAGATGACCAGTGCGGTTACGGCGTGTACCACCGCCCGGGCCCGGTGCAGGATGGCCGGATCGTGACGGCCATGAATGGTCAGCAGCGCGTCGTGTTGTTCCCTGCGGTCGATGGTGTTCTGCTCTCTGGCGATAGAGGGGGTGGGTTTGATCACACAGTCAAAGACCACCGGCATACCATTGGTAATGCCTCCGTTAATGCCGCCGTTGTGATTGGCGCGGGTCCGCACCTGTCCGTTTTCATAGTAAAAGCTGTCGTTGGCTTCGCTGCCCCGCATATCCGCCAGGGAAAAGCCTGCGCCGAATTCCACGCCTTTTAATGCGGGAATCGAAAAAAGGGCATGGGCAAGGACGCCTTCAAAGCTGTCAAACCAGGGTTCGCCGAGACCGGCAGGAAGGCCGGTCACTGCCGTCTGCAGAATGCCGCCGACGCTGTCCGCCTCGGATTTGGCCTGCAGGATGGCGGCACGCATGTTTTCACCCGCTGCATCATCCAGCACGGGGAAGGTTTTGTCGCAGAGGTCTTTTACCTCCGGAATCATATCGGAAAAAGGCGCGTCATCGATGCCGGCGCAGCGGCGGATGTGCGTGCCGATGTAAATGTCTTTTTCCCGGAGGGCCTGCAGCAGGATAGCCCCTGCCGCCACCAGCGCGGCTGTAATGCGGCCGGAAAAATGTCCGCCCCCGCGGTAGTCCTGAAAGCCGTGATACTTGCAGAATGCGGTATAGTCCGCATGTCCGGGGCGCATCAGGTCTTTCGTTTTTTCATAATCGGTGCTTTTTGTGTTTTGATTGCGAATCAATATGCAAAGGGGCGTACCGGTGGTAAATCCGTTGTAGGCGCCGCTGACGATTTCTATCTCGTCCGGTTCTTTGCGCGCCGTGGAAATGGCGCCTCCCGCAATCCGTAAGGCAAGCTGGGTCCGGATAAAGTCCTCGTCGATTTTCATGCCCGGCGCCAGACCGTCTAAAACGCTGCCGATGCACGCGCCGTGGCTTTCGCCGAACAGCGTCAGACTGACGCTCTGTCCAAAGGTATTTTTCATGCTGTTTCCTTTCAGTTCGGTGTATCCGCATAACGGATAAAGGAGCCTAAGACTTTCAGTTTATCACAGCAGACCTGCAGGCTTTCCAACATACTGCTGCCGTCCGCGCTGTAGATGTTCCCTTCGGCCTCTACGTAGAACGCATACTGCCAGAGCAGGTCTTTTCTGGGCCGGCTGCGCAGTACGTTCATATTGAATCCGTAGGAGCCGATAATATTCAGCGCCCGGGCCAGGTAACCGGCTTCGTTTTTCACCGTAAACATGAGCGCAAAGTGGGCGCCGTGTTTTTCCGCGGCAGAGCGATTGGCGGAGCGGGAAAGTACCGCAAACCGGGTGGTGTTTCCGGCAAAATCATTGATGCCGGAGGCCAGAATCGAAAGGCCGTAGGTGGAAGCGCTGTCTGCGCTGCCGATGGCCGCGATATGTTTATCCTGCTGTTTGGCCACATACTGGGCCGCCATGGCGGTGTTTTCAAAGGTAACTTCCTTCCAGCCGTGTTTTGCAATGAATTTTCTGCTTTGGGCCAGGGCCTGGGGATGGCTGACTACCTCCCGGATGTCGGAAAGGGCAGCGCCGGGAACACCCATCAGATTATGGGAAACGGAAAGCTCGATGGTTTCCGTAATGAACAGATTTCCGGAGAACAAAAGGTCAGTGACGTCGCCCACTTCTCCTGCGGAGCTGTTTTCCAGCGGAAGGACGCAGGCGTCGCAGTCGCCGTTTACAACCTGGGTGTAAGCTTCGGCGAAATTGGCACAGGAGATTTTTTCTGCCTCAGGGAACAGGCGGTTTGCGGCAAAATAAGCAAAAGCGCCTTTGATGCCGCTGTAGGAAATCCGCATTCCCGCGGTGAGTTTTCTTTGATAATTTCTGGAGATGGTCATGACATCCTGCAGAAAGTTGACATAAAACGGACGAAGCTCGTCTTCTTCCACCAGCGATCTGTTTTTGGAGATCACCTCTTCTTCCCGGGATGCGTCATAGACCGGAATCCCCAGTTCCATTTTATGCTGCGCAACGGTTTTGACGGCGTTCATTCGTTCGACAAAAAGGGCCGCCATTTTCTGATCCACCGTATCGATGATTTCTCTTGCCTGTTTCAGTTTGTCCTCCATCGTTTCATAATCCTTCCGTTGATCTGTGGTAAGAGGGCGGAAAGAACTGCCGCAAACCTCTTCATTATTATATATGTACAGAAAAAAAAGTCAAGAAATGTTCGACAGGAGGGCGCGGGTAAGCGTATCCTCCTGTCTGAAAAAATATCCCTTCCGATGCGCGTGTCTTTCTCCGGCACGCCGGTTCAGAAGCATTTTTGTTTTCGTTCTTTTTTGCAGCTTTCGATGCTGCCGCAGTGATAGCACAGCTCATTTTCGCAGAACCCGTCCTTAAAATAGGAAACGATGTTAGACACAGTGGTCTCTGCGATATTGGACAGCGCTTCCTCCGTCAGAAAAGCCTGATGGGAGGTCAGGATGACGTTCGGCATGGAAATCAGCCGGGCCAGCGTGTCGTCGTCTAAAATATGCCCGGACACGTCTTCAAAGAAAATATCAGATTCCTCTTCATAGACATCCAGACAGGCGGCGCCGATTTGTCTGGATTTGATGCCGTCCAGCAGCGCGCCTGCGTCGATCAGGCCGCCACGGGAGGTGTTGAGGATCACCACGCCTTTTTTCAGCGTCGGTATGGTATCCGCGTTCAGCAGGTGATGGGTTTCCTCGGTCAGCGGGCAGTGAAAGGAAATGATATCGCTGGCGGCAAACAGCTGTTCCAGTGGAACATATTCGATATCACTGTCCGATTGCGGAAATTTGTCGTAAGCGATCACATGCATACCGAAGCCGCGGCAGATGTCAATGAAAATGCGGCCGATTTTGCCGGTGCCCACCACCCCGACGGTTTTGCCGTGCAGATCGAAGCCGGTCAGGCCGTTTAAGGAAAAATTGAACTCCCGGGTACGGATATAGGCTTTGTGGATCCGCCGGACGGAGGTCAGAAGCAGCGCCATGGCATGTTCGGCCACCGCATAAGGGGAATAGGCCGGCACCCGGAAGATATGGATTTTTCCAAAGGCATGTTTTACGTCTACGTTGTTGTAGCCCGCGCAGCGCAGGGCGATCACCCGGACGCCGTAACGGTACAGTTTTTCGATGACGTTGGCGTTTACAATGTCATTCACAAAGACGCAGACGCCGTCGAAGCCCTTGGCCAGACCCGCGGTGTCTTCGTTCAGCCGGGTGTCAAAGAATTTAAACAGCACACCGTGGCGGCGGCCGTATTGTTCAAAACAGGGTTTGTCGTAAGGTTTGGTATCAAAAAAAGCAATTTTCATCTGCATTCCTCCCAATAAGCAGCGGCAGCATTTTTGATTGCCGCCCTCCTGTTAGTTTGAACAAAATGGGAAACATTATTACTCCTGATTTACCAGATGCAGGACTTGGTGCAGATCCGTGATTTCATAATCAATGGGTAAAGACAGGGTGTTTTCCTGTCTGCCGGGATTGTACCAGCAGCAGCAGATCCGGGCCTGACAGCCGCCTTTCATATCGCTGGTTAAGGAATCCCCCACGATGAGAATTTCATCTTTTTGATAATTGCCGATGGTGCGAAAGACCGCGTCGAAAAAGCCTTTGGAAGGTTTTTCAAACCCGATCTCGTCCGAAATGAATACGCCGTCAAACAGCGCGCCGAGGCCGGACTTTTCCAGCTTTCTGCGCTGGGCCGTTACTGTGCCGTTGGTGACGCCGTACTGTTTTACTTTGGGTTTTAATGCTTTGACGATTGCATAGGCGTCGTCGTGAAAACAGATGGTGTCGCCCAGGCGAACCTGATATTCCGCATTGAAGGCGGGTACCAGGCCGGTGGGAAGGTTGTGGTTAGAAAAAAATTCCACAAACCGGCCTTCCAGCACCTCCTGTTTGGTGATTTCACCCCGTTCCATCCGTTTCCAGTAGCGGGTGTTGATTGCGGAATACTCCGCCAGCATCGCGTCGCTGCATTCCCCTAAGGAAAAGCGCTGAAAGCAGGCGCGGATGGCACAGGCTTCGGCCGCGAAAAAATTTAAAAGCGTCTGGTCAATGTCCCATAATATCACTTTGATCTGATGCATCCCGGCCTCCTGTGGGGCGCGAAAGCTGCCGGAAAATTATTTACAGCAGTTTTCGCAGTTGTGTTCTTTTAAGCTGCATTTTTCACGGATTTCTTCTTCCGTCATTTTGCCTTCTTTGCGGTAGTAATCCGCTACGGCTTCGTGAATGGCTTCTTCCGCCAGTACCGAGCAGTGCAGCTTCACAGGCGGCAGGCCGCCCAGCTGATTCACCACTTCGGTGTTTTTCAGAGCCAGGGCCTCTTCGATGGTCTTGCCTTTGATCATTTCCGTGGAAATGCTGCTGGAAGCGATGGCCGCGCCGCAGCCGAAGGTTTTGAACTTCACGTCGGTGATGACGTTGTTTTCCACTTTAATAAACATTTTCATAATATCGCCGCAGACCGGGTTTCCTACCTGGCCCACGCCGGAAGCGTCTTCGATTTTACCTACGTTTCTGGGGTTGGTGTAATGATCTACGACTGTTTCAGAATATTCCATTTTTTGTTCCTCCCGAAAATAATTGATAGAAATAGCGGACAGGACAAACCATTAAGCCTGTTCCTGTGATTCGATGAAATCTTCCCAGAGCGGCGACATATCCCGCAGCCGCTGAACGATTTCCACCAGACTTTCGATCACATAGTCGATTTCTTCTTTTGTATTGTCCTTGCCGATGGAAATGCGGAGGGAACCATGGGCAATCTCATGAGGCAGGCCGATGGCCAGCAGCACATGGGACGGGTCCAGGGAGCCGGAGGTGCAGGCGCTGCCGCTGGAAGCGCAGATGCCTTTCAGATCCAGATTCAGCAGCAGGCCTTCGCCTTCAATGAAGCGGAAGGAAATATTGCTGTTTCCAGGGAGCCGGCGTTCCATATCGCCGTTGACGCGGATATAGGGAATCCGCTCCTGTATCTGCGCTACATAGTAATCCCGCAGGGCTTGGATTTTCTGATTGTTTTCCTCCATATGCGCGTAAGCCAGCTCCAGGGCTTTGCTTAAACCAACGATGCCCGCCACGTTTTCCGTGCCGGCGCGGCGGTTTCTCTCCTGATGCCCGCCGTCGATGAGTTTGTTAAAAAGTACCGCTTTCCGCATATACAGGGCGCCCACGCCCTTGGGCCCGTGGAACTTGTGGGCGGAGATGGAAAGGCTGTCGATTTTCAGATCCCGCACGTCGATTTTGACACTGCCTGCCGCCTGTACGGCGTCGGTGTGGAACAGGATTTTGTTGGCAGCGGCGATTTCTCCGATTTCCCGGATGGGCTGGATGGTGCCGATTTCGTTGTTGGCAAACATCACCGTAATCAGAATCGTGTCTTTGCGGATGGCGTTTTTCAGTTCTTCCAGATTTATGATGCCGTTTTCATCCACGCCGATATAGCTGACTTCAAAGCCTTCCTTTTCCAGTGTTTTACAGGTTTCCAGCACGGCGGGATGCTCGATTTTGGAAGTAATAATGTGTTTGCCCCGTTTCTGATAGGCGTGGGCAATGCCTTTGATGGCCATATTGTCGCTTTCACTGCCGCAGCTGGTGAAATAGATTTCTCCGGGCTCGCAGTTCAGCAGGCGCGCCACCGTTTCTCTGGCCGCGTCTACCGCCTTGCGGGTTTCGCGTCCTATTTGATAAATCGACGAAGGATTTCCGTACTGCTCCGAAAAATAGGGAAGCATGGCCTGCAGTACTTCTTCGTCGGTTTTTGTAGTTGCATTGTTGTCGAGATAAATCGTCTTCATTGCTTGCTCCTTTCCTATTAAATCAGTAGGAATTATGCCACAGTTTCCCTGTGAAGTCAATGGGAATGAGAAAAAAACCGCAGGATACCCGTGACAAAAGATGTATTACGTAGATCTGACCCCGGTATCACAGCAAATCCGCCAGGGTCTTACTGTTTAAGTAGTCGTTGATCACGTCGTCCAGCCCTTTCCAGAGGGCGTAAGATCTGCAGTCGTTCTTTTTTTCACAGCCGTCTTCCCCGGCAAAGCAGTTGGTGGGCGCCATGTCCCCTTCCGTGGCCCGCAGAATGTCGCCGACCACATAGTCTTCCGGGGCTTTGGCCAGACGGTAGCCGCCGCTGTTGCCTCTGGCGGTTTCCAGATAGCCCGCTTTATTGAGCATTGCCACGATCTGCTCCAAATATTTATTGGAAATGTCCTGCCGTGCGGCAATGCTTTTTAAAGGAATGAAATTTTCGTGGCTGTTCAGCGCCAGATCGATCATCACTGCCAGCGCATAGCGGCCTTTGGTTGATATTTTCATAATGAACCTCCATGTCAACGGTATTATACTACCGCGCAGGTAGGAAAAGCAAGCAAAACCGGATTTGAAAAAAACACGTTCGTATGGTAAAGTGAAATGCAGAACTTTGACAGACCGGAAAAGAGACGAGACCATGAAACGAATCGGAAAACAAGCGCTGCTGTGGCTGCTGTGCCTGCTAATTTTGACCGGCTGCGGGGCATTTTCAGAGAAGGCGCCTTCCGTCAGCTACGATGCGGCTGCGGAGACGCTGCTGTCGGTGGTACCGCCCTTTGCGGACGAACCGTATGTGGAGGTCAATGAAAACCAGCCGGATTTCAGCGCGGAAGAAAAAGAGAATACGGAAGCCTTTGAATCCTACAGCGCCCTGGATGCGCTGGGTCGCTGCGGGACAGCCACCGCGAATATCTGCCCGGACCTGATGCCCGAAGAAGACCGACAGTCCATCGGACAGGTGAAGCCTTCCGGCTGGCACCTGGTAAAATATGAGGGTGTGGACGGCGGCTATTTGTATAACCGCTGCCATCTGATCGGTTTTCAGCTGGCCGGGGAAAATGCCAATGAAAAGAATCTGATCACCGGCACCCGCTATATGAATGTGGACGGGATGCTGCCCTTTGAAAATGAAGTGGCCAACTATGTCCGGGAGACGGAAAATCATGTGCTGTACCGGGTGACGCCGCTGTATGAAGGCAGCGATCTGGTGGCGGAAGGCGTGGAGATGGAAGCCTGGTCCGTAGAGGACGAGGGCGAAGGCGTGTGCTTTCACGTGTTCGTTTATAACTGTCAGCCGGGCATTGCCATCGATTACGCCACGGGAGAAAGCCGTCCTGCAGACGAAGAAACCACCCCGGCAGCGACAGAAGCCGGTGCGGTTCGCTATATCCTCAATACGAATACAAAGAAATTTCATCTGCCGGACTGCGCCAGTGTGGCGGATATGAAGCCCCAGAATAAAAAAGAAGTGCAGGAAAGCCGCGAGACGCTGCTGGAGGAGGGATATGTGCCCTGCAAAAGCTGTAACCCCTGAGAAAAGCAGTTTTGTAAAAGTATGACTTGCCTTTCCGGATAACTCGGGATATAATTCAGATATGGCGTCTGAAGTGGGACGCTGAAAAAACAGATATGTCTGCGTAGCTCAGCTGGATAGAGCGACCGCCTCCTAAGCGGTAGATGGTTCGAGTCTAAATTAGGAATAAAACTTCATATTTTTTGTATAA
>CANRJG010000063.1 GCA_947630875.1 uncultured Lachnospiraceae bacterium
AGAAAAAATAGGCTCAGGAAAACCATTTTCATAACGTTTTGTGCCTGAGCGAAGCGAAAGGAATGGATATAACAATGGATGTAATGGACTATATCAGAGATCTGTTTTCACGGGATTGTGAAATCGGGACGGTGCAGCATCTGGTCATGGCAGAGTTTGGTTTGTCTGAGGAAGATGCGGAAGGTAAAATCAATGAGTATTTTGAAATCATCGATGCGATTGATCGGAGCAGGATGATATAAAAGTGGTTGACATTCTTCATATTTTGTTTTATTGTTTTCAATGTAATTCGGCAAAATTAAAATTTGCCGAAAAAAAACAAAAAAGCAAGAGGAAGAAATGAACAGTACCATTGATCTTTCCATAGATAAGAAGTTTTTTTCTATTCAGGAATTGAAAAGCAAAGGACTTTCTCAATATAAGATCGGACAGCTGGTCGAAGATGGAGTGCTGACGAAATTAAATAAAAAATATTATGAAAATCTCAGATACCAGGGAGAGGAATCTGATTTTTATTATGTGGGAGTCTATGCACCGAAGGGGGTAATTTGTCTGCTTAGCGCGGCAGCTTATTACAATCTGACCACTTATATTCCTGATACAGTCGATGTGGCAATTCCGCGAAAGGCAAGGATTTCGACTATGCCTGACTGGCCACAGATGCATATTCATTACTATACAGACGTTGGGCACGAACTTGGAACCACGAGGATTCAAGAAGGTAAAAATGCATTTAAGATATATGATCTTGAAAAAACAGTAGCAGATATCGTTTGTTACAGAGAAAAGGTTGGTATTGCCGAAACCAGAGAAATCCTGATAACCTACCTGAACAGAAGGGATCGTAACTTGAATCGGCTTTTGGAATATGCGAAACGGATGAAATGTGATAAGACTTTGCGTGGATATCTGGAGGTGCTCATATGACAAATGCAGCATCTGTAAAGGATAGATTAAAGAACTGTGCAGTTAAAAGCGGGAAAACCATGCAGGAAATTTTGACGGTATATGGTCTGGAAAGAACCATATATCGTTTGTCTGTTTCTGAATATGCTGGACGTTTTACATTAAAGGGAGGTATTGTCCTTTATGCCCTTTTTGAAGGGGAGTTTACAAGAGCAACAAAGGACATAGATTTACTTGCAAGAAATTTGTCAAATAATACGGCAGATATGAGAAAAGTCTTTGAAGATATCTTTCTCATAGAATGTGATGATGCGCTGAAATATGATTTGACATCAATGGAAGTGCGTACTATTACAGAATTTAAAGAATATCCAGGTGTAAATGTTTCTATTATGGCATATCTGGATAGAACGAGAGTACCGTTTCTATTGATATTGGCTTTAATGATGTGATATATCCGGAAAGAATTAAGATGGAGTTCCCTGTTCTTTTGAATATAGATGTTCCTGAAATTTATGCATATTCGATCTATTCTGTTATAGCAGAAAAGTTTGAGGCAATCGTATCTTTGGGAACTGTGAATAGCAGATACAAAGATTTTTACGATATTTATATGCTCACGAATCGATATTCTATAGATGCGATAGAACTAAAAGATGCGGTTCAAGAGACTTTTGAGCATCGTGGGACAGATTTTGATGATATCGTTGCATTTACAGATGCGTTTGAAAAAGATGAAATTCATCAACGTCGATGGGAAGCATTTATAAAAAAGAAAAAGGCTTTGGAGAAGGTGGCATTTACTGATGTACTGATAAGAATCAGAAACCTCCTTGTGCCAATTGTTGCCAGTATACAAAATAAGGTGATTTTTGCTGCGGCTTGGAATTGCAATAAAAAGTGTTGGGACTGTTTTAAGGTGAATTGCAATATGAAAAAGATAAAAGAATTGTCTGACGCCACGCTTTTGGGAATGGATGGCTGGTCCAATGCCAGACCCAGGCTTACGGCCCGGGCCATCCTGAAAAATCAGGAAGGCTTATATGCACTCATGTATGCGGAGAAATACGGGCTGTATTCACTCCCCGGCGGAGGCGTGGAAGAAAATGAAAGCATAACAGATGCTTTGAAACGGGAATTGCTGGAGGAAACCGGCTGTTCATCTGATGAAATCAAAGAACTGGGTTATGTATATGAAAACCGCGCGCATTGTGATTATACGCAGTATTCTTACTATTATACGGTTCTGAGTAAAACGATGCCGAAAACCAATCGGCTGACCGAGGCAGAGGAAGCGAACGGCACTAAACTGCTGTGGGTTTCTTTTGAAAAACTTGTGGCTTTAATCAGTGAATTTCAGCCCAAAACCAGGCAGCAGATTTATTTGCAGGCGCGGGATCTGGCGGCACTGGAAGCATATAAAAACGACTGCGCGGACACATACTGACCTGTCTCTGCGCGGTTATCAGACACAATAGAGGTTTGAATAATGAAGATTATAATTAAAATCGGCACATCCACCCTGGCACATATGACAGGGCATTTGAATATCCGGCACGTGGAGGAACTGGTGAAGGTTCTCGCAGATCTGAAAAATGCCGGCCACAGCATTGTACTGGTGTCTTCCGGCGCCATTGGTATGGGCGTCGGCAAGCTGAATCTGGCAAATCGCCCTGACGATATGCCGACGAAGCAGGCGGCGGCCGCCGTGGGTCAGTGCGAGCTGATGTATACCTATGACCGCTTGTTCGCCCAGTACGGCCATACGGTGGCACAGGTACTGCTGACCCGTGACGATGTGGACGACGCCGAGCGCAAACGAAATTTTGAAAATGTTATGAGCCGCCTGATGGAACTGGGCGTACTTCCGATCGTCAATGAAAATGACGCGGTTGCCACCGATGAGGTGGGGGTCTCTACCACCATCGGTGAAAATGATACCTTGTCCGCCATTGTGGCAGGCTGTGTGGGGGCGGATCTGCTCATTTTGCTCAGCGATATCGACGGACTGTATACCTCGGATCCGAGAAAGGATCCCGATGCGGCATTTATTCCTGTGGTGCATGAGATCACGCCGGAAATCGAGGCCCTTGCAGGCGGCGCCGGTTCGGCACTGGGCTCCGGGGGCATGACCACCAAACTTAAAGCCGCAAAAATAGCGATGGAAAACGGCTGTGACATGGTGATTGCCAATGGTCAGAAACCGGAAACGCTGTATGATATTGTAGAAGGAAATTATACCGGCACCAGGTTTATCGGAAGTATAGGAAATATGGGAAAGGAAAGCGAAACATGAACACGCAGGAACTTTTAAGCAGAGCGAAAGCCGCCAAAGCGGAGATGGCGCTGGCGGATACCGATACAAAAAACAAGGCGCTTCTGGCGATGGCGGAGGCGCTGATTACCCATACAGACGAGATCCTGTCGGAAAATGCGCAGGATGTAAGTGCTGCAGCAGGCAAAATTTCCGAAGTTATGACGGACCGGCTGCGCCTGAACGAAGCACGGATCACAGCCATGGCGGAAGGCATACGGGAAGTCGCACAGTTAGAGGATCCGGTGGGACGGGTGCTTTCCCGGGTGGAACGGCCCAACGGCATTGTCATCGAGAAAACCGCTGTGCCCATGGGTGTCATTGCGATTATCTATGAAAGCAGACCCAATGTGACCTCCGATGCGGCGGCGCTGGCGTTGAAAGCAGGTTCCGCCTGTATCTTACGCTGTGGAAAAGAGGCCCATCGTTCCGCAAATGCCATTGTCGTTGCATTAAAAACGGGGCTGACGGAGGCGGGATTGCCTGCGGACGCCCTGATGCTGGTAGAAGACACCTCCCGGGCGTCTGCCAGAGAACTGATGCGGGCCCGGGGCTATGTGGATCTGCTGATTCCCCGGGGCGGCGCGGGATTGATTCGTGCCTGTGTCGAGGAAGCACAGGTGCCGGTGATTGAGACAGGTACCGGTATCTGCCATATTTATGTGGACAGGGCGGCGGATCAGGACATGGCTCTTTCCATATTGGAAAATGCAAAATGTTCGCGCCCGTCGGTCTGCAATGCTGCCGAAGCATGTCTGGTACATCGGGATGCGGCCAAAAACTTCCTGCCCAAATTCAAAAAACGTATGGTGGATGATCGGATGGCAAACGGACTGCAGCCGGTAGAACTGCGATTAGACCCGCGGGCGGCGCAGGTCATTGACGGCGCAGCGGCGCAGGAGAAAGATTTTGATACGGAGTTTCTGGACTATATCATGGCTGTCAAAGTGGTGGACAGCCTGCAGGAGGCGATTGCGCACATTGCAGCCCATTCCACAGGACACAGCGAGTCCATTATTACGGAAGATGCGCAGGCGGCAAAACATTTCCTGTCGGCTGTGGATTCCGCCGCGGTTTACTGGAACGCGTCCACACGCTTTACTGACGGCGGCGAATTTGGCCTCGGCTGTGAAATGGGCATTTCCACCCAGCGTCTTCATGCAAGAGGCCCCATGGGACTGCAGGAATTGTGCTCTTATAAATATATCATTCGCGGACAGGGACAGATCCGGTAAAAATTATAACTGCTCCCAGAGGAGCAGATTGTTTTCAAAGCGGGCACTCAGTCTGCCCGTATCTTTCAGCCATGCAAGATAGGAGCGCACGGTGCTGCCAACCAGTGCGTACTGTTCAAATGTCATGGTCAGATCATATTTTTGAAACAGCCGCTGCAGGATCGCTTCAAAGCAGAGCGGTTCTTTGCAGATGGAAAGAATGGTTTCCGCGACTGCCCATACCTGATCGATGTTATACTGTGCCAGTTCCGAAATATTTTCCGCTGCAGCCGCGTGGGCGGGAACAAACAGTTTCGCCTGCAGCGTCTTTACCATTTCCAGCGTTTCCAGATAAGCAGCCACATCATAGAGAAAGCCGATTTTGTATTTATCCAGCGTTTCGCGGCTGGACAGGCAATCGGCCAGGTATACCACATCATCCGGGGTCCGAAATCCCACCATATCAAAGAAATGTCCCGGCAGACGGATCATTTCAAAGCCTGCCGGCAAAACGTCGTTTGTCAGTTCTTCGGCATTGCTTTCCTGCGCCAGCAGAAATTTATGCCGCAAATCTTTAAATGGATAGCCTCCGTACAGGAAGGATGGCTCTAAAATCGGGTGTCTGGTAAAATCGCAGTCGATACCCGGCGCGTATATTTTACAGCCTGTTTGTCCCTGTAAATATTTGTTTCCGCCAATGTGATCGGCGTTGGAATGGGTGTTGAAAATGGCGCGTAGCTTCCAGCTGTTGGCGTCTAAAATCTGCCGGACTTTGCGTCCGGCGTCCTTGTCGCTGCCGCTGTCAATCAGGCAAACTTCACTGTCCGTCAGTTTTACCAGCCCGATTTTTGCAGGGCACTGAATGTAATAGCTTGCGTCGGTAATCTGTATCAGTTCGTACATAAGGGCACCTCCTATATAAAGAAATTATATGTAAATTCCCTTGTATGGTCAAGACGATATGCATTTGAAATAAATTGATTTATATGTAAAAAGCAGATAAAATCAGTATTACATAACAAAAGGAGGAGATGCAGCATGAACACGACATGGTCCGATTATATTCAGGGGATTCCGACACTGTATGAAAGCCGCAGACTGCGTTTTTCCGATGCGTTTGCCCCGCAGTTCAAGGCATTATTTGCGCTGGATGCGGAAAAACCTTTGAAGATACTGGAAATCGGCTGCGGGCCTGGGGCATTGTGCGGCGCGCTGCACCGTTGGTATCCGCAGGCCGAGGTCACGGGTCTGGATCGGGACAGCGCTTTTATCCGGTTTGCACAGGAACAGGAAAAGGGAATCCGGTTTCTGGAAGGAGACGCTGCCGCGCTTCCTTTTGCGGACAACAGCTTTGACGTAACGATTTCCAATACTGTGGCGGAGCATATCGAACCTTCCGCATTTTATGGCGAGCAGCGACGCGTGCTGAAACCCGGCGGCATTTGTCTGGTGCTTTCTTCCCGAAAATCCATCAGTCGAAAACCTGCCTACATGAAGGACAACGCACCAGAGAAAGCCTTCTGGGAAAAGGCAGACGGGTATGACGATGCCGTAGCTGCCTATGAGATCTGCAAATATCCGATGAGTGAATCCGAACTTCCGGCAGCAATGGAAAACTACGGTTTTTCAGATGTGGCACCCGGATATGCCGTGGTTCATCTGACACCGGATCATCCGGCCGTTTCCGCGAAGGTGGCGCATGAGATAATCAATGCAGACCGCCACGGTACGCTGGATGCCGTCGATTCTGCGGTACACGCCTTGCCGGGACGGTTTTCTGAAGAAGAAATCGATGCGGTAAAGCGCAGTATCCATCAGAAATATGACAGACGCATCGCACAGTATGACCGGGGAGAAAAGCAATGGGATACATTGGTTTCGGTGATTATGGTTGTCAGAGGAAGGAAGTAAGGACACACTGAAAATAACGATTCAGCTTATTTTGCATACATCGCATAGAAGCAAAATCCTGTTGCCAGAACGGAAAAATTGTTTATAATGGGGATAGATCGACGGCAGCCAAAGGAGAAGTTATATGCACGCTGGTTCCATGTGTTTATCCTGTATTTTCGGGAAAGAGGAGAAGCGAATCAGAGGATTTCAGGACGAAGAAAAGAAGTCCGGCTATTTGCACCGTGTATTGGAACTGTTATACCGATACGGACAAACAGAGTCTGCCCCCTGGCTGGCGGGGCAGGTCAGCAGACTGTACGAGCAGTTTTGGGGCACGGACAACGTAGCTGCCATGAAGGAAGTGAAACATACCTTCAATCAGCTGCTGCTTGCCAGAGAGGGAGAAATCGAGGGACGGATCCGACAAAGTCCGGATGTGCTGAAAGAATGCATCAAGTATGTATGCGCCGGAAATTATATCGATTTTTCTGCCGTGGAAGATGTGAATGTCGCCGTGTTTGACCAGCTGCTGGCACAGGCAGCGATAGCGCAGGTTTCGGAAGCGGAATATGCGTATTTTATTCATGATTTAAAAGAGGCGCACCGTCTGGTATACTTAACCGATAATTGCGGGGAAATCGTACTGGACAAGCTGTTTATCCGATGTATCAGGGAACGATATCCAAAGCTTTCGGTTACGGTACTGGTGCGCGGAGAAGATATTTTAAACGATGCCACGATGGAGGATGCCCGGGAAGTGGGACTGACAGAAATGGTCCGCTGCATGGGCAACGGCAGCGGCGCGGCAGGCACCGTGCGCAAAAGACTCAGCAGGGAAGCCGGTCAATGCCTGTCGGAGGCGGATGTCATCATCGCAAAAGGACAGGGCAATTTTGAAAGCCTGTTTGGAGAAGGCTGCAATCCCTATTATTTTTTCCTGTGCAAATGTGAATTGTTCGTGCAGAGATTCGGATTAAAGCAGTTTGCGTCCGTTTTTATGAAAGAAGAACGGATGCAGTTAAACGAGGAGGAAGGCTTATGCGAAGCATAATTGGAATGCTTTCCGACGACTTGACAGGTGCGCCATGGGCGCGCGTGCCGCTATCGCAAGGAGGAGGAAACAAATGATTCAGGTTTATTGCTACCCAAAATGTACAACATGTAAAAAGGCGCTGAAATGGCTGGATGATCATCATGTCGCATATCAGCAGATTGATATCAAAGAAAATCATCCGGATGAGAAAACACTTCGGACACTGCATGAGAAGAGCGGACTGCCGCTTCGAAGATTTTTCAATACCAGCGGGCTGCTTTACCGGGAAATGGAACTTTCCAGGAAGCTGCCGGAAATGAGCGAAGACCAGATGTTTCAGCTTTTGGCTTCTGACGGAATGCTGGTCAAGCGGCCGCTGCTGATCGCGGAAGATCAGGTATTGATCGGATTTAAAGAAGATGCATGGGAAAAAGTGCTGTGAAGTACATCGATGAAGAAATGGTACAAAAGAATTGATATTTGTGGGAAGAGACGTGGATCATGCATGTCTCTTTTTTAATATTCTTGACAAAAAGAGTATGATATAGTATCGTGTAACTATAAAATAGTTGCAAGGAGGCGAGGCCCTATACATGGGCAAATTTGAAAAGGCGAAAGAAAGAATAAAGTCAAAGCCCAAAGATTATACTTATAGCGAAGCACGATACTTATTATCCCAAATGGGATTCCTGGAATATCAAAAAGGAAAAACATCCGGTTCAAGAGTTAAATTTTACCGGGAAAAAGATCAAAAAGTAATATTACTGCATAAACCACATCCGGATGATATTATGAAACCGGCAACTGTGAAGGAATTATTGGAATACCTGACGAATCTGGGAGAATTATAATCTAGGAGAATAATACAGTGAAAAATAATATATTAGAATATAAAGGATATCATACAAAAATTGAATTTGATTCAGAAGGATGCGTACTTAGGGGAAAGATAGAGGGCATTAATGATTTAATTACATTCGAATGTGAAGATATGAAAAATGTGGAAAAAGAGTTTCAGGATGCCGTGGACGATTATTTACAATTTTGTAAAGAAGTAGGAAAAGAGCCGGATAAGGAATATAAAGGAACATTTAATGTGCGAATCAATCCCGAATTGCATAAAAAGTTGGTATACGTGGCAATGAAAAATGGAGACACGTTAAATGCTTCCGTGGAGAAGGCAATTCAGGAATATGTTTTAGAAAATCATAATGATGACGGGGTTGTTTGCACTGTATAGAAGAATGATTATATTATTTTGTTAGTCTGATGCAAACAGGTGTCATTAATTAAGAAAACGGCTGCCGCATTTTACCCCGCGGCAGCCGTCTTTTTCTGAGCGGGGGGGGTGCGGACATAAAGTTGGACTCCAAGGGCTCCGAAGGGAGCTAAATCAATTATGTATTCAAAAGAACAAATTG
>CANRJG010000064.1 GCA_947630875.1 uncultured Lachnospiraceae bacterium
TTTGGCCTAGTGGCTCAGTTGGTTAGAGCGCCGCCCTGTCACGGCGGAGGTCGTGGGTTCGAGTCCCATCTGGGTCGGTATTTGTACTAAGGAGGGGTCCGCTTGCGGGAAGATTCCTTAGTGCCTGCGCAGACGCCATCGAACGAAGTTCGATTTTCATGCGTCTGCTACCCGATTTGTACTAAGGAGGGGCCCGCTTGCGGGAGGATCCCTTAGTGCCTGCGCAGACGCTATGGTGCGTCTGTTGAAAAAATAATGTAAATGCGGGATCTTAGCTCAGCTGGGAGAGCATCTGCCCTACAAGCAGAGGGTCATAGGTTCGAGCCCTATAGGTCCCATTTTTTGCCGCAGTGGCGGAACTGGCAGACGCGCAGGACTTAAAATCCTGTGGTGGCAACATCGTACCGGTTCGATTCCGGTCTGCGGCATGCGAAAAAACCTTGATTTTTCAAGGTTTTTTTCATTTTATGAAAAAAATGCCGGATGAAAAATGCGCATTTTGACATCAACGAGAATTAAAAAATTTTTAGTTTTCTGTAACCAAAGCAAAAAAATTTGCGATTTTCTTTATAGAGGGATAGAATAGGGTTTGGATTTAGCATATGCCGCAAAAGACAAAAACAACAGAACGAGGTCACAAATGATGCAGGATGAAGCGATTGTTGAATTGTACTGGCAGAGAGACGAACGGGCCATCAACGAGACAGAAATGAAATATGGAAAATATTTGCTGAAAATTGCGGAAAATATTCTGTTGAACCGCGAGGACAGCCAGGAGTGTGTCAATGATACATATTTGAAGGCATGGAATCTGATGCCGCCGAACCGCCCCGGGGTGCTGTCGGTGTTTTTAAAACGGATTACGCGGTTCGTTTCCATTGATAAATTCCGCCGCCGGAACACCTCCCGGCAGAAGGTTTCCGAATATACCATTGCGCTGGAAGAATTAAGAGAGTGCGAGTATGCGGAGGATTCCATGGACGCGCATGTGGATCAGATGTATGTTACGGAATGTATTCGCCGGTTTTTGAATACCCTGCCGATGGAGAAAAAGAATATTTTTGTCGGCCGGTATTTTTACATGGATCCGGTAAAAGACATTGCCGGGAAAATGCATCTGAGTGAGAGCAATGTGAAGGTTCAGCTGTACCGGATACGCCAGGATTTGAAAGCGTATCTGATGAAGGAGGGCGGGATCGAATTATGAAAGCAGAAATGATAATGGATGCCATCGGATATCTGGATGAGGAACTGCTGCTGGATTACGATCATCTGGATGTCACGGAAAAGAAAAAGAAGTATTTTGTATATATCGGCTGGGCAGCCGCCGCGGCCTGTCTTTGCCTTGTAATCACTTTTGCTGCGTTCCAGCTGTTTGGAAGAAACGACGGCGGAGGCGGCACACTGGCGGAGAAAGAGACTCAGGCGCCAACGCGGACGGAAGTGCCGTACAGCAAAGAAACCAGCCGCCCGACAGAACCGGGTCAATCGGAGCACCCCCAGACGGAAACCCCGTCGCCGGTGACAGGCAGTCCTGCGCCTCTGATCGTTCCTGACAGCCGGCCGCAGAACCCGCAGACGGAAGGACCGGGAATACAGGATCGAAATCCGGATTCCGAAAGGATACCGCAGCCTGCGGGAACGACCGGGACGCAGGCGCCTACAACAGGAGCGCCTGCAACAAAGGCGCCTGAACCAAAACCCCAGCAAACCGATCAACCGTCAAATGCCACGGCACAGCCCACGCCAAAACCGGACTGGGAGTCCATGTGGACCACTTTTATCGCTATGACACGTCCGGAAATGGGAAGCGGACTGGATGGTTATCCGACGGCCGGAAAGCCGGATAATGTCGAAAATGAAAGCAAGCCTACGGAGACGCCGGATGAACTGGTCAGCGAAGAATATTTCATGCAGCATTCCAGCTGGAGTTTCACACTGAATTATGGTTCCGGGCTGTATGTCGTCAGAAATGGCCCGCTGGTGGATGCGGAACCGGATCAGCCGCTGGGCATGATGTCGCTGAACATTCGTGAAACAAAGGTGAAACATCTGAATTTCACGCAGATGGTGCAGGTATATACCGTGAAGGGTATCGCAAAGGAAGCGGCGCTGGCGATTCAAATTGATCCATGGAATTATTATCTGGTATACAACCTGTCCTATCAGCCAAAGGATATGGCTTCGTTTATGCAGGACCTCTGTCTGCGCAAAACGGTGCAGATGTTGGGAATCGAGTTCCCTGATGCCGAAAATCCCAGATATTTTTCGGACAATGATAAGAACTGGGACGTCCTGTATGCATATGATGGCGCGGCGCTGGCAAGTTTTGATGAAGCCTACAGCCACTGCTGCGCACGGATAGAACTGACAAGTTCGGTGTACGGATTTGACGGGATGACGGTGTCATTGTACAGTGACGGATATGTGAAATGGCAAATGCTGGGGAGAATATTCTGTTTCCGGACAGATCCGGCGCTGGCAGAACAGCTGATGTCGCTTTATGAAAATGCATACTGACGGGAAAGCAAAGAAAAAGCAAACGCTGCTGAGAAATCAGCAGCGTTTGTATGTGTAGGGTGAAAACAGAATCAGCATCGGGAACAGCTCCAGCCGCCCCGCCAGCATGTCGAAGATCATGACAAATTTGGACGGATTGGAAAAGAATCCGAAATTCTGCGTCGGCCCCACGGCGGAAAGCCCGGGCCCGATATTGTTAAAGGTCGCCGCAATGGCGGTGAAATTGCTTTCAAAATCCATGTTGTCCAGCGAGATCAGCAGGAGCGAGAAGACAAAGATCAGTATATAGGCTGCCATATAGGTGTGCACGCTCCGGGTGATATTGCTGCTGACAATATTGCCGTCCATTTTCACCTTTTTCACCCCGTGGGGATGGGAAAAATGGAACAGTTCCGTACCCAGGGATTTGATGAAGATGATCAGCCGGGATACCTTGATGCCGCCGCCGGTGCTGCCGGCGCAGGCGCCCACAAACATCAGCGTTACCAGTAAGACTTTGGGCACTGCCGGCCATGTATTGAAGTCTGTGGTGCTGAATCCGGTGGTGGTGATAATGGAACCCACCTGAAATGCCGCATGGCGGACCGCTGCGGACAAAGAACCGTAAATATTGTAAATATATCCGGTAATAACGGCGATGGAAGCCAGGATAATACCGAGATACAGGCGGATTTCCTCTGATTTGAGAATGGATTTCCATCGCCTGATCAGCATCAGGAAATAAATATTGAAGTTGACGCCGAACAGGATCATAAACACCGTGACGATGTTCTGCAGGTGGGGCGCATAGTCCGCCAGACCGCTGTTTCTGACGGCGAATCCGCCGGTGCCGGCGGTGCCGAAGCTTAAGGTCACCGCATCAAACAGCGGCATACCCGTTGCAGACAGCAGGATCATTTCCAGTAAGGTCAGAGCGGAATAAATCCCGTAAAGAATCAGGGAAGTGTTCTGAATTTTAGGCACCAGCTTTTCCACGGAAGGCCCCGGACTTTCCGCCTTCATCAGATAAACGTGGGATCCGGTGCGCAGCGGCAGAATGGTCAGAATGAAGACCAGTACGCCCATACCGCCGATCCAGTGGGTGAAGCTGCGCCAGAACAGCATACAGTGGGAGAGGGCTTCCACGTCGGAAAGAATGCTGGCGCCGGTGGTGGTAAAACCGGAAACGGTTTCAAACAGCGCGTTGGTAAACGAAGGGATTTCGCCGCTGACCACAAAGGGAAGGGCGCCGAAGAGACTCATGGCGAGCCAGCACAGCGCAACGGAAACATACCCCTCCGTCGCATAAAAAACAGGATTTTTCGGCTTTTTGAAAGACAGGAAAAAGCCGGTCAGGAAGCACAGAAAAGCACAGAGCAGAAAAGCCCATGTGCTTTTTTCCTGATAAAGCAGTCCGACTGCGGCAGGCAGCAGCAGCATGATGCCTTCGGCTTTCAAGACGTTGCCGAGAATATAACGTATCATTTTAAAATTCATCGCAGGTTAACCTCAGTTTTTAATAATATCTCTGGCGTCATCCAGTCCCAGCCGGGTGGTGGCAATAATAATGGAATCGCCGGGCAGGATCATATCTTTTCCTTTCGGGAGGATCATTTTCCCGCTGCGAATGATAGAGGCGACGATGATATTGTCTTTCAGGTTCAGTTCGGAAAGGGGCGTATTGGTAATCGACGATTTGTTTTTGATCGAAAACTCAATGACCTCCACCCTGTCCTCATTGATCCGGTAAAGCGTCTGAATATGGCTGCCGGAAGAATTGTTTTTGGCGCGCACATACTGCAGGATTTTTTCCGTGGTGATGTCCTTGGGATAGATGACGCTGTCCAGATCCAGATTGTAAATGACTTCGTTGAGCTGCAGCCGGTTGATCTTTGTAACCACTTTTTTGTCTACCATCTTCTGGGCAAACAGGGAAAGCAGAATGTTTTCCTCATCAAAGTCGGTCAGCGCCACAAAGGCATCCATGGAGCCGATGCGTTCCTCTTTCAAAATTTCTTTGTCGCTGCCGTCGCCGTTGATAATGGTGGCTTCCGGCAGAACGGAACAGAGGGCGTCGCATTTTCTGGAATCCTTTTCGATGATTTTGACCTGGATTCCCGCCCGGGTCAGCATACGCGCCAGATAGATCGTAATATTGCCGCCGCCGATGATCATCGCATTTTTGACGGGGTTTTTACTGGCTTTGATGGAATGGAAAAAGTCCAGCGCATTTCTGCGGCTGGAAAAAATCGTAATAATATCTCCGCTGTGCAGCACCACGTCGCCGCCGGGAATGCATACCTCGCCTTTGGATTCCACGGAGCAGATCAGCAGATTGGAATTGAGATTCTGCGACACTTCCGCAATCCGTATCTCATCCAGAACAGAGCCTGCCGGAATACGGAAACGCATCATCTGTACCTGTCCCCGGGAGAAGGTATCCACCTCAATGGCATTCGGGAAACAGAGCACGGAAAACATTTCCTGCGCCGCCCAGAGTTCGGGGTTGATGATCATGGAAATGCCCAGCTCCCGTTTCAGCAGATCGCTTTCCGCTTCATAGACCGGATTCCGGACTCTTGCGATGGTATGACATTTTTCCACTTTCTTCGCAATGACGCAGGCCAGCAGATTGAGTTCATCGGATTCCGTGACGGCAATCAGCAGATCGGCATTGGCAATGCCCGCCTCCTGCAGAACCGCGTAATTACATCCGTTTCCTTTGATGCCCATGATGTCATAGGATTCGGTCAGCTTCCGGATACGGCTGTCGTTCTGATCAATGACGCAGATGTCGTGATCTTCCTGGCTTAACTGCATGGCAAGCTCACTGCCGACCTTACCGCAGCCGATAATAATGATATTCATAAATGTCTGATCCTTTTGTGAAAATGTATATGCGGGAGTATAGCATAGAATCTGCCGGGATTCAATCGGGAAAATGAAAAATACTTGCGCTTGCCGGCGAAAAAATGTATACTTTTTCATATAATAAAAACATTACAGAAGGGACAACCAACATGCATTTGAAAAAAATTTCTGTTTTAATGATTTTGAGTTTGATTCTGGTGCTGGGATGCGCTGTTGTAACCCAGGCAGCGGACTATGAAAAGCTGTATCGCGGTGATGTGAACGGCGACGGAAAATATTCCGTACGGGATGCTCTGGGCATTCTGAAAATGGTTGCCAAAATAGATCCCACAGCGGAGATCGGGGACATGAACCTGAACGGTTCGGTGGATATTGAAGACGTGAAGCTGATGCTGGAGCTGTCGGTTTATCATAAGGGAGAGACCTTTGGCCTGTATACCTATGCGGCGCCTGCGGATGCGCATACGCTGATTGTGGACAATCAGGCATACAGTCACGACAATTGCTGTTTCCATTCCATGGAGGAGGCGCTGGCCTATGTCAATGCCCATCCGCCGGCGGACGAGACGGAGCGGATCACGCTGGATATCGTACCCGGCGTTTACCGGGAATATCTGGAACTGACGGCGCCCTATGTATCGTTTCAGAATGCTTCCGGCGGCAGCGAAGAAGTGAAGATCACCTATTTTCTGGCGAACGATTTTACCTATCAGAGCCATGGAAGTATCGCGGGGGCGGATAAAATCCGTACCATTAATATCGCGAAAGGCGCCACGGCCTTTGAAGCGGAAAATATTGTTTTTGAAAATTCCTACAATATTTACCTGACAGACGAAGAACGAGCCGAACTTTCGGGCAATGAGACAGCCAATGCAAAAGCGCTGGCACGTTTCGAGCAAAATGATCCGACCATCAATCAGTGTCAGGCGCTGGCCATGCGCTGCCAGGCGGACAAAGCGGTATTTTTAAACTGCACCTTCCTTGGAAGGCAGGATACCCTGATGCTGCCAAACGGCAATCAGCGGTCGTATTTCAAAGACTGCTATATTGAAGGCACCGTGGATTTCATTTACGGAGACGGCACGGCGGTATTTGAGGACTGTACCATCAACTGCCCCTATGGCGGCGGTTATGTGACGGCAGGTTCCACGCCGAAAGAAACCGCTTACGGACTGCTGTTCCATCACTGCACCATAACCCGTGATGCCACAGCAGAGGGAAAAGCAGCGCCGGCAGACGGCTCTTATGCGCTGGGAAGAACCTGGGGTCCGAATGCTATGGTGCTCTTCTGGGACTGCAGTATGGACGAGCATATCAAAGGCGGCCATGACCGTTTCGATGATATGGGTGAAAATAAAGCGGAAGATGCCCGGTATTTTGAAGCAGGCAATAAGGACCTGAACGGGAATCCGCTGGATTTGGATGCTTTGACAGATCCGGCCCGGGAGACCGTCCTTTCGGAAAGCGATATGGCCGGAGACGGCGATTATGCCGCATGGAAATGGCTTTGGGGAAATGACCAGTGGAACCCGGCAGGTTTTGCGGCAAACTAAAGGAATCGTTTGGAGGTTGCTTTGAATACAGAAATGATACTGGAAGAATCCGCCGGACAAGCCGAAGAAGAGATCCTTCGTTTTTTCGGGACAGAAACCGTTTCACACCAGCAGCTGATTGAGGCGATGAAATACAGTCTGATGGCCGGGGGCAAACGGATTCGGCCGGCGCTGTGCTTCGCGTTCTGTGAAGCGGCCGGCGGTGAAAAAAAAGATGCGCTGGCCTTTGGCGCGGCACTGGAAATGCTGCATACCTATTCGCTGATTCATGACGATCTGCCCTGTATGGACAACGACGATTTCCGCAGAGGAAAACCCACCAACCATAAGGTGTACGGGGAAGCAACGGCCATGCTGGCCGGAGACGCGCTGCAGACAGCGGCCTTTGAGGAATTGCTTTCGGCGCCGGTGGAGGCGGAAAAGAAGGTGCTGGCCGGACAGATTCTTGCAGAAGCTGCCGGAAGGAACGGCATGTGCGGCGGACAGCTGCTGGATATGGATACGCCCCGCCGGAAGCTTTCCATTGGGGAACTGGAAGATATTCATGAAAAGAAGACCGCAGCGCTCCTGGAAGCTGCCTGTATGATGGGTGTGGCCGCGGCCGGCGGCAGCCAGGCACAGATGGACGCGGCAAAAGCATACGCGGCATCCATCGGACTGGCGTTTCAGGTGCGGGACGATATGCTGGATGTCATTGCAAACGAGGAAAAACTGGGGAAACCGGTGGGCTCGGATGCAAAGAACCAAAAATCCACTTTTGTAACGGAACTGGGACTGGAGAAGTGCCAGGAAATCGTTGAAAAGGAAACGGAAAGTGCAAAGCAGGCACTGAAAAATGCCTTTACGGAAACCGGATTTTTATCCGATTTTGCGGACTGGCTGGCACAGCGGGATTATTGATCACACAAACGGAAGGAAACGCCCTTCCCATATGATGAGTAAGGCGCCTTGTTTCACAGAGAGCAGGGCGTCTTTTTTTTGAAACTGATTGCTGATGCCCAGGGGGTAATCATGGGTCAGCGTCGCTGCTTCCAGCGAATAGAGCAGTCCGCGCTCGCAGACGCCCCGGCTTTCATCACTCAGGGAAAAAACGGAAACCATGCCTTCTGCTTTTTGATCAAAGGACAGTGCTTCATTATATATGACAGTCATGGTTTCTTTGGGACCCACCAGAAAACCGTGGGCATGCCGTTTGGCCAGATACAGCAGAATCTGTATATTTCCGATAGTATGGGCCGGACGGGCGCCGCCGGTGCCGCCGTAAATGAAAAAGGTGTCGCAGCCCTGCGCCAGGCCCAAATCTGCCGCAAGCAGAAGATCGGTTTCGTCTTTCATCACCGGGTGGCGCACAATGGTTTCATTTTCCGGAATATAGCCCAGAGAATCGAAATCCCCCACAACGATGTCGGGCTGCAGCCCGGCCTTTTTTGCATGGGTATAGCCGCCGTCTGCCGCGATGGTGAGCGCATAGGGCACCGGGTAAAAAAAGCCGTCAAAAGATGCGGCGCCGAGGATTCTGCAGTTTTTCTGATACATGATACATGGTTCTCCTGGTATTAAGTAAGATATCGGCGATAGCTGCAGTATACCATATCCGGGGGAAAAAAGAAATG
>CANRJG010000065.1 GCA_947630875.1 uncultured Lachnospiraceae bacterium
TAATTTCTATGATTTTGGCGCTGGCTGTCATCTGGTTTCTCATTATTTTACTGATCCCGCAGCTGATCAACAGCATTATAGCGATTGCCAACGCGATTCCGGGGCAACTGAGCATAGTCAACCACCGGCTGCATGATTTTCTGCAGGATCGTCCGAAAATGCAGAACTATTGGGATTCTTTTGCGGATACCGTATCAAAACATATTACCCAGTGGCTGAAATCAAACCTGCTGCCCACCATGGAAACGGTGATCGTCAATCTGGGGTCTTCGGTTGCGCTGTTTGTAACCGTCATAAAAAATCTGTTTATCGGCCTGCTGATCTGCGTGTATTTTCTTCTGAGCCGGCAGCGGTTCGCGGTTCAGGCAAAGATGCTGCTGTACGGTGTTTTTCCCAAAAAGGCAGCGACGGTGATCGAGGATGAACTGCATTATACCGACAAAATGTTCAACGGATTTTTAATGGGAAAACTAATGGATTCGGCGATTATCGGCGTCATTTGCTTTATTGTAACCACGATCTTTCGTTTTCCTTCTGCTGCGCTGATCAGTGTGATTGTGGGCGTGACAAATATTATTCCGTTTTTCGGCCCCTTCATCGGCGCGATTCCCTGCGCCTTGCTTCTGCTGTTGGAAAGTCCCATTTACTGCCTCTATTTCCTGATTTTCATTGTTGTACTGCAGCAGATCGACGGCAATCTGATAGGGCCGAAGATTCTCGGAAATACCACGGGCATTTCCAGTTTCTGGGTTTTGTTTTCCATTTTGTTATTCGGCGGGCTCTGGGGCTTGCTTGGCATGATTATCGGCGTCCCGTTGTTTGCGGTACTGTATGATATTATTCGCAGACTGATTTATATCGGCTTGCATAAACATGGGAGCGCTTCTTTGATTGAACAATATGAGCAGACCTTCCATCAGGAACCGGCGCCAAAAGAAAAAAAGCAGCGCAAACGGAAGAAAAAGAAATAATCGAATGCATCATACATGCGTATCTTTTTTGGAAATGCGGAGAAATAATGATTGACTTTTCCCACATTTCGTTTTATTGTATAAAAGATGACATGATATGAATTGGGCTCGTAGCTTAGCTGGGAAAGCGCTGCGTTCGCAACGCAGAGACCGAGGGTTCGAATCCCTTCGGGTCCATATTTGTACAAAGGAGGAATCCGGCAAAGCTTTGGAAGACGCCTTGGTACCTGCGCAGACGCCTGTAAACGGTTACGTTTTCGTGCGTCTGTTTGTTTTATATCCCAAAAATGACAGGAGATTTTGTTATGTATCGAATTGTCACGAAAAAAGAACTGAATCCCACAGTGATTCAAATGGAAATCGAAGCGCCGCTGGTTGCAAAAAAAGCACAGCCGGGGCAGTTTATTATTTTAAGAGTGGATGCGGACGGAGAGCGGATTCCACTGACTGTGGCAGGCTGTAATCCAAAGGAAGGCACCGTGAAAATCATCTTTCAGGTCGTAGGCGCCACCACGGAACGTCTGCGTCATAAAGAGGCCGGAGATTCCATCGAAGATTTTGTGGGACCGCTGGGTGTGGCGACACATACGGACGGGATCCAAAAGGTCTGTATCATCGGCGGCGGCGTCGGCTGTGCCATTGCCATGCCGGTAGCACAGAAATTTCATGCACTGGGCGCAAACGTTACCAGCATTACGGGATTTCGCAGCAAAGATCTGGTGATTCTGGAAGAAGAGTTTCAGGCCTGTTCCGAGAAAAATATTCTGATGACGGACGACGGAACCTATGGACGAAAGGGCAATGTTACGATTCCCTTAAAGGAAATGCTGGAGGCTGGGGAACAATTTGACATGATTATTGCCATCGGTCCGCTGATTATGATGAAATTTGTGGTAGAAACCGCCCGTCCTTTCGGTATTCCCGTGACAGTATCCATGAACCCGATCATGATTGACGGCACCGGGATGTGCGGCGGCTGCCGTCTGACGCTGACAAGAGACGGAGAAAAGATCGTCAGATTTGCCTGTGTGGATGGACCGGATTTTAACGGGTATGAGGTGGATTTTGATGAAGCCATGTCCCGGGGACGGATGTACAGCGATTTCGAACGTCATGCTTATGAAGATACCTGCAATTTATTCAAAAAAACCGGGGAGGGAGCTTAATCATGCCTGTGAATCCGAAAAAACATGAAATGCCGACCCAGGCGCCGGAAGTGCGCGCCCGCAATTTTCAGGAGGTAGCGCTGGGTTATACAAAAGAAGTCGCTGTGGAAGAAGCGAAGCGTTGTTTAAACTGCAAAAACAAGCCCTGTGTGGAAGGCTGTCCGGTGAACATCGACATCCCGGCCTTTATTGCACGGATGAAGGAAGAAGATTTTGAAGGGGCTTATCAGATCATTACAAAAACTTCATCCCTGCCTGCGGTATGCGGACGCGTCTGTCCCCAGGAAACCCAGTGTGAATGCAAATGTACGCTGGGCATCCGTTTTGAGCCGGTGGGCATCGGAAGACTGGAACGTTTTGCGGCAGACTGGCACAACGCCCATGCAGAGGAAGCTGCAAAGCGGCCTGCCTCCAACGGGCACAGGGTGGCCATCGTCGGTTCCGGCCCTTCCGGACTGACCTGTGCAGGCGATCTGGCCAAAAAGGGATATGAAGTGACGGTATTTGAAGCGCTGCATACGGCAGGCGGCGTACTGGTATACGGTATTCCGGAGTTTCGTCTGCCGAAAGCCATTGTATCCAAGGAAGTCGATACGCTGAAAAGTCTGGGCGTTTCCGTTGAAACCAATATTGTAGTGGGAAAGACCATTACCGTGGACGAGCTGTTTGAAATGGGCTACGAAGCCGTTTTTATCGGATCCGGCGCAGGACTGCCCGGATTTATGGGGATTCCGGGAGAAAGCCTCAAAGGCGTATACTCTGCAAATGAATTTCTGACCCGCAGCAATCTGATGAAAGCCTATCGGGAACATCCCGACACGCCCATCATGAAAGGCGGCAAAGTCGCGGTGGTCGGCGGCGGCAACGTTGCCATGGACGCGGCGAGAACCGCACTGCGTCTGGGCGCAGAAGAAGTTTCGATTGTATACCGGCGTTCCATGGAAGAACTGCCGGCTCGAAAAGAAGAAGTAGAACACGCCCAGGAAGAAGGTATCCGATTCCTGCTTCTGAACAATCCGGTGGAAATTTTAGGATATCAGAATCCGGAAGATCCGAGAGATCCGAAAAATGGTTTTGTGAAGAGCATGCGCTGCATTAAAATGGAACTGGGAGAGCCGGACGAAAAGGGGAGACGCCGGCCGATTCCGATTCCGGGTTCTGAATTTGAAATGGAAGTTGATACGGTCATTATGTCCATCGGGACATCGCCGAATCCGCTGATTAAAAATACGACAGACGGATTGGAGGTCAACCGCCGGGGCGGCATTATCGTCAATGAAGACGGGCTGACATCCAGAGAAGCCGTATATGCCGGCGGAGACGCCGTAACAGGCGCGGCCACGGTCATTTCCGCAATGGGGGCGGGAAAGACCGCGGCAAAGGCAATTGATGCGTATCTGAGCGGAAAATAAATCTTGAATGGGGGAAGGAATTTTGGAGGGAAAGGTTTTGTCCGATGGCGTTGGTTTCGGGTATCTGTACAGATATCAGTGTACGGATCCGAAATCGCTGCCGCAGGCAATATCTTTAGATCATGTCATTGCATCGGTGTGGAAAGATCTGGAACTGACCTGTGCAAACAGTCATCATCTCAGCAAAACGGAGGCCATGATTTTTGACGCACATCAGACGCTGCTGCAGGATGAAAATTTTATCAGCGGCATCAGAAAACGCATCGCAGACGGTATGCCGCTTGGAAACGCCATTCTGGAAAACGGAAAGGAAAAGGCGCTTCCTTTTCTGCAGGGAAAGGATCCGGATCTTGTACACATTGCAGAGGATATCATGGATATCACATACCAGATGCTGGACGCGGCAAGTGCCGGAAAAAAACAGGAAAAGTACAAATCTCCCGTGGTTTTGTATGCGGATGATGTGCTGCCTTCTGTTCTGCTGAAGCTTCTGGAAGAGACGAAAGTCAGCGCTGTGCTGTGCCGGGATAATTCCGATCTGTCCCACAGTGCAATTATTGCCCGGGCCGCGCAGATACCGATGCTGTCCATTTCCGGCTTTGACCTGCCGGACGGGACACCTTTGATTGTTGACGGGGAGAACGGATACATCACAGATCATCCGGACTACGCCCGTCTGCTGGAAATCAACACCCGTACAAGACGAAAATCTGCCGATTTCAGGGATTTTCCGATTGAAGTCCGGGGAAATGCCGGCTGTCCGGAAGAAGTTGAAAAAATCAGCAAATCCGGCCGGAATATCGGGTTGTATCGAAGCGAATATTTTTATCTGCAAAAAGAAAAACTTCCTGGTGACAGGGAGGTTTTTCTGTATCTGCAAAGGCTGATCCGGCATTTTGCCGGCAATATTTTCGATTACCGGCTGCCGGATTTCGGCAGGGACAAGCTGCCTGCCTATCTGAACAATCCGGCATCGGAAAACGGCATCGGATTTCTTTTGTCAGAAGGGCGGATTTTAAAGCAGCAGATGGATGCGGTGAAAGCCTGCAGTCCGACAAACGCGCTGCGGATTCTGCTTCCTTTTGTGCAGAATGCAAAACAGATCATCGCGGTTCGAACACTGCTTGCACCGCAGGATGTTCCTGTGGGTGCGATGATTGAAACGCGGATGGCGGATGAAACTTTAGAAGAAATCATTTCCGAAAGCGCATTTATCAGTATCGGCACGAATGATCTGCTCTGCAGTATCAGCGGCAGTGAAAGAATCAGTTACCGGACGGCATCGGAAGGTGCAATGGATCGAATGTTTTCCTACATTGCCCACGTTTGTCAGGCAGCAAAACAGCACGGTATATCGGTTTGTATCTGCGGAGAAATCGCCTCCGATCCAAAGTATACGGAAAAATTGCTGCAGACAGGAATTGATTCAATTTCCGTGCCCTATTTTCACATTTTCAACATACAAAACTGATAAAGTTACTGTTAAATTACAGGCAGGAAGGTGGAGCATATGGATAAAGTGAAAATCCTGGTGGTTGACGACGAATCCCGTATGAGAAAGCTGGTGAAAGATTTCCTGATCAAGAAGGATTATGAAGTCGTGGAAGCAGCGGACGGTGAAGAGGCGGTTCGGGTATTCTGCAGCGATTCCAAAATATCGCTGGTCATTCTCGACGTCATGATGCCGAAAATGAACGGCTGGGAAGCCTGTAAGGAAATCCGCGCGCTGAGTGATATTCCGATTATTATGCTGACAGCCAAATCGGAGGAGCGGGATGAACTCACCGGCTTTGAACTCGGCGTGGACGAATACATTTCCAAACCCTTCAGTCCGAAAATTCTCGTGGCACGGGTGGATGCGATTCTGCGCAGAAGCAATCTGATCGGGAACAACGATGTGATTTCGGTCGGCGGCGTAGAGATCGACAAGGCGGCCCATATCGTCAAAGTAGACGGCAGGGAGCTGGATCTGAGTTTTAAAGAGTTTGAACTTCTGACTTATTTTGCGGAAAACAAAGGCATCGCCCTTTCCAGAGAAAAAATATTGAATAATGTCTGGAATTATGATTATTTCGGAGACGCCAGAACCATTGATACCCATGTGAAAAAACTGCGGGCCAAGATGGGAGAGAAGGGCGAATATATTCATACCATCTGGGGAATGGGCTATAAATTTGATATCGGATAAACAACTATGTTAAACGGCAGAATCAAAAAGCGAAGATCAATCAAATATAAATTTGCGATTCTCTGTGTCGGCCTGCTGACCTTCACCATACTGGTCTGCTGGATGATTAATAATATTTTTCTGGATAAATATTATCAGATCAACAAGGTCAATGCCATTAAAGGCATTTACACGATGATTACCAACGCACTGGAGGAAAGATATATTCAGGATCAGGATTTTCAGAACCGTATCAAAGAAATCACGGATGAGGAGAATATTTCTCTCTTTGTTCTGGACGACGGCATGAATATTGTGATCTCCACGGAGAATGAACAGTTCGTTTCTCTGCTGCAGGTACGGGAAGCCATCTATGACATGTACGGCGATACCTACGGCAGTACCACCAAAAATACAAAAGTATTGGAGGAAGGAAAGACCTACACCATCGTCAAAACCACAGATGTGCGTTTCAGCAAAAATTACATTCAGCTGGGCGCCGTACTGACTTCCAATTATTTTCTGGTCATGCGTTCACCGATGCAGAGCTTTAAACAGACAGCATCGATCACCAATCGGTTTCTGGCTTTTATCGGCATTGTGCTGATTCTGTTCAGCGGATTTATGGCATGGGTGATTTCCGACCGGATTACAACGCCGATCCGTCGCCTGGTGGAAATTTCCGATAAAATGGCGGCGCTGGATTTTGACGCCAGATATGATGGCGAGGACGATACGGAAATTGGCATTCTCGGCGATCATATGAATTTTCTGTCGGAAACGCTGGAAAAATCCATCGGCGAATTGAAAACCGCCAACCGGGAACTGCAGATTGAAGTCGAAAAGAAAACCAAGATTGATGAAGTCCGCAAAGACTTTCTTTCCAATGTGTCCCATGAGCTCAAGACCCCTATCGCCTTGATTCAGGGGTATGCAGAGGGTTTGAAGGAATGTGTCAATGACGACGAGGAAAGCAAGAATTTTTACTGCGACGTCATTATGGATGAAGCGCAGAAGATGAATATTCTTGTACGTAAGCTCCTGACCCTGAATAAAATCGAATTTGGCGACAGCAGTACAACCACCATGGAACGGGTGGATCTTTCTGAACTTCTGGATAATGTCATCGCTTCGGTGTCACTTCTGGCAGAGCAGAAAAACGCAAAAATCATCCGGCATTATGAACCCCATATCTGTGTATGGGGCAACGAATTTGAAATCCAACAGATTGTAACCAATTATTTAAGCAATGCAATCAACCATGTGACCGGAGAAAACAAAATCGATGTTCGGGCTTATAAACGGGAAAAGGATATTTATATTTCCGTCTTTAATACCGGCTATCCGATTCCGGAGGAGGAGCTGGACAATATCTGGCAGAAGTTTTATAAAGTGGACAAAGCCCACAGCAGAGATTACGGCGGCACGGGTATCGGTTTGTCCATTGTCAAAGCGATTATTACCTCGCTCGGACAGGAATGCGGTGTCAAAAACTATGACAACGGCGTAGAATTCTGGTTTACACTGGATGCAAAAATCAAAAACGAACAACAGGGAGAAACTGATGGCAGCAATCACGAATGACTGGCTGGAGCCGCTGAAAGCTGAGTTTGCAAAAGACTATTATAAAAAACTGTATCTGACCGTCAATGACGAGTATCGTAAATATACGATTTATCCCCCGGCCAAGGATATTTTCAATGCATTTCATTATACGCCTTTGTCTGCAGTAAAGGTGGTGATTCTGGGACAGGATCCGTATCATGAGCCGGGACAGGCCCACGGGCTTTGTTTTTCGGTACAGCAGGGCGTACAGATTCCGCCCAGTCTGGTGAATATTTACAAGGAGCTGCACGACGATCTGGGCTGTTATATTCCCAACAACGGCTATCTGTTAAAATGGGCGAAACAGGGTGTGCTTCTGCTCAATTCCGTGCTGACGGTACGGGCACATGCTGCATTTTCCCATAAAAATATCGGTTGGGAAGCGTTTACGGATGCCGCGGTAGATATTGTGAATGGACTGGACCGGCCGGTGGTCTTTATGCTCTGGGGAAATGCCGCCATTCAGAAGGCGGCAAAAGTAGATCGCAGCCGCCATTATGTACTGACGGCGCCGCATCCCAGTCCTTTATCCGCAAGCAGAGGTTTCTTCGGCTGCGGGCATTTCAGCAAATGCAACACGTTTTTGAAGGAACACGGCATGACGCCCATTGACTGGCAGATTGAAAACATATAATACATCAGAAAAAAGAAAAGCGCCGGATGTGGTTTATGCCGGTGCTTTTTTCATGGAAAAAGGAGATCCCCTGTTGCAGAAGATCTCCCTTTGTATGTTATCCGATATTTCAGGTACAGTCCCGGGGCAGATTATTTTTCAGATGTGCCGTAAAGGGTGACCAGTTTATTCAGATATTCATAACGCTCTTTTGCAAACTGCTCCGACTTGTCGAAGAGTTTGGCAGCACGCTCCGGATTGAAGCGGGCCAGCGCGTTGTAGCGGACTTCACCGTTGATGAATTCCTTGTAATCTGCTGTAGGCGCCTTGCTGTCCAGTGTGAATGCATTCTCACCGGCAGCTGCTTTCAGCGGATTGTAACGGAACAGATGCCAGTAACCGGCCTCTACCGCATTCTTTTCCTCGGTCTGTGCCTTGGCCATACCGGCTTTGATACCGTGGTTGATACAAGGCGCATACGCGATGATCAGAGACGGACCCGGATAGCTTTCCGCTTCTGC
>CANRJG010000066.1 GCA_947630875.1 uncultured Lachnospiraceae bacterium
CCTTTATCAGACCGGCGTTCTGCGGTGGTCTGGTTTTTGTGCTTTTCATTCAACCTGTATAAAATTTTCAAAGTTCACAAATTTCTGCTTGACTTTTTATTTGCAGACTTTATATTCAATTTATCAAGAAATTTTTCTACGGGTACTGTCCCGTCTTCCAATCGGTAAAATTCGATCTCAAACACTTACAGTTTCTCCCTTCTTGTTATTACAATATTCCTTTTTTGATATATTGTCAATATGCAGATCGTATGGAATTTTTAATTTTTCTCAAAAACGAACGATACTGCCGCCGCAGTCCAAATCGTTTCAATTATTTTTTCACGCATTTCATTTAAATTTCCGTTTTCTATTCACTGCAAAGCCAAATAAACATAATACTACAGTAAACAGAATACACGGAAAAATGCTGAAAAAGAGATTTGTTGTCAGTATTGTATCATTTACCACAAGATTCTTTAACAAAGTCATTGCCCCTACCGGCAGCACGACAGAAAAAGAACACTCAAGTATACTGAACATTCCAAAGGCAAATGTAGGTATAAGGCAGATCAGGTTTGCCATGATGAAATCTTGAGTCAGCAGGGATATGACATAGCAGCAAGTTATCTGGCAAAGTACGATTACCAAAAACGCCGCCAGAAACACAATCAGCTTCCTGTCATAATCTGTTATCTTTTCACTTACAGGCCAAAACGCTTTCCTTTTCATGCACCAGAACAAACTGCAGGGCAGGATACTCATTGCCGCAGCGCCTGTGCCCGCGATCCATCTTGCAATCAGTCCCTGCCGGAACCCGGCAGCTGCTTCTGTTTTCGGTTTCTGCAGGTCATGTACGGAAAGAGTTGTCATCAAAGCAAGTACGATGTTCAGTATCTGAGAAAAACTATAGATCACTGCAAATGGAACCATATAGACATTTTTCCCGACCCTTGTGCCAAACCGCTTTGCCACAATGGACGTCGGCCCGGAAAATCCCGAAGCAACTGAAATAACAGCCAGAAAAATCATCAGTATCCATAAACTTTTCCCGGTCAATATTTTTATAAATTCCTTGCGAACGGATTTCATACACTATTTTCCCCCTTCCCGATTTCTGCGCAGATATTCCTCTAAACTTATACAAATCGGTATATCGTCAAGATGATTCCTTGTTTTTACGCTGCCGGCATATTGGTCATTAATATAAATATCGTAACCTTTCCCGTTTTTTATCAGGCAGGTATTCTCCGAAGTAACACGCACAACACCATACATCTTTGCAAAGTGATACGGTGGTAATACCCCGGAAAATGTCAGAACCAACAACCCGGAAAGCAGCACGCACACAATCATTTGCTGCCATTTGCAAACAGCAGAATCCGCCAGCAGAGCCATTCTTCTTTTCAGATTCTTAAAATTGCCGCCGGAAAAAGGGATTCCGAAAACATGCATTTTCCCTGTTGATTGTATCGCTATATCTTTCAGGCATTCCATATAATTTACGATCTCTTTGTCCGGAAGATTAGCGGAAAGATTTAAATCATTGCGCATCTCGATTAATCCAAAATACTCTTTTCTCAATAATGAAAAAACGGGATTCCACCAAAAACAGATACAGAGAAAATCCATGGACAATTTGCGCCAGATATCTCTGTTTTTCATATGCATCTGCTCATGAAGCAGAATGTATTGGAGCTGCTTCCTGTCATATTCTAACTTTGGCAAAAGCAGACTGCGCTTTTTACAGCCAACCAGACAAGGAAACTTCACATTCCTGCTGTATACCAGACGGCATTTCAGCAATTCTCTGTACGATTCATTTTCAAGATGATATTCAGAAAATAACTCCGCCCAGCCCGCCTCCGGCAAAAGCATAACATAGCGGCAAACTCTGACGTAGATCACTGCTTTTCTGCAAATCAGAGCCAAAAATACAGTGCCCCATACCATCATCAGCACCTGTCCTGCCGTCACAAAATGTCCCTGCCCTAATGGAATTTCAAGAAATTGTCTGAAAGCGTTCATTCCCGTACGCAATACAGGGTGATAGATATATGAAAAATTCAATGGAACAAACATTCTGATGATACAAACGATAAACGACAGCATGATGCATGACGGCCCCAGCCGTTTTAACAGCTTCCTGCTGTGACAGCATAGGCATAGCAAAAGAATCAGCCCGGAACAATATAAATTTCTGGTTATCAAAGAAAAAAGTGACCAATCCATTTTATCCCCTGTACGATCAACTGAAATAATCATACTTTCCCTTCTTTTCCTTCATCGGATAAATTATGCTTACTCTAAATCTATCTTTCGAAAGGCCATGGCGCCTGTAACGGACGTTACAAATATAATAATCATTGGCGGTATGCATAAAAGTATAAACTCCCTGTGCAAATACAGATCCGGTATTACAAATAAATTCATGCGATTTAAAATTCCAAACGGCGTATACAGGAATAATTTTTCCAGCTGGAATAATTGAAATGTCCGGGCCAGTTGTTTTGCCAATAATTCCACCATAATCAATGCCATACATATGCTTACAGCCAGCACAGTTTTTCGAATCAGAAAAGTAATCATCGTATATATTGCGGTCATTGCCATAATCTGAAGCAGCGCAACCAGCAGGTAAATCAAAAGTTTCGCCAAATATTGATCTCTGATCAAAAAGGCGCTATCGTTACCAAACAATTCCCTGAAAAGAGAATACAAAATAACTGACAGAAGAAATAATCCGCCGCAAATCAAAAACTGTCCTGTCAATTTCCCAAAATAATAACGAATTCTGCGATTGCTCCTGGCGATTACGGTTCCTGTACAGCCATTTCTAAAATCTTCCCCTATGATCATTCCTGTTAAACACGCAAAACCAATCATATATACATAACACATTAAAAAAGCCGCAAAAAAGGGCGCCATATACTGATATCTTTGAAAAACAGGGTATTCCTTAAATGAAAAGAATAGACTTGCTACAGTCAGGAAAAACATTTCAACAAAAATAATCTTATATTTGGACATTCGATATAGTTCTGCCGACATCATACCTTTCATCTTCCGCCTCCGTTATTTTATTGCAGATCTGATTTTTCAAAAAACAGCAGGCCACATGCGATGGTAACCGTCATAATCATCAACGCCGGAATCATATTTGATATAAACTCCATCGAAAGTATTCTGTCTGTCCGAACATATTCATCAATCAGGCTATAAACAATTCTTTGGGGCGTATACAAAAAAATCTGAAATCCTCTGGCCACCATCCATTGCCCCAATATGCCATCCAGATATACTGTCAATATACTGACCCCACAGGCCACCGCTTCCTGTCTGCACAAAAAAGACCACATTACGAACCATGCAATATAGGCCCAAAGCTGCAGTAAAGTAACGATTGTGTATACAGTCAATTTTATAAAATAACCTGATATAAACTGACTTTTTATACCAAATCCAACGGCAAAAATTCGATAAACGGAAAAAATTCCAATGCAGAAGAAATGCGTAATTCCCGTAATAATCATTATAAAAATGATTTTTCCGAAAAAATACTGATATCTCCTGATGCCTCTGGCCACAACCCCCTGTATCGTTTTGTTTTTGAAATCCGTACCTGTCGATATCGCGGTAAACACGTCAAATACCAACAGTTCAAATACAAAAAACATATATGGAGATAAAAAAGGAGCAAAATATCCATACCCCAGGATGCCTTTATATGCAAAGGGAATTGTTTTTTCTGCATACATTGCAGTCAGCAGGATGATAATAAACAGAACCACCGCCATGACTTGAGGCGATTTGGACTTTCTTAGCTTTATAAGCTCTGCTTTTAAAACATTCACAATCATATCTTTTCGCCTGCGCTTTTTATGATCTCAATTAAAAAAGTCTCCAGATCACAGGATTTTTTCTCACATTCCATTTTCATTTCTTCACTGGTAAATTCTTTTAATAATTTTCCTTTATGCATAATCCCATATTTATTAGATAATTTCTCCAGTTCAGACAGGTTATGACTGCTGATTAACATGGTAATCTTTTTTTCTTGATGAATTTTTCCTAAAAGATGCCGCAATTCCACAACCCCGACAGGATCAAGTCCAACCGTTGGTTCGTCCAGAATCAGAAATTTTGGATTCCCTAATAAAGCCATGGCAATTCCCAGTCTTTGCTTCATCCCCATCGAAAATCTGCCGGCTTTTTTTCTCTCATCTGCCGGAAGTCCCACCAGTTTCAACAGTTCAAGCTCCTCTTCCTTACTGATATCGAGTGATAAATATCTTTTCTGCACCTCTAAATTAGATAAAGCCGACATATTCGGATAGATGGCCGGATGTTCAATCATACTGCCAATGTTTCGCCGCGCATCTGTTACTTCCTTCTTCTCTCTTTTCCCAAACAGTTCTATATTACCGGATGTGGGAAAAATCAATCCGCAGACCATGCGCATAAATGTTGTTTTTCCCGCACCGTTTTCCCCGATAAAACCGTATATATCCCCTTCTTCTATGGTGAGATTCACATGATCGACTGCATTTGATTTTCCATATTGTTTTGTTAAATTATCTGTTTTCAGAACGATCTCATTCATTTTCTTTTCTCGCCAGTTCTTCTTTTTTTCGGTCGATTATCTCCTGCAGCTGCTGAATGTCCTCCTGACTGATTTCGTCATCCGCCACATATAAAAGTTCCGTAATAATACTCATGCGATTTATTCGATTCACACCAAATACGCTTTTATTTAATCTCACATACTCCTCTGCCAGAAATTCTTTCTGACTGAAACAGGGTGAAAAAGTGCGCGCATATACATTGGAAACCAGAATATAGCGCTGCACCTCGACTGCTTTCTTCTTAACAAGCTTGCGAATCGCCTGGGTCACAGACGGCACGCTCAGTTGATCTTCTTCAAGAAATCCGGCAATCTCCTGTATTGTCAAATCTTTCTCCTGCTCCCACAATACCCTCATAATCTTCAATTCCAATTCTGTGAGCTTCGCTATTTTTTTCATTTCATCCTCCAATATTTATCATATGATTTTCTATAGATTATAATAATTTATTATAAATGTCAATATTTTTATTAGGGTAAAATAAGATAAATGCCAGCCTGCAGTTCTCGTCATTCCCCCATATCGTTCATGGCGCCGATGAAAATCGGAACATGGTTCTCACAGTCCACCAGCATATAAACGAAGGGCCGGTCAAGATAGACCATTTTCGCTTCATCTGACGCAACCCCCGCGCCTTCCATTTTCATTTCCACGGCTGAGGCCGCGCCCGCTTTCGTCCCCTTTTCTCCCACGGAAATAAAGGTCTTATGCAAGACACGGCCGATATAAATATTCTTCTCCTCCGGGGAAGCCCCGAGGCCGTGAAAATCTGCCCTGTGGACATCGAATGCGTCTGTCATCCCCATGGTTTTCAGCATTTCGGACATTTCCGTATCATATGACGTTTCAAATTTGGGAATCGCCGTATGCACGGGGACTTCGTCGGGTTCGGCCAGCAGATGGTGCAGACGCTTTCCGTCCAGCGACGCAATCAGTTCCGACAGACCGACACCCTCTCTGGGAAGCAGCGCCGCAAAGCAAAAGTCCCTGTCCTTATAATATTTCAGAAATCCCGTTGCTTTTTCATCTTCCAGATAATGGCTTTCCGTGCCGTACATAAATTCGGCCGTCTGCTCTGTCCCGTCCTCTTTCGTAAAGATGCCTTCCCGCACATCATCTTTTTTGTACACTTCCGTCCATTCGGCCTCAAACGCCAGTGCATTGACCAGATACATCACGGCGTCCGGCGGAATCTCGTCCAGTATTTCGGGAATCATCTGATTCGTTTTCTGTTTTACCCAATGGTTGATATCGCTGCAAGTCCGCCGGTCAAACGGGGCTTTGAAGATATCCGCACCGTAGTAATCGGCATTGGTCTGTAAAAAATCCCGGCTGACCGTAAACCGTGTATCGTCGGTAAACCAAATAGAATTTGCCATGCAAAGTTTTGCGGTTTTGTCCTGCGGCAGGTCCTGCATATAGCTGTAGAGATACAGATTCAGATCCTCCACGGGCATACCGAGAACCGCTTCCATCTGCGAAAGGGTTTCCCCCGCTGCGCCGTTTGCGGTCATCGACAGGGCGCTGAGCACGGACAGGGGAGAAAGCAGCGTATTCTTTCCGGTTTCCGCTCTGGCCTGAAAGAGGCGAACGGCAAAATCCGCCGCGTTTTCGCTTTGCGCCGTCAGATCGGTCAAGGCCGTAACATTTTCCGGCGTAATCCCTTTCATCACATCTTCCGCCTGCCCCCGCAGTCCGCAGCCGGTCAGATGAAATAGCATGGCGCAGGCCAGCAGCAGACAGACTGCAGCCACGCCCATGCGTCTATGTGTTCGTTTCATTTTCATTTCGTCCTTTCATCGTGATGCACAAGTCCGGCAATTGGCGTCAATCATAATAAAATTCATACTCCGGAAGCGCTTTCCACGCCTTTGTTTCGGTTAAAATGTCTTCGATGGCTTTGCAGACATCCAGAAATTCCTGACCTGCCGGATCATCCGAATGATAGGTCATGGCAATCTCTTCTGCCGTAATGGTTTTTTGTATCTGATCGGTGCTGACCGACAAGATCAGCGTCATGGACGGACTGGAGTGTACATCTTCTCCATGCGGATCGTAAGCATCGGGATACTTCGTTACGTCCAATCCATCGATCAGGTCATAGATTTCCTTTTTCTGTGCCTCCGTCAGCTGATAGGTCGTTTTGTAATCCTCCGGATGCGTGGCGTCCGTCGTTTTGACAAGCTGTCCTGTTGCGCTGTCATAGGAACTGATTCCATAGCAGCCCCAGGTCAGGGAAAAAGAAAAACTGTCGAGAGACCCGAGCGCCGGTGTGCCGGCGATCTCTCCCTCATACATCTGCCGGTCACTTTGTAACGATTCGGCCTGTGACTGATTTTCGCCTGACTCTTTTGCCGCTTTCAGCGGCGAAAAAAGGAAAGAAAAACTCCCTGCCGAAATCACAGCGACCAGGCAAAGCGGTATGCACAGCGCCAGAATCCGGTGCTGCATTTTTCTGCGCTCCGCGATTCGTTCGCTGCTGCGTCGAAAAACTTCCGTTTTACATTCATTCAAATCTCTCATAACATCCGCGCACCATCCTCTCCGAGAAGACGGCGAAGCTCCTTTTTTGCCCGATAAAAAAGATTGTCCACCTGTTTGCGATTCTTCTTCATGACCCGTGCCGCCTCATCATAAGTCATTTCTTCAAAATAGATGAGATGCACCACTTCCCGCATGTCCTGCGGCAGTTGTGCCATGGCGGCGTTTACAGTCCGCTTGCGCTCATCCGCAAGCACCGTTTCCTCCAGCATCTTTTCGTCATCCAACAAATCCTTCGCCTCGGACAATTCCGTAAAAGCGATCACTTTGCTGTGCTTCAGGTAATCAAGCGCCCGGCTTTTGCCGATCATGAAAAGATAGGTTTTGAACGACACCCTGAAGTTGTACCGGTGCTTATGCACGATCAAGTCCGAAAAAGCATCGATGGCAAGATCCTCGGCTGCGTAAACGTCATGTACATATCGGTCAAGGAAGAAGACCAAACTGCGGAAATACGCATCCATCAGTTCATCAAAAGCGCTTTCGTCGCCATCCAGAAAACGGCGGTAGCTACTCGCACCGTTATCCATAGCTGTCCTCCTCTTTCGGGAACACGTCTGTTCCTTCTCTTATTATACGACTGAGAAGGGGGAAATTCCTTATAAATCTTTCATTTTGTTTTCTGACCCCGTCAATCCGTCAGCAGATGGCGATGTAGTGCAGACGTACAGGCAGAAAATCGCAGATTGTGAAAAATTGGCTTAAATTTATGGCGCGGCGAAAATGCCGCGCCATTATAGCTTCATTATTTCCAGAGAAGATTGCAAATACGGTAATCAATACCAGTCATGTTTTTCATTTCTGTCCAGTGCATTGATACGGTTGATTTCCTCGTCAGTCAACGCAAATCCGAAAATATCCAGATTCTCCTTAATATGATCGGGATTGCTGGAACCGGGGATGACCACAACGCCCTTTTGCAGGTTCCAGCGCAAAATGACCTGTGCGGAAGTGACATCGTGTGCCCTGGCAATGTCGGAAATCACAGTGTCGCCAAGCAGCTCCGCGGTGTGTCCCCTGCCGCCGAAGGGATACCACCCCTGCACGATAATTCCTAGATTTTGAATGTAGGGGATCACATCGTTTTCCTGATAGTACGGGTGGATTTCGTTTTGCACCAGCGCCGGGGTAATATTTATCTGCGGCAAAAATTCTTCTAGTTCTTCCACATAAAAGTTTGACAGACCGAGGGAATGAATTTTTCCGGCCTCTGCGAATTTTTCCATCGCATGATAGGCTTTCACGTCGTTTGT
>CANRJG010000067.1 GCA_947630875.1 uncultured Lachnospiraceae bacterium
TGGCTCTGCCCTCTGGTAACTTATCAACAATTCTTATGTCAGTTTTTTGAGTTTACACAAACTTTGAAACGGTCTCGCAGTTTCAAGACTGCACCTTCCCGCTTTTTATGAGGTGAATTTGAATTCTTGCGAATGAATTTGCACGTGTTTTCCTTGCTATCGCACGATTCATTCAGTTCGACATTGCTTCACCCATCTTTCCCAACGGGGATCTGCCTTTATTTCCTTTTCAACCTGTTCATAATCCGGGTTGCACCAGAATGGCCAATCATCTGGCAGTGTCTTTGCGATCCCACTGCATAACTCTGTTTTGTATGTCACACAGGACACGAGAGGCGCGGTGTAAGCGTGCTCTTTTCCATCGCAGAGCGATTCGAGCGCCCTTGCATGACGGAGTGCTTCATCCAAAGAGCCGAAAGCATCGTCGTGCAGCCCGCATTCCCATTCAAGACGTGATAAATACAGATGGAGCTTGATGAGACAGTCATGATAAGTGCCATAATTTCCATCATCACAGAGCAGTCCCCAAAGTGCGATAACGCCTCTCACCTTTTGAACCGGCAAATCACTCGTAAAATGATTTTTATTGGTAATCAATCCATATACCACCTGTTCAGAAAAGATGTTCGCCATTTTAAGCAATAGCTGGCCGACGTATTTCGCCTCTTCTTTTCCGTCCTCTGCTCCCGCAAGCAAAACTTCCCGGCTTTTACGCAGTTCAGGCATTCGATCAGCACATGCGATTGCTTTTTCGTTTTCTCCGATATTTCGATAGAGAAGCACCAATATGGAGATTGCTTTTGTAACGATTGCATAATCATGTGCCGAATCCGCCAATGTCTCGCAGAGCTTGATGGCTTCGGCCCAATATTGGTTTTGCCTATGAACATCATAGTCATGCCGGATATAGCCCTCGTCATCGTAATACGTCCACTCACAATGCCTTCTCCAGCCGGCCTCGGAAAGCGTATCGGCAAGTGTGATCATAAGTCGCTCATTTTGCGGAAATTCCGCAAGACCATCCCTTAAAATAGACAGGCATTCGTCCACCCATTCGTCATCGCCGCGTCCTTTAATGTGAAACGCATCGATTTTCTGAATAATAGCCTCAATCTTTTTCTCACGATCGTTTTGGTATCCAAACAGCTCATCAATGGACACGCCAAAATAATTTGCAATACTTGGAATGAGTTCTAAATCCGGATAACTGCCGCCGGCCTCCCAACGAGAAACAGCTTGCGCGGTGATACCGACCGCAGCAGCCAAATCATCTTGTTTCCTCGCGTCGCGCAGTCGTAGTTCCTTGATTTTTTCACCTATTGTTATTTTCATGTCTATACCTCACATTCTTTCTTTCACCGGTGTAGTTTCATTATATAAGGCACTTCTGAAGCGTTCAATTATCAATTCGTTGTTTACTGTTCAACTATTGGTTGCTTGAAGCATATCATTTGGCCGCCGTTCCCATATTACAGAAATGAGGTTCCCGATCAAAAGACTGTGCGATTTAAATTTGCCGCAAAGAAAAGGCAGTACACAAAGCCTTTCTGCTCTCTGTACTGCCTTATTTGCCTACACTCTCTTAAACACCCTGTTTAAGTTAACCTCATCCAGTATCTTCCCCAAGAGATCAGTCTCTATACTGTCCCTTTCCTTCTATATCTGGTTGAATGAGCGGTGCGCTCTTACATACCCTTTGTATTACACTATCTCTCTGCAAGCAGCTTTCTTCTTTGTTTATGCATCCATCTGCCCATTCCTCCTTTCCGTGTCGTACTAAAGACTCTCGTTGATTCGGCCCTTCTCTTCTCTACTACTATTGCCTCTGCTGACTTCTGTGCGTTTAGCACCGTCTCCCGGCAGTGATTACCCCTTTCAGGACATGCCGCACAGACCTCCCTGCCCTTTGATAATATGCTAAAATATAAATTGCTCTAATTTGTATAATTTTTCGAAAGAAGCGTTGTTTAATCGTTCACACACGCTTTTGTCATTGATTGTATTGGCATATGGAAATAAAAGGAATAATTGTGCCCTTAAAACATGCGCATACATTTTCATTGTTTCAGGATCTGGTAATTGTCTATCACATAAATCACTGTAATACCCAATCCAGTATTCATTGGTATTCAAATCTAATTTAATATCGAAGGGAAAAAGTCTACAGTCAATGGGGCGCATATTATATATATTGCACCTTTGCTCAGAGCAATCATAAAAATAGCAATGATGTTCGTTATTAGAATTCTTAATCTCATTGATTTGGCGTATAGGAGTATTGCCAATATTATGAGAAAATTCTCTCATTCTTCGAAAACGCGGATTAGAAGATTGTATGGTTTGAGCCTCCAATTTTAACAGAATTGGCATATCAATATCATGAGAGGAACAACAACACTTCTTTTTCTCATTATGACATTGTGTACAAAACTCATATGTTCCGTTTAATAAATTATTGTCATCTCCAGCCACCCAAACATATGGACTCATTCTAACAAAAATAAAGGTCATATTTGTCTTTTTGGCTCTCCGACCAAAATTCGAACTACACACCTTTGCTAAACAGACACAGGACTAACCAAGTCAAAACTGTTCGTAGCCACCTCAAAGCTTCGCATAGCCATCCGTATCTTCTGTCATATGCTCATTTCGGTAATCATTGCTTTCACAAATGGATGTATATATCATGTCTGGTATTTCCTAAGCAGAAAGCATTACTTCTACATTTCGTTGAATAAATCCATATTGTTGTATTTCCAATGGAAGCTTTATTGTTGCTTTTAATCCACTTATATCAGAGTTTTTAAACTGTCGTTGGTATATTTTTATAGACATTTCTCCCCAAAACCGAATAAATTCTTCCGTTGAGATACTTTTTACAATTGAAACAAAGTCTTTCACTTTTCAATCTCCTAAACAACATTTTTTGTTCATTTTCCCATTCCGTCTGATGTCTACCTGATAACCATTCTTGAACGAAAAAAGCATTATTTTCATCTTCCCATAAGGCTTTCCATCAACTGTGCTATTGTATCACACACATCCACAAATGCGATTTCTGCCGCATATTCAAAATCTTTTCTATAGTTATCCCACTGTTTCTGCATAATCTGGCTATTCTTAACAGTATCCATAATTCTACGATAATCCTTCAATACCATTTTCGAACCGCGCTTCTCTACAGTTGCCACTAATGCTTCTTTCAACGTGCCGATGTCTATGTTTGAATACTGCAGCTTTGTCAATATGTATATATCATAATAATCTCTCGGTCTTGTATTCTGATCCCCTCTTGATATGACGGTTTCTATTTTTTCTGCCATTACCGTTTCCAAATTGTAGGCCAGCACCGAAATACTTCTGTCTTCCAAAAGAAGTTTAAACCGATATGTAATCTCCTTTGGCGTGATTTTATCCCCCGTAGTAATATCTAATTTCAAAGGAACTGCCATCGGCGGATAATCTGCCGATAACGAAACACGATATCCCGCATATTGATCCCCTTCACGTATTTCTCCGATACTTCGAAAATGAAATGACACATCATCAGCTAATTCTATTTTACAGATTTCTTCAAATATTTCCCGAATAGTCGATTCGTTTACCGGCAGTCCCTTTATCGTAGCATCCATGTCCATGGTAGCTCTCGTATCAAGTCCTACCATTGCGGCAATCAAAAATCCGCCTTTTAAAATAAAATTTCGCTGATATTTTGAAACAGAGATTCTTTCCAGTAATCTTTCCAACATATAATTCTGCATCACAAGTTGTGCCGATATATGTTTTTCCTTTGCAATATTTTTTATGACAGCTTTTAGCTGCATTGCATTTCTCATAGCAGCACCTCCAGATACGCTCTAACCCTTCTTTCAACCTTTAGTTTTTTCGCATACTCTGACAGCAACAGAATATTTTTATCCCTTCTGGCTGCATAACGCTTAAACCCTTCCGTCACCACCTGAATGTCCACACAACTATGCGGTCTTAAGATATCACAAAGTGTACGTTCCACCCGATATGTTTTTACCGTATTTCCTCCCGGCGTGACTGCTTCTGTGATTCCTAAATCATAGAACTCTTTTTTACACTGCATACATCGGATGTTTTCCTGCTTTGGTTTTGTCAAATTATAATTCATCGGAAAAGTCATACAATATTTATTTGGGGTTCTGTCTGTCAAATCCCACAAAAACAATGCTGTTTCGTGAGAATAAATTCCTCTTTTAAATCGATTCTGTAAATTGAATATCTCATCATCCCAGATCCCCGGCAAGGTATAAACGCCTCTGACAGATTTTTCAATCATTCCCTTATCCACAAGATACTTGATATTTCCACGAGAAAACCCTGCTGCCACTACCATTGCAGCGGTAACTGTTCCATTATTTTCCTTTGCCATTTTAATAATCTGTTCCATTGCTCCCATTATAATCATCTGCTTTCTATTGACTTTTATGCTTAATATTGTATATTTTAAAAGCGTAAAAGTCAATAAAATTTATCTGATTACAAATAATACAAGCGGCGGAGCATCATTTTTGGTGTCAGGATATGCACGAAAATTCTAACGACAGTTGAATTTTTTTCAAACAGTATTCGCTGGACACCGCATTTTCCGTCATATACACTATATTTCAGAACCGGTTCAATTTAATTGAAAAGACACAAGACCATGACGTATGACATTGGAAAAAAATTAAAATCCCTGCGTACTGCACACAATCTCACACAGGAACAGCTTGCGAATCAGTTGGGCGTATCCTTCCAGGCAATTTCAAAATGGGAGACAAACGCTGCTGTGCCGGACATTTCCATGTTCCCCATGCTTGCCAATTTCTACCATGTGACCACTGACGAGCTGCTCGGCGTCAATATATTGAAAACGGATGAAAGAATCCGTCAGCTTTGCGATGAAGTTTACCGTCTCGAAAGGGAATGGAAAGCGGCAGAAGCCGTAGAAAAGGCACGGGAATCCTGCAAAGAATATCCGGGCAGCGAAGAATTAAAATTTGCTCTTGCACATGCATTGGAGCGTGCCACTTATATGATCCGTACAAAAGAAGAAAACCTGACCGAGATTGCGGAAATTCTGCAAAACATCCTTGAAACAAGCACTAACACCACCATGCACACGAGCTATCAATCCATGCTTGCCCGAACTTACCACAAACTGGGCGATAAAGAAAAAGCCCTGGAAATTGTCAACGGACTTCCTGAGCTTTCTCAGACTCGGCCGTGCCAGATCATTCATATGGGACTGAAAGATGGGGCGGAGCGCGCCGATTTTATCAAAGGCGCTATCCGGATGTACTACAACTACATTTGTACAGGTATTTTCAGTCTTTGCGGCATCTGGCCCTACAAAGAAAGAGACATTCTCCCGCCATTGGAACAAATCAATCTTCTTGACAGTTTCTTAAAGCTGCAAACCATCATATTTGGGGAAAATCTGATGGCCGAAAACATGACCGCCGGAATGTGCGCTTATACAAAAGCTGCATTATGGTGCAGACTTGGCAACAAGGAAAATGCATTATCCGAACTTGAAGCTGCCTTTGCCTTCGCGGAAAGATTCCAAAACTATGATGAAAATGGACATTACGATTCGGCAATGCAAAACGGCGTCGAAACGCTGCCCCGCTCTGCCTGGTCCAACAGCGCTTATGTAGATCTGTATAATGAACTTTTTGACGAAACATGCAAAGAAAAATATGCATTTTTGCAGAATAATCCCCGATTTGAGGCAATCGTGCAAAAGGTTCGCAAAAAAGCCGGGAAATAAGTTCAGCTAAGGCGCGGTCATTGCCGCGCCTTATTGTTTTCCTCTTACCCGCCAAAGCTTACCACATACCAAAAATCCTCTGACAAATCATGTATTGTGTGTTAAAACAATCTCGGAGGTGAGCAAGATGAAAATAACGCTTGAGCACGCTGATTTAACCGAGCCGGAAATTATCATACGCGGGCAGCCCGAAAGCGCGCAGGTGCGCAATCTGATCGAATTACTCAGCGGCAAGCAGCAGAAAATGTTTTTCTTTAAAAACGAGTATGAATATATCTTTGATATGTCCGATGTGTCGTATTTTGAAACCAACGGCAGCAAGGTAATCGCGCATATCGAAAATGATATTTATGAAACGCGCCTGAAGCTGTACGAAATTGAAAGCACAGGCAAACCGCGCGGGTTTATACGAATCAACAAAAGCACCGTAGTGAATATAAATTTTTGTTTATCCATCGCAGCGGAATTCAGCGGTAACTATACGCTGACAATGAAAAACACCGGCGCGCGTCTTACGCTCTCGCGCAAATATGCCGGAGAATTTAAAAGTTTTGTTATGGAGGTGTATTAAAATGATGAGAAGAATCGGTGGATATATGATGAGAGGACTTGCAATCGGCTGGGTGTGCACCACCATTTGCCTGCTCATGGTCAAGAGCGAAATCGGCGCACACGCAATGGCGATGCAGTTTGCGATATGGCTGTTTGCGTCGGCTGCCTACGGGGCGGCGAACATCGTTTATGATATAAACGGTATTACAACCGTCAAAGCCACATCCCTGCATTTTTTAATAAGTCTTGTTATAACATTTATCACATCGATTGTTGCCGGATACATTGAAATCGGCAAATGGTATCTGTTTTTCAGAAACGTATTCCCGCTGTTTGTAATAATTTATGCGGTGATTACCGCTGCAATATTCATCACAATACGCATCGATGCGAGAAAAATCAATAAAAAACTCGGGAAATAAACGCCGCAACCATCAGTTAAAAACGCTCCGATGAACCGATCTTCATTCGGAGCGTTCCTATTGGTCAACAAACGTGCGGACTTCCCGCGTCAATACTGTTCATAGTCTGCTTCACAGCTGCGCATAGCAAGAATAGTGCGGCTGATCAAATCGTCCAGCGTCCAGCCAAGCATCTCCGCGCCTCTCGCAATCACTTCACGGGAACAGCCTGCCGCAAAATTTGCGGTTTTATATTTTTTCTTAACGGATTTCAGTTCCAGATCCGATACGCTTTTGGAGGGCCGCATGATGGCCACCGCGCCGATCAGTCCGGTCAGTTCATCTACGGCGTACAAAACCTTTTCCATTTCATGCTCCGGCTGAATGTCTACCGTAAGCCCATACCCATGGCTGGCGACTGCATGAATCAGCCGTTCATCCGCGCCGAAATCCCGCAGGATCTCCTGCACCTTCACACAATGCGCATCCGGGTACTTCTCAAAATCCAGATCGTGAAGCAGCCCGACGATGCCCCAAAAATCTTCTTCGTCGGTATATCCAAGTTCCTTCGCAAAATACCGCATCACGCCCTCCACCGTAACGGCGTGCCGCAAATGGAACGGTTCTTTATTCCACTGACAAAGCAGTTCCCAAGCTTCGTCTCTTGTAATTATCTTTGACATTTCGATCGTTCCTCCCATATTTAACAGATACCGGTATTGTATTTCTATTTACCTACTGTGTCAATAGGAATCGTCGAAATTTAAAAACTTCTATTTTTTGCGATATCATTCACATCGCTGCCGCCCCACCTGAAAAAAAGTAAAAACTTTGGTTTTATTTTCAGATTGGCTGCCCTTTCCGCCCTATTTTCCCAACAAATGGAACAAAACCCCCAAATCATTTGAAATACTTTCTTTCCCGCCTTTTTTATAATGAAAGTATCTTTTAGACAACTCTATAGGAGGAAGGCTTTTGCGAAACAAACTTTCAATGCCTTCCGACGACTTGGCAGGGGTGCCCTGAAAGGGGCGCGCGTGCCGCTACATAATAAAAGGAGGATGCTTTATGCAGATGGAAGAACTGGCCCTTGCCGTAGAAAAGGGCAGAATGAAAGTTGTAAAGGAGCTTGTAAATGAAGCGCTGGAGGAGGGTATCCCTGTAAAGCAGATCCTGGATGAAGGTTTGATCGCACCCATGGGCGTGGTTGGGGAAAAATTCCGCCAGAACCAGATCTTTGTCCCGGAAATGCTGGTGGCCGCCCGGGCCATGTCCGCCGGGGTAAAGATTATAGAGCCTCTGTTTTCGGAATCCGGCGTTGAGACCATCGGTACGGTAGTCATCGGCACCGTAAAAGGGGATCTCCATGACATTGGAAAAAATCTGGTGGCC
>CANRJG010000068.1 GCA_947630875.1 uncultured Lachnospiraceae bacterium
CGGCAACAACCAGGATCGCGCCGTCCATCTGCGCAGCGCCGGTGATCATGTTCTTTACATAGTCGGCATGTCCCGGGCAGTCAACATGTGCGTAGTGACGTTTCTCTGTCTCGTACTCTACATGGGCTGTGGAAATGGTGATACCTCTTTCACGCTCTTCAGGCGCTTTATCGATCATATCGAATGCAACCGCAGCATTTCCGGCAACTCTTTCGGAAAGTGTCTTTGTGATTGCAGCAGTCAGGGTCGTTTTGCCGTGATCTACGTGACCGATGGTACCAATATTACAATGGGGTTTAGTTCTTTCAAATTTAGCTTTTGCCATTTTTGATATCCTCCTTGAACATTTTTGCCTTTTCTCAGGCTGTTTTCGTTAATACATGCTATTAATGATTATATTTCAAATTACCAACTTTTTCAAGAGTAATATTACTCTTTTGTACTAAGAATTTTGTCCTGAATATTCTTAGGTACCTGCTCGTATTTTTCAAAGAACATGGAGTAGTTTCCACGGCCCTGGGTTTTGGATCTCAAATCAGTGGAATAACCGAACATTTCCGCTAAGGGAACATATCCTCTTACCATCTTGCCGCCGCCGATATCATCCATGCCTTCCACACGTCCGCGGCGGGAACTGATATCCCCGATGACGTCGCCCATATACTGCTCCGGCGTGGTAACTTCCACACGCATGATGGGCTCTAAGAGCACCGCGCCGCCTTTGCGCATGGCGTCCTTAAAGGCCAGGGATCCTGCAATATGGAATGCCATTTCCGAAGAGTCAACTTCATGGTAGGAACCGTCGTAAACCGTCGCGTGTACGCCCAGTACCGGGAATCCTCCCAGAATACCGGCTTTGGCCGCTTCTTCGATACCCTCGCCGACGGCGGGAATATATTCCTTCGGAATCGCGCCGCCCACAACCTCGGAATCGAACTTAAAGGCTTCCTCCGCATTGACGTCCATAGGCTCAAATCTGACGCGGCAGTGACCGTACTGTCCGCGGCCGCCGGACTGCTTCGCATATTTGCTGTCCACTTCCACGGTCTTCGTGAAAGCTTCCTTATATGCTACCTGGGGCGCGCCCACGTTGGCCTCCACCTTGAACTCCCGCAGGAGACGGTCAACGATGATTTCCAGATGCAGCTCGCCCATACCGGCGATAATGGTCTGGCCTGTCTCCTCATTGGTATGCGCCCGGAAGGTAGGATCTTCCTCTGGCCAGCGCCTCGCCCATCTTGCCCTGACCGGCTTTCGTCTTGGGCTCAATGGCAAGCTCGATAACCGGCTCGGGAAACTCCATGGACTCTAAGACCACCGGATGCTGTTCGTCGCAGATGGTGTCGCCGGTACCGGTCAGCTTCAGGCCCACCGCAGCGGCGATATCGCCTGCGTAAACCTTATCCAGCTCTGCTCTGTGGTTCGCATGCATCTGCAGGATACGGCCAACACGCTCCTTTTTGTCCTTTGTCGAGTTGTAAACGTAGGAACCGGCATTTAATGTGCCCGAATAAACACGGAAAAATGCAAGTTTTCCTACAAACGGATCTGTCATGATCTTAAATGCCAGCGCTGAGAACGGTTCTTCATCGGAAGAATGACGGACAATGTCATTGCCGTCCATATCAACGCCTTTGATCGCTTCGATATCTGTGGGTGCGGGCATATATTCCACGATGGCATCCAGCAGCTTCTGTACGCCTTTGTTTCTGTAGGCCGTACCGCAGCAGACCGGGATGATTTCACAGGTACAGGTAGCTTTCCGCAGCGCCGCCTTTAAAGCGTCGTCCGAAGGCACGTCCCCTTCCAGATATTCCATCATCAGATCGTCGTCGGTCTCGCAGATTTTTTCGATCATATCCGTATGATACAGCTCTGCGGATTCCTGCATATCTTCCGGAATATCCACAACTGAAATATCCTCGCCCTTTTCATCATTATAGATGTAGGCTTTCATCTCGAACAGATCGATGATTCCCTTGAAATCATCTTCTTTTCCGATGGGAAGCTGCAGGGGCACTGCATTTTTGCCCAGACGGGTCTTGATCTGCTCTACCGCACCGTAAAAATCCGCGCCCATGATATCCATCTTGTTGATGAATGCCATACGGGGTACATTGTAGGTATCCGCCTGGCGCCATACATTTTCCGACTGCGGTTCTACGCCGCCTTTGGCACAGAAAACGCCCACCGCGCCGTCCAAAACACGAAGTGACCGTTCTACTTCAACAGTAAAATCAACATGTCCCGGTGTATCAATAATATTGATTCGATGTTCGAGAGCCCCTTTTTTCGGCTTTGTCTGCTCCTGAAGCGTCCAGTGGCATGTGGTAGCGGCAGAAGTGATCGTGATACCACGTTCCTGCTCCTGCTCCATCCAGTCCATTGTGGCCGTACCTTCATGCGTATCGCCGATTTTGTAATTCACACCCGTATAATATAAGATACGCTCCGTCAATGTGGTTTTACCCGCATCGATATGAGCCATAATACCTATATTTCTCGTCCGCTCCAGCGGATATTCTCTTCCATTACTACTACCCAAAGGAATGTCCTCCTCATCTATTCCGGTAAGTTTTCATTTTCTGTCTGAACAGGAATGATATACAATCAGAATCTGTAATGTGCAAATGCCTTGTTGGCCTCTGCCATCTTGTGCATATCTTCTTTTCTCTTTACGGACGCGCCGGTATTATTGGCTGCATCCATAATCTCTCTTGCAAGGCGTTCGACCATGGTCTTTTCGCCTCTTTTACGGGAGAACATGGTAATCCATCGAAGCGCCAGCGCCTGCCGTCTGTCCGGACGGACTTCGATGGGCACCTGATAGGTTGCGCCTCCCAAACGTCTTGCCTTGACCTCAAGTACGGGCATGATATTGTTCATGGCTTCTCCGAATACTTCCAGGGCAGGCTTTCCGCTTTCTTTTTCGACTTGTTCAAATGCGCCGTATACGATCTTCTGGGCAATACCCTTCTTGCCGTCCAGCATGATATTGTTGATCAGCTTGGTCACGATCTTGTCATTGTATACGGGATCTGCAAGCACATCTCTTTTCTGCGTATGTCCTTTTCTTGGCACGATACTTCCCTCCTTAATCATATGATACGCCTGTCTTTGCCCGGAGGCAGAAAATCAGGCGGCGGGAAATACAAAATATTTCCCCTTCAGATTAGATCACAGGTACTCACTTGTTTCGGTGTACGCGCGGCATCAAATATTTCTCTATCATTCAGTGAAAGCCTTACGGCTTGAATACCGACACTATAACCTTGTGGTACACAGTTGCTTCTGATGCCGACGCCTTATTTCTTCGGACGTTTTGCACCATACTTGGAACGAGCCTGACGTCTGTTCGCCACGCCTGCCGTATCCAAAGTACCGCGAATGATATGATACCTTGTACCGGGCAGATCCTTCACACGGCCGCCGCGGATCAGCACGACGCTGTGCTCCTGAAGGTTGTGACCTTCGCCGGGGATATAGCTCGTTACCTCAATACCGTTAGAAAGACGTACTCTGGCGATCTTACGAAGCGCTGAGTTAGGCTTCTTCGGTGTCGTCGTCTTGACAGCCGTACATACGCCTCTCTTCTGCGGAGAAGCCGTATCGATTGCTTTTTTGTGCAGAGAGTTGAAGCCCTTCTGCAAAGCAGGCGCCGTAGACTTTTTCACTGAAGTCTGTCTTCCTTTTCTTACTAACTGGTTAAATGTAGGCATTCGTTTCACCTCCTGTATTATTTGTGTATTCCATAAATACCGGTGGGAGCAGCACTCCCACCGAATATTCACACACTACCGCAGTTTACTTGATTTTCCGGATAATGTCAAGAAAATTTAATCTTCTGTTACAATATTTTCAACCAGATTCAGTTCGGATTCTCTCTCATCAAAAACTTCTCCGTCATCCTCTGTTTCCGGTTCTTCCGCACCGGCATCCAGCACCTTTTCCAGAGACTCCAGCAGCAGTTCATTGTCATTGTCCAGCTGTACAAACGGCTCTGTGCCTTCCTCTCCTTCGGCAGGCAGTTCTTCCGGTTTCGGCATGGTATAATCCGAATCCAGATTGACGGAACGATACCGCTTCATACCGGTACCGGCAGGAATCAGTTTTCCGATCAGGACGTTTTCCTTCAGGCCGATCAAATGATCCACCTTACCCTTGATGGCCGCATCGGTCAGCACCTTGGTGGTCTCCTGGAAGGACGCAGCCGACAGGAAGGAACCGGTGGCCAGAGATGCCTTGGTGATACCCAGCATCACCTGCTTGCCCTCTGCGGGTTCTTTGCCTTCTGCCAGCAGAGCTTCGTTGGTATCCTCATACTCCAGCACGTCTACCAGCGCCCCCGGCAGATAATCGGAATCGCCGTTGTTTTCGATCCGTACTTTCTTCAGCATCTGACGTACAATGACTTCGATGTGCTTGTCGTTGATTTCCACACCCTGCAGCCGGTATACCCGCTGTACTTCCTGCAGCATATAATCCTGTACGGAGCGCAGTCCTTTGATCTTTAAGATATCGTGGGGGTTGACGCTGCCTTCGGTCAGTTCGTCGCCGGCCTCCAGCACCGCGCCGTCCTGAATCTTGATACGGGATCCGTAAGGAATCAGATAAACTTTGCTTTCGCCGGTCTCCGGATTGGTGACCACAACTTCCCGTTTCTTCTTCGTATCGTTAATGGTGGCCACGCCGCCGAATTCAGTGATAATGGCCAGACCTTTCGGCTTCCGCGCTTCAAACAATTCCTCTACACGGGGAAGACCCTGGGTGATATCGTCGCCGGCAACGCCGCCCGTATGGAAGGTACGCATGGTCAGCTGTGTGCCCGGCTCACCGATGGACTGTGCCGCGATAATACCTACAGCTTCACCTACCTGTACCGGTTCGCCGGTGGCCATGTTGGCGCCATAACATTTGGAGCAGACGCCCAGATGGGAACGACAGGTCAGGACCGTTCTGATTTTCACGTTTTCAATGGGATTTCCGTTTTCATCCACGCCGGCGGAAAGGATCCGTGCCGCCCGCCTGGGCGTAATCATGTGATTGCGCTTCACAATGATGTTTCCATCCTTATCCATGATATTATTCACCGAATACCGTCCGGTTATACGGTCACGCAGATTTTCGATTTCCTCGGAGCCGTCCATAAAGGCGTGTACGTCCATGCCCACGATATCGTCTCTGCCCTCGCAGCAGTCCACTTCACGGATAATCAGTTCCTGGGATACATCCACAAGACGTCGGGTCAGGTAACCGGAGTCCGCGGTACGCAGCGCCGTATCCGAAAGGGCTTTCCGGGCGCCATGGGCGGACATAAAGTATTCCAGTACATCCAGACCTTCCCGGAAATTGGAGGTAATGGGGAATTCAATGGTCCGTCCGGTGGTATCCGACATCAGCCCGCGCATGCCCGCCAGCTGTTTGATCTGCTTATCGGAACCACGGGCGCCGGAATCCGCCATCATATAAATATTGTTGTATTTGTCCAGACCGCTCAGCAGCGCATGGGTCAGCTTGTCGTCGGTTTCCTTCCAGGTATCCACCACCGCTCTGTAGCGTTCTTCGTCTGTGCTCAAACCGCGTTTGTAATCTCTGGTGATCTCATCCACCTGCTCCTGGGCTTCCTGCAGCAGCTGTCCCTTGATCTCCGGTACGGTCATATCCGAAATGGATACGGTCATGGCGGCCCGGGTGGAATACTTATAACCCATGGCCTTGATATCATCCAGCACTTCCGCCGTTCTGGTGGCACCGTGATTGTTAATGACCTTCTCCAGAATCTGCTTCAGCTGCTTTTTGCCTACCAGGAAATCGATTTCCAGCTTCAGCTGATCTTCCGGGGTATTGCGCTCCACAAAACCCAGATCCTGGGGGATGATCTCATTGAAGATACATCTTCCCACGGTGGACTGGATGGTGCCGCTGACTACAGTACCGTCCGGCAATGTCTTGCTGACACGGATTTTAATAATGGAATGCAGCGTAATCACGCCGTTTTCATAGGCCAGAATCGCTTCGTTGACATTTTTAAAGCATTTTCCTTCGCCCTTTTCTCCCTCACGTTCCTGGGTCAGATAATAGATCCCCAGTACCATATCCTGAGAAGGCACCGCTACGGGGCCGCCGTCGGAAGGCTTTAACAGGTTGTTGGGAGACAGCAGCAGGAAGCGGCACTCCGCCTGGGCCTCTACGGACAGAGGCAGATGCACCGCCATCTGATCTCCGTCAAAGTCCGCGTTGTACGCCGTACATACCAGCGGATGCAGCTTAATGGCCTTGCCTTCCACCAGCACCGGCTCAAAGGCCTGAATGCCCAGACGGTGCAGGGTAGGCGCACGGTTCAGCATAACCGGATGCTCTTTGATCACGTCTTCCAGCACATCCCATACCTCGGGCTGCAGCCGTTCTACCATTTTCTTTGCACTCTTGATATTGTGGGCGGAACCGTTCTGCACCAGTTCTTTCATAACAAAAGGCTTGAACAGTTCAATCGCCATTTCCTTCGGCAGACCGCACTGATAGATTTTCAGCTCGGGACCCACAACGATAACGGAACGCCCGGAATAATCCACACGCTTGCCCAGCAGGTTCTGACGGAAACGTCCGGACTTTCCTTTCAACATATCGGAAAGAGATTTCAGCGCACGGTTGCCCGGGCCGGTGACAGGACGGCCGCGTCTGCCGTTGTCAATCAGCGCGTCCACTGCTTCCTGCAGCATTCTCTTTTCGTTTCTTACAATGATTTCCGGCGCACCCAGCTCCAGCAGCCGTTTCAGACGGTTGTTTCTGTTGATGATTCTGCGGTACAGGTCATTCAGATCCGAAGTAGCAAATCTGCCGCCGTCTAACTGTACCATGGGACGTAAATCGGGGGGAATGACCGGAATGACGTCCATGATCATCCACTCCGGACGGTTGCCCGCCGCTTTAAATGCTTCCAGCACTTCCAGCCGCTTGATGATACGCGCCCGCTTCTGTCCGGTAGAATCCTTCAGTTCCTGCTTCAGTTCCTCCAGATCCCGATCCAGATCAATGGCTTCCAGCAGCTCTTTCACGGATTCCGCGCCCATGCCGACCCGAAAGCTGTTTCCATAGGTTTCCTTCGCGGTCTGATACTCCTTTTCGGAAAGCACCTGTTTGTATTCCAGGTTGGTCTCTCCGGGATCCAGTACGATATAGCTTGCAAAATACAGCACCTTCTCCAGCACTCTCGGAGAAATATCCAGCATCAGTCCCATTCTCGAAGGGATGCCCTTAAAATACCAGATATGAGAAACCGGCGCAGCCAGTTCAATATGGCCCATCCGCTCTCTTCTTACATTTGATTTGGTAACTTCCACGCCGCAGCGGTCACAGACAACGCCTTTGTATCTGATTTTTTTGTATTTTCCGCAGTGGCACTCCCAGTCCTTGCTGGGTCCGAATATTCTTTCGCAGAACAAACCGTCCTTTTCCGGTTTCAATGTTCTGTAATTAATGGTTTCCGGCTTCTTTACCTCGCCTCTGGACCACTCGCGAATCCGTTCCGGGGATGCCAGTCCGATCCGAATGGCGTCACAGGTAATCGGCTGATAAACATCTTGTGTTACATTTCCTGTCTGAGGCATACGCGCACTCCTTTCATGTAATCGTACAATCCGTTATTCCATATCATTTTCCATTGCATCCAGGGCTTCTTCCAGCATTTCATCCAGAGGCTCATCTTCCTGCGCATCTACCAGTTCATGATCCTCGTTGAATTCCTGCTTGCTGTAGCCGTGCTGCTCAAATGATTCCTGATACCGGAAATCACTGTCTCCCTCAATGATGGCATTCAAATCCGTATCCGCGTATTCGGTATTTTCCAGAATGTCCACTTCTGTATTGTCGTCACGCAGTACCCGCACATCCAGTCCCAGAGACTGCAGCTCTTTCAGAAGTACCTTGAAGGATTCGGGAATACCGGATTCAGGAATATTATCGCCCTTGATAATCGCTTCATAGGTCTTGACTCTTCCGATAATATCGTCGGACTTCACCGTCAGGATCTCCTGCAGCGTATAAGCCGCACCGTA
>CANRJG010000069.1 GCA_947630875.1 uncultured Lachnospiraceae bacterium
GTCCAGGCCGGCTTCGCCGATGCCCAGTTCCTCCAGAAACATGGCCTTTTCCTCCGGGTCCATTTCCGCCATATCCTGTTCCATCTGCGCACAGATGACAAATACCTCGCTGCCCTCCTGCTGCGCAAGCTCCTTCACCTGCGCCACCATCGGATTGTCCGCACCGTCGTTTTCAATATCGCTGTCTTCCACATTTGCCGCGTAGATCACGGGTTTCGCAGTCAGCAGATTGTAGCCGGCAAAAAACGCCTGCTCGTCCTCATCGTCTCTCAGCGGAAAGGTTTTCGCCAGCCCGCCGTCTTCCATATGAGCCTTCAGGCGGTTCAGCAGATCCAGCTCTTTTGCGGCCGCCTTGTCATTTTTCGCACTCCTTGCCACCTTCGAAATCCGGCGTTCCAGAATCTCCAGATCCGAAAACAGCAGTTCCAGATTGATGGTTTCTATATCCCGCAAAGGATCGATGCTGCCATCCACATGGATGACCTGGTCATCCTCAAAACAGCGCACCACATGGATGATGGCATCCACTTCTCTGATATTGGAAAGGAACTGGTTGCCGAGGCCCTCGCCTTTGGAGGCGCCCTTCACCAGTCCCGCGATATCTACAAATTCAATCACTGCGGGCGTCACTTTTTTCGAATGGTACAGCGCGGCCAGCTTGTCCAGCCGTTCATCCGGCACGGGCACAACGCCCACATTCGGATCGATGGTGCAGAACGGATAGTTGGCCGACTGCGCACCCGCATTGGTCAGCGCGTTAAACAGCGTGCTCTTTCCTACATTTGGCAGCCCGATGATTCCCAGTTTCATCTGTCAAAACATCTCCTTTGTCCGATTTTTACCGCTGGTATCATAACATATGACGCCGAAAATGTACACCTCGGATTGATTTTTTTCGTAATCACAAAAGCTGGATCGAAAGGAAATGATGCTGAAAAAGATAAAAGATATTTTCGACAATGAGATATCATCAGAAGGCGCAATCTTATGAATCGCGCATATGGATGAGCATTTCTGTATATGCTATTGACTATAGTTCGGTTGACCGATATAATAATCATATGGAGGTGAATCGCATGTATCTCAATGATCTGCTGGCTGAAAAGAAAATATCAAAGTATCGCCTTGCAAAGGAAAGCGGCATTCCTCAAACTACCATTACAGATATTTGCAGCCGCAAGGCTCGCATTGAGAAATGTTCTGCTGATACCCTGTATAAGATTTCAAAAGTGCTTGGCGTTTCTATGGAAAGCCTGATCGAACAGGAAATAGAGAACGATGTGCCGCAGCAGAAAAGGCCCTCTTTTGAGGTGTTCAAAAGTAATGTATGCCATCTTGTGAAAGAAAAAGGCGATATTGATTTTATCATTGATATGCTTACATCGGATGAGGTCAGAACTTTGTATGACCGCAAATGGTATGCGGAAGCCTTCTATCTCCTTGCTATGTTGGATTATCTGTCGAGAGAAAACCATGTGCCGCTTTGCACAAAGTACAACGATATTCGAACTCAAAAGCTGCAGAATATCCTCTATCCCGCAGGCGTTGTGCTTTCAGACGCGGCCGCAAAGACCGATAAGTATAGCAGGGAGTGTATGCAAAACGCCATACCCGAATTTTTACATTTTAATATTGTAGAAAGCGAGGTAAGAAATGTCTGCTGATATTGTATTTACAAAGGAAATGTTAGACGCCTGTTTCAGCAGGCTTGCAAAGGTATTTCGAAAACTGAACGGTACAAAAGTTCATGCCGAGATTGTCCTGATCGGCGGGGCTGCCGTTCTTGCCAATTACGGTTTTCGGGATATGACTTATGATATCGACGCAGTGATCCATGCGTCTTCTGCTATGAAGGATGCCATTCACCGGGTCGGTGATGAAATGGGACTTCCGAATGGCTGGCTCAATTCAGATTTTACAAGAACGAAGTCGTACTCTCCCAAATTGCTGCAATATTCAGAATATTATAAACGCTTTGGGTACATTCTGGAAGTCCGCACGATTTCAAGAGAATATCTTGTAGCGATGAAGCTGATGTCCGGTCGTCAGTATAAAAATGATATATCGGATGTCATCGGTATTCTTCGGGAACAAAAGGAACGCGGAAAACCTCTTACGCTTGAAATGATAAAAACCGCAGTATGCAATCTATATAACAGTTGGGACAATCTGCCGCAGGATTCCAAAGAATTGATTACGGAAGTTATGCAAAATGAACAGTATGTGGCATTATATGAGCAATACCGAAACAACGAAAAAATGGCAAAAGAAGCTTTGCTTGATTTTGAAATGCAACATCCCGGTGTCGCCAACACGGATAATGTGAACGATATTATCCGAAATCTGAAAAAACGCAAAGAGCAGGAACTATAAACATTCGGAATACGTATCGACATCTGAGTGGCGCTAAAATGACCGGAAATGAAAAAACAGGGCTGCCGCACTAAATAATACGTGCCCAGCCCTGTTACCTTTGGTTTTTCTCTGTGCCATTTTTATCAAATAGCTTTCTTATCTAGTTTTCCAGACGATATACCCGGTTCACAAACTGATATCCTACATCCGCAGAACAAAAACCGCCGTTTGCTTTGGCATACTCTCCCTGCTGAATATCATCAAAAGGGATCAGCCCCTCTTTTGCAACCTGGTTTGTTACCCACCGGTATATGATCCTGTACAGGTTGGAATCCTCTTCTCCCTCCGGAAACAGAATCATGATACAGTCATTCATCGCAAACCCATGCACTCTTTCCGGCGCGCAGACGGCAACTGCCAGCAGATGATCGGTAAACACGCCGTATTCCAATGTATTTTCATCTCTTTCCGATTGTTCCAAATGAAGTAAATGATGAATAAGCCCGTTATTTCTTGATCCCGCCAATTGTCTGATCTGATCGTGATCTTTAGAAGTCAAGGGCCGGATGATCATGCCCTCCTGCAATGAAACAACTTCCGGATTGCCCAGGTACATATACTCTTTTTTAACTGACGCATGGTCAGGCACCGCATCCTCCGCCTCTGTGTAAATTGCTGTCACACAATTCACAGACTTCAGCCAGCGGGCAATGATATCCTTGTCGTCGCATACCAGCCTCACTTCATATGGATGATCCGGGGAAGCCGCATCTCCCACAAGCACAAATCCCTTTGCAGGATCGTCCAGATCCGTGACGGCTTTCAACGCCATCGTGTTGATGGAGACACAAAGATATCCATATCTGTGGGGATCCTTTGAAAGCAGCTCATCTATGAGCATCTGCTCGTCTACTGGTCTGAACCCGGGGTGGTCCGCAAGAAACCGTTTGGTCACCGTAGGATCCGCCATTATATCCTTCCAGCACGAATAAAACCCTTTTTTCTTCTCCCTGAATTCAGAAGGCGTACAGCCGTATTGCTGTTTGAATGAACGGGTAAATCCTTCATGGGTCTCATATCCGTTGTCCAGCGCAATCTCCAGAATGTCTTTGTCAGTGGCCTGAAGCTGCCATGATGCCTTTCGCAGCCGTTCAAACCGGATATATTCCATGACGGAGAATCCCGTATGGGCCGCAAAAACCTGATTGAAGTAATTCGCTGTAAATCCTGCGTGAAGCGCTACGTCCTCCACAGATATTTTAGTATTATTCAGATTTTTCCGCGCATATTCCAGCGCGTGATCGATCAATACACTATTTTCTGATCGTAACATAGTTTTTCTCCTTTTTTTATTAAGGTATCGGCACGCGCGCCCGGGGCGCACCTGCCATGTCGTCGGAAGGCATTTTGAATTTGCTTCGCATAAGCCTTCCTCCTCAAATTGACCGGCCGGTACAAACGCACAGCAGATGATCCTTCCCTCCGTCTTTTTCATAATGTCTGAAAAATAACTGGAAAGATATCTTTCTGTGATAACTATGTTACTTTATTCTTTCAAAAAATTCTTGACCATTTCACCTGAAAATCGAATTCCGCCGCTGCCATTGAAGAAGGCAGGCGGCTTGCCAAAGATCAAACCGTAAGAGGTTACTCTACAATGGATGAATTGAAAGCGGCGCTTGTATAATACTCTATCGTTTAAGAAGTCATTCAGATCTGTTCAAGTAAAAAACTCTGCGGAAACAAAATCTCCGCAGAGTTTTCTTTATTTCATAGAATCCACCCATATTTTCACTGTCACATGCGGCATGTCGTATCTACCTTTTCCCAAATTTCTTCAATATTTTAAGAATAGCACTAATGCTATGCATGTGATATATCGCCGCAGCGCCGGCCGTCAATTCGGCCGCCAGCACAATCACACGAATCATTTCAACAAACATCCGAATCACGCTTATCCATAATTCTGCATCTGTTCCGCTGCCTGCTAAATCATACATCCGAAGATAAATACTTTCTGCGCCGCATAATTTCATATGGCAGAAAGCAAACAGCAGCCAAATATGAATTCCCACGCCGATCCATGCGCATTGTCGGACGACGGACAGCTCCATGCCATGTATGCTTCTTTGTTTCATACGTATACACCCGATATAAAGGCAGCCCCACGCAGCCGTGGTGAAAAGCAGGAACATTCCACTTCTTCCGCTGACCGGCATTGATTCACGTCCCAGGTAGGGTTCCGGCAAAATATGGCAGATCGGCATAATGACCCAATAGATGAAAAACAGCACAAATAAAGAAATCCCGATAATAATGGATGCACTGTTTCTTCTGTCTTTTCCATGAAACGTCTTGCCCTGGCTTGTCGTTTTCCTGTTTTTCCAACATCGGAACAGGTAACGGCACAAAAGGATACAAGCGAAAAGAAATACAGCGTTTCCGCACATTGCAATCAGCATTCGCCAGAAACAGGCATCCATGTTTCCGTAAATTTCCGGCGCCTGCACGGATTTTCCCGGTGCGGTCAGCTGGCAAATCTGAGAAACCACATTCGAATGGCTGCTGACCTCCGCCATTTTGTCGCTTTTCGCCGCTTGCGACAGCCATAATGGAAGGCCGGAGGAAACCGGCCAGTTTGCAGCAATCAGGATCAGCAATGCACCCAAAACCGCAATCATTTTAATTTTTGCCGTATATTTTACATACTTCTGCATCGCAGGTTTCCCTGCTTTCCACAGTGCTGTCAAAAGGACCAGCAAAGCCGCGGCGATACTGATCAGCGCCATCATCACGCCCGCTGTTTCAATGATCAAATATTCATTTCGAAACTGCGTATACCACTGATGCCGGAAAGCATATGTATAAATGACATGGAAAACATTTTCTGTTCCCGCAAAAAGTATTTGCAGAAGTATCAGGAAATGATATCCATGATACACCATGCCAGCGATGGAAAATACAGACAGGACTTTCCAGGTCGTAAGTGTCCCTGCTTCCTTCCGCTTTTTTATGCCTGCCGCTCTGAACAACAGGATCCAGCCCGTGCATGATAATAGCGGAATGCATAAGGACAATGCCCACAGCACGGAAAAAGGAAGCGCTTCACCAGATTGCATGGCCTCTGCATTTTCCCAAAATGAATGCAAAAACACATTGTGGTATGGTGAAGCCATGGGACATAAGCCCAGAATCAGCGCCAGGCCAACCAGTATATCAATCCAATGCTTCGTCCTGCCGCTGTGATTATCCATTCCCGTCTGCCGCTTGGAAACTGCCGAAAAACTCCAAACTGCAAAAATGACCCACATCCATCGAACAACAACGCGCAGATTGATCATGAAGTACCCCATCGAATGCCAAAAGAAGAACGCGTTTTGTCCTAATTCCCGCAGCGGCGTATCCCACTGTGACAGAAAATGAATATAAGCAAAATACCCATCCGGCATACATTCTGCAGAAAACACTGCAACAGAACAAAAGAAATAATATAAGCAGCCAAACACCGAAAAAACAAACAATGGTTTCACGGCCGGCACATCCGGGCAGGCTTCCTTCAGCCGGTATGTATATCTGGAAATACTGAACCACACCAGGGCCACCAGTGCTGTCAGCATCCATACCACCGGCAAATATGGAAATTGTTCCCACGGAAGCGATATTTTTTGAAAAAGATATTTGCTTCCGAAAAGGACCAGTTCTTCAAGCCCGATCAGGCATAATATCATGATGCAGAACAAACTCCATCTCTTTTTTGAAGTCATGAAATAAAATGGTTTCATATATTTTTCCTTTTCACTGAAACTGACCCATGTTTCCCATTCTTCTTTCATAATCATCTTTCAAGAAGACACGGTATTTTTATCTCATCCGCCTGATTGTTGATCTTGCATTGAAATACATATACCGGCTGATAAAAGTGCTTCGTATCCGCTATGTAAGAAATGGTACAATCCTGCACCTGAATTTCCCGTGGCAGCGCCTTGATATGATTCACCACATTGTCCGGATCTATTGCCGTGGATGTCGCCAGACAGCGGCCAAGTTCCATAAAAAGTGCCAGAAAAAAGGCGGCCCCCACTGTTCTGATAAACTTCCGAAACCATGTATTTCCCACAGGCAGCACGAACCCGAGAGGAACAAACATTCCTATATTGATCATCAGATAATGGTATGACGCAGCCGCAAAATGCAGCGCCTCTTTATAGGAGTAGAACGGCGGCATAATGGATCGCTCAAATCTATGCACATCATAGGTCCATCCGGTGTTTCCGTCCGGCCAGATCAGCACAGATGCAATCCCCGCCATAATGCAGCACAACACACATATTCCATATATAATTCGTCCAACGCTTTGCGATTTTTTTTGTTGTCATCTTATATTTCCCGGAACAGATTCCATTCTGTTCAAATTCTGAATATCCAAATTGTATGTACCGGCAATTGTATCCAGTTTTTCAATCACCTCTGTGATCGGCAATATTTCCATTGCATGAACAATCATCTCAACATTGTCTCTGTCCGGATCCTGATCAAGACAATCCATCATGGATAAATAAGACCGACTGATGCATGCTGTTTTTGTCAGTTCACTTAAATCTGAGTGCATTACGATGGTTAATGTGTCCATACCCGGTAAACTAGCCAGATTTGCCCCTATCGTTTCTTTCATTTCTGCCGGACAGTCCGGATTGTTCAGCATATTCTCACATTCTTTTAAAAACGAACTCCTGTCTGCTGTTTTTGCATCAACGGCTTTCATTGTAATGTACAATGAAGCTGTTATGACAGCTTCCTTCTGATCCATATAATGATTCAGTTTGTCATCAGCAAATGCAATCGCATCCTCATGATCGATCTCATAGAGTTTTAAAAGAGCGTCGCTTACGATGGATGCATCTTCATCTGTCAGTAATTGTTGGATCAAATTCTTTCCCTCTGCTGTTTCTAAGGGAATGCACTGAATCAGTTTGCTTCTTATTGCTGTGTCAAACTGCTTATTTGTTGTTAAAGCTAATATCGTTTCTTTCTCTGATTCAGATAAATTGTCCCATTTTTCCCGTATACACTCAATGAAAAATTCTCTTTCCATTTGCGGTATACTGTCATTTAACAGGACTTTTTTTAACTTTTCCGCCCCCGCGGTAACTACGTAATCATTCACCACATTTAAAGCCTTTTCTATTTCTCCGCTGCTTTTTTCGTCTCCCGTACCATTAGATGAAACTGCACGCAGTTGATAGATGCATCCGGACTGGCCACGCGATACACCACTTCTCCCACGCGGCCTGAAAA
>CANRJG010000070.1 GCA_947630875.1 uncultured Lachnospiraceae bacterium
CCAAACTTCGCTATTAAAAATGGACCTTCAGGGACTCGAACCCCGGACCGACCGGTTATGAGCCGGTTGCTCTAACCAACTGAGCTAAAGGTCCAGTTTTCAGCGACGAAAATTATCATACCACACCTTCCGATGATCCGCAAGTATTTTTCAAAAAATCGGGGAAAAAGCTTGCAGCTGAAAAAAGAGCCTTATAAGAAGAATCTTCCCATAAGGCTCCTGATCATCACTGTGTTCTGAGTTCTGCACCCATTTTCTTTTCCAGTTTCTTCATCACCTGACCGGCGGTACTTTCAATTTCCTGCGAGGTCAGCGTTTTTTCCTCCGATCCGATGGTCAGACGGATGGTCACCGATTTCTTGCCTGCCGGAATCTGTTTGCCTCTGTACTCGTCTACAAAAGAAGCATCCTTCAGCAATGCGCTGGCTTTTTTCTTGCCCATGACAGCGCCAAAAATGTCGTCCCAGACGGTATTCGCGTCGAACAGCATGGAAATATCGTAATCCGTCTCCGGATACGCGGCCAGATGGGTAAAGTGATTGCTTCTGGACTTCAGGGGCTGCAGCAGCGTGGTATCCATTTCAAAAAGCATCACCGACAGATTCTTGATACCGCACTCCATGGAAACTTTCTTGGACACCAGTCCCATATCGCCGATTTTCTGCTCGCCAAGGTACAGATTCAGCCATACATAGGCGTCAGCCCACACCGGTTTTTCCTCTTTCCGGAAAGTATAGGCTTCCATATGGGTATAACGCGGCATTTCGGCCAGCACGCCCTTTGCCTCCCTGAACAGGGTGCGGATATCCTTCACACTGCTGGCAAAAGCCGCTCCGATATGGCGGCGCTGTTCCGGCAGGGATTCCGCCGGATCATAAGCAGCCGTATAATTCCGGTCAAAAAATACCTGCGCTTCCTCAAAAATCGCAAAATCATTGAAATACCGCTCATTTTTTGCTGCCGCTTCACAAAGGTTCGGCAGCAGCGACGAACGGATATACGACAGATCCGGCGCCGGCGGCGTTGACAGCTTCAGGATGCCGTCTGTACTCTGCAGCACCGCCTTTACATACACATCATTCATCCAGGGATAGGTATAGACCTCCTGCATACCGCAGCGAATGGCCAGATATTCCTTGATGCTGCGCACAAGGCTTTTGTCCTTCTGGTTGATGGCGCCTGTAAACGCAGTGGTAAAAGAGGTGGCGTCAAAATTGTCATAGCCATACATTCTGGCCACTTCTTCCATCACATCATCCTGAATGGAAATATCTCCGGTGGAACGCCAGGACGGCGCGGTCACATGCATATGATCGCCGTCGATCTGTACTGCAAAGCCCAGTTTCTTCAGTTTCCCCTGAATCTCATCATCGGTCAGAGACTTCCCCAGCCGTTTTGCCAGCCACTGCAGGCTCACGTCAATCTGCGCTGGTTCCAGCTTGTTTACATAATTATCACAGAACCCCGTCACCTGCAGCTCCGGGTACAATGCCTGAAAATACTGCATGGAAAGTGCCAGTGCCTGATCGCATCGCTCCGGATCAATGGCCTTTTCATACCGGGAAGACGCTTCCGTCCGTGTATCATAACGCAGCGCCGTCCGCCGGATGCCGCTTGCTTCAAAGTTGGCGACCTCCAGAATCACGCGCTTTGTCTTCGGCAAAATAGAATCCTTCGCGCCGCCCATGACGCCGGCCAGAGCCACCGGGCCTTCGGAATCCGTAATGACCAGGTCATCTTCCTGCAATGTCAGTTCATGATCGTTCAGCAAAAGCAGCTTCTCTCCTTCCGCCGCATGCCGCACAACAATATGATCCGTAATATTATCCGCGTCAAAGGCATGGGTGGGATTTCCGGTAGCCAGCATCACATAATTGGTAATATCCACCAGCGCGTTGATGGGCCGCATTCCCGCTTTCCAGATCCGGTTCTGCATCTGATACGGCGAAGGTTTTACCTCCACCCCGGACATTTCCACGCCGATATATCGCCTGCAGCGATCGGGATCCTTGATGTCCACATGAAAATCAGAGGAAACTTCCGGCTGAAACAGCGGTATCTCCGCCAGCGGCAGATTGTACAGTGCCGCAATCTCTCTGGCAATCCCGTAATGCCCCCACAGATCCGGGCGGTTGGTCATGGATTTATTGTCTATTTCCAGAATAATATCGTTCATATCCAGCGCATCCGCCAGCGGCGTCCCCGCCGGTACGTCAAAATCGGACAGATCCAGAATTTCCGCTTCCTGCGCAGGCGGGAACAGATCCCCCAGTCCGATTTCCCCGGAAGCGCAGATCATACCAAAAGATTCCACACCCCGGAGTTTTGCATTTTTAATGACCACAGGCTCGCCCTCGCCATGCCAGCGCACCACCGCGCCCGGGCAGGATACGGCGACCCGCATGCCGGCTCTCAGATTGATGCCGCCGCATACGATGTCCTTGATTTCTCCGCCGCCGATATCTACTTTGCAGACCCGCAGACGATCCGCGTTGGGATGGGGCGCCACTTCCATGATCAGGCCTACGATCATCTTATCGAAGCGGCGGGCCAGATCCTCCGCGTCTTCTACTTCCACCGTGGACATGGTCAGATCATACGCCAGCTTTTTCAGATCCATATCCTCGGGAATTTGCACATAATCCTTAATCCATGATAATGATAACTTCATCTTTTCTCTCCTATCTGAACTGTTTCAGGAATCTTAAGTCAGCGCTGTGGAACAGCCGTACATCGTCTACGCCGTAGCGCATCATGACCAGCCGGTCCAGACCGATATTGACATAAAAACCGGTATATTCCGCCGGATCCAGTCCGGCGGCCCGCAGCACATTCGGATGGGGCGATCCCCCCGGCATAACCTCGATCCAGCCCACATGCTTGCAGACACTGCAGCCCTTGCCGCCGCATACCTGACACTGCATATCGATTTCAAAGCCCGGCTCTACAAAAGGGAAAAATCCGGAACGCATCCGTACCGGCACATCGGTTCCGAAAACCTTGCTGAGAATACTTTTGATCATCACTTTTCCCGAGGTAAATGTAATGTCCTTGTCCACAATCAGCGCTTCATACTGGAAAAACGCTCTTTCATGGTGGGCATCCGTCGTTTCATTTCTGTATACCCGACCCGGATAAACAAAGCGATAAGGCGGTTTGTGGGTCTGCATATAACGGACGCTTCCGCCGGTCAGATGGGGACGCAGGCACAGCTTCTCACTGGTAGCGCCGCTGTCATGGCCTTCCAGCCAGTAGGTGTCCATACTCTCCCGCGCCGGATGGTTCGGCGGGAAATTCAGTTTATCAAAAGCGTATAATTCACTGGTAATCTCGTCTTCCTCAAATATTTCAAAACCCATGGAGCGGAACGTATCGTTCAAATCATAACACATCTGCGTAATGGGATGCAGCGCCCCGGCAGAAGGCAGAATCCCCGGAACGGAGCAGTCAAAATCCGCAGGCACTTCCGAAGCCTTCAGCTTCAAAGCCATTCTTTTTTCCTCAATATGTTCCTTCACTTCATTTTTGGCCTGATTCAGCAGCTTTCCCATTTCGGGACGCAAGGAGACATCCAGCTTCGGCAGTTCTTTCATCAGCGAGCTCAAACTTCCCTGCTTTCCGATAAATGCACTCTTCATGTTCTGCAGTTCCATTTCACTGACAGCCGCAGAAATCTTCTCCTTCGCTTCGGATAAGATGCTGTTGATTTTGTCTTTCATTCTGTTTCCCCTTTCTTTTTAAGGTCATGCCGATTGTATAAAAAACATCGCCGCCTGTTATCGCACAATAACAAGGGACGATGTCAAATCGCGGTACTACCCTGCTTTCAGGGTATATTCCTTGCTCAAACTTCGTTCATTATGACACAAATCATATTTTTTTTCAATAGCTTCCTGCCCAATCCGCAAATGTTTTCGCCTGAAATCTTTTCCACACAAAAAGCGGATAGTGTAAAATCATCCTGCACTATCCGCCGATATTACATACCGATCATTTCTGTATTTACTGCCTCCACCGCCTTCAGCGGTGTTTTTTACATTTTCTTTTGCGTTGTCGTCATGCCTGCATTATCCTGCAAAAGGCCATCGGCGTCCCTGTCAGCCCAGGATCTGCCGCCAATAGGTGAGGACGATACAGAGGGCCATGGCGTCGAAGAAAAGGTATGCGGAAAAACACAGCCAGAGCCCGACGCGGGCCAGCCGGCGACGCCGGAAGTGATAGAGGATCCAGAGGGCAGCCGGGATCAGGACGAATTTCAGCCCCAGGGCAGCCCATGGCGTTTGCAGGATCCCGCCGAAAAAAGGGTTGAACTCAAAGCTGTCGGGAATAAGCCGAAGGCTCACGGTGGTGTAGATGAAGTCCAAAAGACTTAATATCTGCGTTCCTATGGCCAGGGCCAGGTACAACTTTGCGTGTACCTGGCCCTCGGTGTTTGAAGTTTTGATCGGATTAGGAGCAGGGGTCATTCAGCAGGGGTGGGAGGAGTGGTTGTGTCGGGTGTGCCAACGTAGAAAGGAACGGACACAGCCTGGCTGGTAGCCTGGTCATACTCCAATACATTAGTCGTATCATCCTCCCCAACAGCCTTATAGCCGCTAACATTGGAGAAGTTTAGATCGGTGCTGCCGACGGTGCCATTGTTGGTCACGTTACCGGTGCCTTCATTTACTAACTTTGCTGCGGCATTAAAATCCCATTCGGTGCCATATGGATGATAAAAATATTCTGCTTTGTAGGTGCCTTCGCCATAGAAATTCATGGCCATGCCTGTCGAAATATTCAGCGCAGCGCCATCCGACAAAGTAAAGGTGCTTCCAGGCAGCATTTTAAGTTTGCTGTTAATGGTTACGTTAGCTCCGTCGGCCACAATGACGTTGAGGTTGTATCCGAATGGACAATCACGCCCAATGGTGCTGATATCAATGGGGATCTGAATGCCGAAAACTTCAACGGTAAAGCTAAAGCTCAAATCCCCAGTCGCCACATCAGCGTTGACAGTCGCAGTAGATACACCGTTTTCATCCCTCTCGATGGTAATGTTTTCCTCTGCGCTTTCACTTGTTCCGGTGAACCTCAACAGGGCGTCTCCATCGTTGCTCAAGAAGTTAATATCTCCAGGGAACCCGCGGCTTGCCGCAAAGATGAATGACTGGCCTTTGAGTTCGGAACCTTTCATGTAGACCGTTTTTGCGGAAATACCGCCCAATTCGTAGAGGCTGAACGGGAAAACACCCAATTCGTTTGCGGTGCGTGAGGCAGAGCCGCCACGCCAGTCAGCGATCTGGAAGCGCTGATAGATTGTACTACCGCTGTACGCAGTCACAGTCCCTGTGCCGGAAATCTCGCCGCGGGCATACAGGGTTCCGTTTACGGCAAGATTGCCCTCTAGGTTGATTGCGCCATAGGCGCCGGTGAGGAAGCCGCTTCTGGGCTGGGTACTCTGCTGATTGCCGGCAACAAGTAGAGTACCGTTTACAGTGAGAGTAGCGCCGCTCTCAATGGTAAGTGTCCTGTACGCCTCACCCGTCGTGCCATTTCCGCTAACATTCGCATATCCGGTTGTGGTATCATCTTCGTAGTTTTCACTGGTAGGTACGACAAGTGTCACACCGGTTTTTACCGTACCGTTTGTTGCAAGAATAGCATTACCAACGACATACACAGTATCCCCGGATGCGGCATCAACGAGCGCAGTGTTCAAAGAAGTGTAGTTTTCGTACTTGGTTTCACCATTCTCCGTATACCGAAGAACAGCTACAGTTTCATTCGCAGCAGCAAACGCACTCATCGAGCATGTGGAAACAAGCAGGGCAACAATGACGAAAGCTGCAACATATTTACTAAATTTTCTCATACTGATTCTCCTTTTCTTTTATTAAATATGTTTACATTTTCCAACACGATTTCCCGAGCAACTATCCCATCGGAATCGCCTCCTTTCCTGTAGGAAACCACAATGATTAGATTATAAGAGAACGCTGTGTATAACCTGTTGTTCCACTAATGAACGGTTACGGTCACAGTTCCTTCGCATGTCGCCCCTTCCTCATCTTTAATCGTTCCGGTTATTTTAACTGTTGCTGTTCCGGCTTTTTGAGCTGTAATAGTATTATCTGACACAATAACAGCATCACCACTTTCTACTTGGAGAGAAACGCTCGTGAAATAATCTGAAGACGGGGTAACTGTGCAAACATTGTTAGGTGCGGTCGTAGACAAGTCAATAGTAGTTATTGTGCTTGAACCATCGCTGTTAGGCGACACAACAGTTTTCCTGCTGAAGCCTCTACCTGAGTACGAAGCATATACTTGTGTGATGTATTTAATATCGGGCTCCTGGCTTTCACTACTACCAGATTCAGTGCTGTTATCCGTCCTCGGGTCGGCGTCATCCGGGGAAACAACGATTGTCAACTTTCCGCCTTGCTTATAAGCTGACACAGCAATATAATTTCCACTGATTCCAGATGAACTAATATCCTTGTAAACGTTGATCAACTCAGGCTCTACCATCAGAGCCCCAACCGTGTCAACATAGTTGGTCATTGCGTCGTAAAAATCGTCGTCTTTGATTTTGCCGGAAGAATCTTTAAGATTAAGACTTTCTGAAGCGCTATTTGCCGCCTGCATCAAGCTTTGGAAGGCGAGCGCGTCAATTTTTGCCTGAGAGGCCTGATAAGCTTTGGCGATTTTATTCCAATACCCGCCATCGGTCATAATATCGGAAAAGATGCCGGTGCTTGTGGCGTAGTAATTTGTAGCTGCTTTCGGTACGGAATTGGCCTCAAACGACGTATATTCGTCGAGGATCTTCAAGTGTTCCGCATCCATGGAAGGATGGGTTTTTGCATATGTAGCAAAAGCATAATTCTGAGCCATCGCTAAAGCGGCACCAACTTCATGACCTTCGTATTTCGAGCCGCCAGAGTTAGGCGATTCGCCGGTTGTCCAACTCGTTACGATGGTATCTGTAATGGAGGTTCCGCCAGTCGGTTCCTGATTGCAATAGTTTACAAGGATTTGCAGGTAGTCATCTTTATCTGAATAGTTATGTTGAAGAGGCAGCATGGCTCCAACGATCTCCCACAAGTCCTCCATCTCCGAAGCATATGAAGCAGAGCCTCCATCTCGTATTGCTTCTTGATACTGGGCCAACGCACCTGTCAGATTGCCGGATACGTCAATAAATTTGCTGAATATGCTGAAATCAGGACTTTTCCCGTTCCATTTCGAATACTTCAATGAGTAGCTGGATAATTCCTCACCGAATGCGTCTTTCAGTCCGGCTTCCAACTTCTCACCGGTGCTGACTGTCTGAATCCCGGAATCGGTTAAATAAACCACTCCAGCGCCTTTGGTGCCGAACAGTGTAGGATCAGCATAATCCGCCAGTTGAATGGCATTAATGACCTCGCCCACGGTCTTCTTGTCAACTCCTTTTCTGGCGTACGCTATGTACCCGTTATACGCCACCACGCCCACGCCCGCAAGTATTGCGAGTACGGCAATTACCACTACCAGCTCCACTAACGTAAAGCCTTTTTTGCTTCTGTTTTT
>CANRJG010000071.1 GCA_947630875.1 uncultured Lachnospiraceae bacterium
TGTGCAACATAGACATAACCGTAGCTCATAGCGATGGAAGCAAGGTCTTTCTTCTTTACTTCCTTGCCGGCTGCAGCAAACTGTGCCGTCGCGCCTACCGGAGTCGCCTTGGAGGACTGTCCGCCGGTATTGGAATAAACTTCGGTATCGAATACCATGACGTTGATATCCTGGCCGCTGGCAAGTACATGATCCAGACCGCCGAAGCCGATATCGTAAGCCCAGCCGTCACCGCCGAAGATCCACTGGGATTTCTTTGCAAGGAAATCTTTGTCTTTCAGGATCTCTTTGCCGGCAGCGCATCCGCAGGATTCCAGATGAGCAATCAGCTTATCGGTAGCAGCCGCATTGGCAACGCCGTCCTGGAAGGTATCCAGATATTCCTTAATAACCGCTTTGCCTTCGTCTTTGGCATTTTCATACATTGCCTCAAGTTTGGCTTTCAGACCGTCACGCAGTGCATTCTGCGCAAGGAGCATACCGTAACCGAACTCTGCCGCGTCTTCAAACAGAGAGTTGCTCCATGCAGGGCCCTGTCCCTTTTCATTCTTCGCATAAGGCGTAGAAGGAGAGGAGTTGCCCCAGATGGAAGAACATCCGGTTGCGTTTGCGATGTACATTCTTTCGCCGCAGACCTGTGTTACCAGTTTTGCGTAAGGGGTTTCGCCGCAGCCTGCGCATGCGCCGGAGAACTCCAGAAGCGGCTGCTTGAACTGGCTGCCCTTTACGGTCAGCGGTTTGAATTTTTCGATGACGTCTTCCTTCTTCGGAAGCGCAACGGCATAATCATATACCGGCTGTTCGTCTTCGTGTGCAGCGAATTTGTCCATGACAAGGGCTTTTTCACCCTTCTTGCCAGGGCAGACATTTGCACAGGAACCACAGCCTGTACAGTCAAATGCGGAAATGGTTACCGCGAACTTGTACTGCGGCATACCGGTCATCGGTAATGTCTTTGTCTGGGCAGGTGCTGCAGCAGCTTCTTCTTCTGTCATAGCCACAGGGCGGATGACCGCATGCGGACAAACATAAGAACAGAAGTTACACTGAATACAGTTTTCGGGATTCCATACCGGTACGTTGACTGCGATGGCACGCTTCTCGTAAGCAGCGGTTCCCAGCGGTGTTGTACCGTCTACATACGGCTTGAAGGCGGATACCGGAAGAGAATTGCCTTCCTGGGCGCTGACTTTTGCCTGAATGTTGTTGACGAAATCGATGACTTCTTTATCGCCTTTTTCCGCATGGGTCAGAGTCAGGCCTTCATCCGCTGCGCTCTTCCAGCTTTCCGGAACCTGAATTTCAACAACCTGTTTTGCGCCTTCATCGATAGCAGCCCAGTTCTTGGCTACGACGTCGTCGCCTTTACGTCCGTAAGTGGCCTTTGCAGCAGCCTTCATCAGCTCGTTGGCACGGTCTTCCGGAATGATGTTCGCCAGCTTGAAGAATGCGGACTGCAGAATCGTATTGATACGGGTGGGACCCATGCCGGTCTCAATACCGATCTTCACGCCGTCGATGGTATAGAATTTAATGTTGTGATTTGCGATAAATGCTTTGACCTGTCCGGGCAGATGCTCTTCCAGTCCCTGCATATCCCATGCACAGTTCAGCAGGAAAGTACCGCCGTCAACCAGTTCCTGTACCATGTTGTATTTGTCAACATAGGAAGGATTGTGGCAGGCTACGAAGTTTGCCTTGTGAATCAGGTAGGTGGACTTAATGGGCTTTTTGCCGAAACGCAGGTGGCTCATGGTCACGCCGCCGGATTTCTTGGAATCATAATCGAAATACGCCTGCGCATACATGTCCGTATTGTCGCCGATAATCTTGATGGAGTTTTTGTTTGCACCGACGGTGCCGTCCGCGCCCAGTCCCCAGAACTTGCAGCAGATGGTGCCTTCCGGCGTGGTAATGGGATCTTCCTTTACTTCCAGAGAAAGATTTGTTACATCATCTACGATACCGATGGTAAAGTTTTTCTTTTCGGTATTTCTGTAAACGGCGATGATCTGTCCGGGAGTAGTATCTTTGGAACCAAGTCCGTAACGTCCGGAGAAGACCGGAACATTTGCGAACTCGGAATCCTTCAGCGCTGCAACAACATCCAGCCAGAGGGGCTCGCCGATGGCGCCGGGCTCTTTTGTTCTGTCAAGAACGCTGATCTGCTTTACAGTCTTCGGAATTTCCTTTACAAAAGCGTCAACGCTGAAAGGTCTGTACAGACGAACCTTTACAAGGCCGACTTTTTCGCCTTCGGATACAAGGTACTGAATGGTCTCGTCAATGGTATCGCAGACGGAACCCATCGCTACGATCACGTGTTCCGCATCGGGTGCGCCGATGTAGTTGAACAGTCTGTAATCGGTACCGATCTTGGCGTTTACTTTATCCATGTATTCCTGTACGATGGCAGGCATTTCATCGTAGAAGCTGTTGCAGGCTTCTCTTGCCTGGAAGAAGATATCCGGGTTCTGTGCGGAACCGCGCTGTACGGGATGATTCGGATTTAAAGCATTTTTTCTGAATGCATCGATGGCATCCATATCCACCATGTCTTTGAGATCCTCATAGTCCCATGTCTCGATTTTCTGGATTTCATGGGAAGTGCGGAATCCGTCAAAGAAGTTGATGAAAGGAAGACGGCCTTTGATGGCAGCGCAGTGCGCAACCGGCGTCAGGTCCATAACTTCCTGTACACTGGATTCGCAGAGCATTGCAGCGCCCGTCTGACGGCATGCGTATACGTCGGAATGATCTCCAAAAATGGAAAGCGCGTGGCTGGCCAGTGCACGGGCGGAAACATTAAATACGCCCGGAAGCTGTTCGCCGGCGATCTTGTAAAGATTGGGGATCATCAGAAGCAAGCCCTGAGACGCCGTATAAGTGGTGGTCAATGCACCTGCGGCGAGGGAACCGTGTACCGTACCGGCAGCACCGGCTTCGGACTGCATTTCCGTTACCTGTACGGTATGTCCGAAAATGTTTTTACGGCCCTGGGTTGCCCACTCATCTGTGGCCTCAGCCATAACAGATGAAGGGGTGATGGGGTAGATCGCTGCAACGTCGGTATATGCGTAGGACGCATGGGCCGCTGCATGATTACCATCCATGGTTTTCATAGATCTGCTCATGTTACAAAATTCCTCCTTCGAATTTTTAAGCTTTATAAGATTTCCGATAGTCATGTCAGAATGGCAGACTGGCGAAAGATCTGTATAACAACTCATAAATTACCAAAATATATATTACCTATTCCCTCAACAAAGGTCAAGCAAAATCAGAAAAAACTGCCGGGACTTGCCAGAATGGGAGAAATATTATATGATGTTAGAAAATTACGGCAAAGAAATTTGCATGAAGAGGTTGTGCATGAAGGATTTATTTCGTCAGATTCCCGGCCGGGACGGGAACGCTCATCCGAAAGAACAGAAGCAGAACGCAATGTCTGGAAGAAGCCTCAATCGCCCCCGCAGATCGATACTGTATCCATTGTTGGCACTGGTTCTTCTTGCGCTGCTTGTCTTTGGCGCAGTACGGCTGATCCGGCATTTTTCCGGAGAAAAGTCAAATTTTGCCGTCAGCGACACAATATTAAATGTAAGAAGTGTCAATCCGGAAAAAGTCAAGCTGTACGGAGAAGAAAAGAAAAAGGTCAGTACCCCTTTTACCGTCTGCATTGATCCGGGACACGGCGGGGAGGAGCCCGGCGAAGTGCTGGAGGATGCGGAAGGTACTATTATTCGTTCGGAAAAAATGGATAATATGGAGCTGGGACAGCTGCTGGAAGAAAAATTGAAAAGTGTCGGCGTCAACGTCATTATGACCAGAACCGGGGATACAAAACACAGCAATCAGGAACGCTGCGAACTGGCCAATCAGAATGGGGCGAATCTCTTTGTGTCGCTGCACCGCAATAACGAATCTGATGATCCGGCAAAAAAAGGCGTTGAAATCTATGTGCCTTCCAAAAAGCTGGAAAACAGTGAAATATCTTTTCAGACCGGAGAATATATTCTGCAGTATCTGGACGCCATGGGCATTTCCCAAAACGGCGGAACCCATTACGGTTCCGTGACTTCGGAACAGTATGATTTTCAGCTGAACCGGGATACCACCATGGCTTCTGTGGTGATCGAACTGGGGTATATTTCCAACGAAGAGGACAACCTTTTATTTGATATGAATAAGGAGCGGTATGCCTCTGCCATTGCTTACGGCATATTAAAACAGTATGCGCCGGAGCTGGTGGAGCAGACGGCCCAACCGGCGGGCCATATCCGGAAAAATAATCTGATCTTTGATTACGCTTCTTTGAGCGATGAAGATATTACCTATGCGGTGGACCCCTCCGACAGAACGGATTTCCAGAGCTATCTGCCGGAAATCCGCAATTTTGAGACGCAGTACGGCGGATTTGCCTCTGAATTTATTATAGACAGCGCCGAAAATTCAGTCTATCTGACCTTCGACGTGGGCACCGATGCGGGAAATGTGCGTGAAATTCTGGATATTTTGGATCGGCAGGAGGTGAAGGCGGTATTCTTTGTCAATTATACCTTTGCCGTGAATCATCCGGATCTGATGCGGGAAATAATTGCCAAAGGCCATACCATCGGCAACGGATCCCGGGATTTCCCCGTAAACGGATTTGCAGGGTTGGAGGAAGAGGAGCAGATTGCACAGATCTTTGATCTGCATGAATATGTGCTTTTCCATTATAATTACTGTATGTCCCTGTTTCGGTTTCCCAATGGGCATTTCAGTCAGAAGCTGCTGGCCATGCTGAACAATTACCAGTATATCAGCATCTTCTGGAGTTTTTCTTATAATGATTATACCGCCCTCGGATTTTCCGATGAAGAGATTCTGGATGCAATGAATGCCGCGGTTTCCAACGGCATCATTTATGATCTGCGGACAGATTCGGAAACGGATCTTTCGGTACTGAATCAATTTATTTCGAATGTAAAACAAAAAGGCTGCCAGTTCGGGCTGCTGTATTGACAGGAGTAAATTTATGTACGAAAAACTGGAACGTAAGTTCGGAAGATATGCGATTCGCAATTTAACCACCTATGTGATTTTTACCTATATTCTGGGATATCTGCTGGAAATGATTTCGCCCCGGCTGATCAGCTATATGACGCTGATTCCGGAATATGTCATGAAAGGACAGGTATGGCGCATCGTTACATGGCTGCTGATTCCGCCCACGAGTTTAAGTATTTTCACGATTATCATGCTGTTCTTTTATTACAGCATCGGTAAGGCGCTGGAAAATGCCATGGGGGATTTCGCTTACAATCTCTATATTTTCAGCGGTATTATCATTACGATTCTAACTACCTTTCTGATGTATTTTATCGCACCCCTGCTGCATTTTCGATACTATGGATCGCCTACCACCTATTATCTGGCCATGTCGGTGTACCTTGCTTTCGCTGTGACTTATCCGGAAATGCGGGTGTATCTGTTTTTCATTCTGCCGGTCAAGATCAAATGGCTGGCATGGATTTACGCAGCGATGCTGATTCTGGCTTTGTACAACGGCAGTGCTTCCGTTCGGATTATGATTATTTCTTCGCTGGCCAATTTCCTGATTTTCCTTCTGACGGGAAGGAAGACCCGGCATATCCGGCCTTCGGAAATCAAACGGAAGAAACAGTTTCAGTCCCAGACCCGGCAGTCGCCCAATATTACCCGGCATAAATGCGCCGTCTGCGGCCGGACGGAGCGGGACGGCGATCTGACCTTCCGGTTTTGTTCAAAATGCAACGGAAACTATGAGTACTGCTCGGATCATATTTATACGCATACGCATGTGCAGTGATCGCTGAAAAAAGCGGTGAAATCTATTGACTTTCCGATGGGGAGCGATTATAATTTTACTGTTTTGCAGATGCCGGTGTGTCGGAATTGGCAGACGAGACAGACTCAAAATCTGTTATCCGCAAGGGTGTGTGGGTTCGAGTCCCACCACCGGCAGGAAGAGAAATCGTCAAAAATCCTTGTAAATTCAAGGCTTTTGGCGATTTTTTTGTTTTCAAAAACAGTGAAAAACGGTTATATTTTGGAAGAAAAGGATTTAACCAATCACCGGAAAACAACCGATTAAAAGTCGTTGACTTAAATTCAGTGAACGTGATACAATGAAGTCGCGAAAAGGGAGGTGATGGCGTGGAAAAGAAAATGACGAACCGGCAGATTGCCGCACTGGAAACCAGACGCAAGCTGCTGGAGGCTGCGAAAAAGCTGGTATGTGAAAAAGGCCTGGCAGGCACATCTATAGAGGAGATTACAAAAGCCTGCGGCGTTTCAAATGGCACGTTCTATACCTATTTCAAACGCAAGGAAGACGTGGTTTTTGCGTTGAGCCAGGAGATGTATCAGGGGATTTATGAGGAAGCGCAGGCCTATGACGGCCCTTTTATGGATCGGCTGGTATTTTACATGGTGAATTTCTCCGGCCACATTGAACGGGACGGGCTGAAGCTCTGCCAGGAATGGGTGCGGAACACCGTAGACCCTGATCTCGTGGAGGCCCCTTACAACAAGGACAAACTCCGCGTGGATATTGATTCCATGAAGGGTATGATTGAAAAGGGAATTGAGCGCGGCGAACTGACGGACGATACGCCCGTAGACGCGCTCGCCAATGCGCTGGTAGATGTAATCTACGGTGAAATGCTTTGTTGGGATATGTCCGGCGGCGCATACAGCTTTGAGAAACGGACAAAGGAATTCTGTGATCTGTTTTTACCAGCCATGATACAACCCTATATCAGTGAAAGCGATCATGAAAATGCAAACAGCATCGAAAAATAAAAACAGTAGGAGGAACTAATAATGCGTGAAATAAAAAAACTGGGATTTGGGCTGATGCGCCTTCCCCAGAAAAGCGACAATGCAACAGACATTGACATGGAACAGTTCAAACAGATGGTAGACCTTTTCCTGGAGCGTGGATTTACCTACTTTGATACTGAACCGCTATATCTATGCTACGGAAGTCCAGGACGCACATCTGTTTGACCACATGAAGCAGTGGAAGGAACAGGGGAAGATCCGCCACATCGCGTTCTCTTACCATGATGACGCCGCCCATCTGGATCAGATCCTGACCGGGCACCCGGAGGTAGACGCCGTTCAGATCGTTCTGAACTACTATGACTGGGAGGAGCCGTTCATCCAGTCGAAGAAGTGTTACGAGGTCATCCGCAAGCACGGCAAGCGGGTTATCGTCATGGAGCCGGTGAAGGGCGGCATGCTGGCCAAAGTCCCCGTCGGCGCGGAACACATCTTTCAGGGAATTAATCCCAATGCTTCCCCGGCCAGCTTTGCAATCCGCTTTGCCGCCTCGCAGGAAGG
>CANRJG010000072.1 GCA_947630875.1 uncultured Lachnospiraceae bacterium
CAGATCACGGTGGAGTTGCCGGAGCCGAAGCGCGACAGCAGCCCTTCGATCAGCAGCGAAAGAAAGGCCAGGATAAAATTGCTGCAGGGACCGGCCAGCGAAACCAGAATCAGTCCCTGGCTCCGGTTGCGATAGTATGCCGGATTGATGGGAACCGGATTGGCCCAGCCCACATGAAACAGCAGCATACAGAGAGCGCCGATGGGGTCCAGATGTTTGAGGGGATTGAGGGTCAGCCGCCCCGCGTTTTTGGCGGTGGGGTCGCCCAGCTTATAGGAAACCCAGCCGTGGGCACATTCGTGACAGACGATAGCCATCAGGATCACCGGTACGGTAAAAAGCAGAGACTGCAGCCGGATCGGTGCAAATATGCTTGAAATCAATGAGAACACCTCTTATCTCAATGGGATAAAAACTTTTGAATCTGTTCGGAACAGGCAAGCCCCTTCTGATACATCTGCTCCATTGCGGCGCGGTCCCTGGTCAGCGTGTCCATGCCGCAGAGATCGTCCGGGGCAACGATCAGAAGTCTGCCCTGGGCCTCATATTCCTTTGCCCGGGCCACGCCTTCATTATAATGCTGGGCGCGCAGCCGAAGCTGTTCGGCGGCTTTCGGATATTTGTGCCGGATGGCCACCGCAAGTTTCGTATCCTTGCCCGGCGTCCGCGGAACATTTTTCGGTTTTGTCAGAATCAGAATGACGCGGTCGCAGCCCATGGAAAAGGCTTTTTCCACGGGGATCGGATCGCCCAAAGCGCCGTCATAGTACAGTGCACTCTTCAGCGGATAGGGTTTGCATACCACCGGAATCGAAGAGGATGCCTTGAACACCGAATAATCATCCCTGGGAATGTCGGATTTGTCGAAGTATACGGGGGCGCCGGTGTTTGCATCGGTAGCAATCACCAGATACTGCGTCGGATTGGCCATCAGCGCTTCATAGTCCAGCGGATTTTCCCCGCCGGAATTGCTTAAAGTGCCGTAAACATACTCCATATCGATAAAGGAGCCTTTCCGGAGAAGGTTTCTGAAACTCATATACTCCTTCCGGCTGGCGTATTCCGTGTAAAAACGATAATTGCGCTGTTTTTGTCCGGCAAGAAAAGACGCCAGATTGGCGCTGCCGGCGGAAATGCCGATCGCGAGATCAAATTGCATGTTTTTTTCTATACAGCCGTCCAGTACGCCGGAAGCAAAAATGCCGCGCATACCGCCGCCTGTATCAATAATGCCTGTTTTCATTCCATATGCCTTCTTTTTAAAAATACTTTGGTATGTAGCATACCACTTTTGCGATTCGTTCTCAAGACGAACCGGTCAATTTTCATGCAGTTTTCACCCAGTTTTTAAAAAATAAAAAAATAAGAATACTTCTAATGTTTTTCTCATCTTCGTATTGTATCATACGGGTAAAGAAAACGAAAAAGGAGTGATGATCGATATGAAAAAGCTGAAATCTTTATTTTCTTCCCCGAAAAAAGCGGCCCTCACCATTTTGTGTATTGCAGCGGCCATAGGAATTCTGGCAGCCGGTTCGGTGCTGGTAGCCAACGCCTACGCCAAAAGCACTTCCATCGGCGCGGAAAACGCCAAGAACTTTGCCTTTGCGGATGCGGGGGTGGATCCGGTTTCCGCGGAAAACGTAAGAACGGAATTTGATTTCGAGCACGGGCAGTTTGTCTATGAGGTCGATTTTATTGCAAACGGCACGGAGTATGAATACTGGATCAAAGCCTCTGACGGCACGGTGGTAAAGAAGGAACAGGAAGTGATCCGACAGATGGCGCCCACCACAGCGCCGGTTCAGACCACTACGCCGCCGCAGGCGACGGAACTGCCGGCACAGGCGACCACGCCGCCGCAGATTACGGTACCGCCGGTCCAGGGCAATGAGCAGACACCGCAGATCACGCCGCTTCCGGCCCAGGTAACCACGCCGCCGCAGATTACCACACCTCCGACACAGGTTACTGCGCCGCCGCAGATCACGACACCTCCGGTTCAGATTACGGCGCCGCCGGCACAAAATCCCGGCGCAGCTTCCTATATCAGCATTGATCAGGCCAAGTCCATTGCCGTAGGCCATGCGGGACTGTTTCTTTCCGAGGTTCGCTTTTCCAAAGCGAAACTGGAAAACGACGACGGTTATACCGTCTATGAAATTGAATTTTACAAAGACCGTATGGAGTATGAATATACCATCAATGCCACGGACGGCAGCATTCTGGAATATGATTCTGACTGGGACGATTAAAGCAGGGCGAACAGGAAGAAGAAGCTGACCAGATAGCGGCATCTGGCTTCCCACAGGAGCAGAAAAACAACCAGCCCCATTAAAATAATTTTTAACACAAAGCTTGCGGACAATGCATCGTCTGCAAGCTTTCGTTTTGTCAGAAAGGACCGGGCCATGGAAAGCAGCAGGGTAAAATGTGCCAGGGTGGCATAAATCAGGAAGGGGAGCTTTCGGAAAAGCAAAGTTTCCGGCATATAATAGCCGGTCATGTAGGTGCCGTCCCGCCAGGTATAGCCGATTTTGCAAAGCAGATGGTGCAGAAAACCAGGGACGCCCTGATCGTGGAGCTTTTGCCCCAGACGCAGCAGATCGGCCCGGATCTTATTGTGAAAGCCCGGAAAACTGCCGGTATACAGAAAATCTTCCAGCTGATAGCCGCCGTTTCCATCTGCGCCCATCATGATCCAGTGGATCAGTGGAAAGCGATACAGGGAGAGCTCTTCCGATGAAAGACCCAGGACGCCGGCGGAAAGGGCGGAAAGCAGCCGGATGCACAGCAGAAAGGAGAGGGTGATGGCGGACAGCGGCAGCAGCCGGTCCCGCCAGCGGATGCGGCGCAGCAGCAGATCCAGCGCAAAGGCCGGCAGCAGGATGCCGGCGCTTCCTTTGAAGGAATAGGCGACGCCCAGCACCAGCCCGCAGGCCACAGGCAGCAAAAACCGGAAAAGGCCGGATTTGCCGCCTTCGGTCTTTGTTCGCCACTGCAGATAGAGGTAAAAGGCAAGCGTCACCCAGGGAAGGGCCATGGCGTCTGTATAAAAATACAGGGTGTAGGTGATGATGGGCAGAAACAGGAGTCCCCGCAGTCCGCAGAGCAGGGCTTTTTGGGGAGGATACAGCAGGTGGGCACAGCCATACATCAGCGCATAGGACAAATCCAGACCCAGCAGGTTCCAGAGGGTGGGCAGCAGGAGGCTGCACTGCCCGGTCAGCGCGACACTGATGCGCTGCAGCGCCACAAGAAGCAGAAACAGCAGATGATTGTTGGGATATACCGCGAAGTAATGCTGATGTCTGGTCGGGAGCCCGTCATAAAGATGGGGCAGTCCGCCGCGCACATAATTTTCGGCGGCAGTACAAAGATGTTTCAGATCATTTTTCGGCGTCAGATCGAAGCACAGAACAAAGGCGGTCTGGGCAAGGATCAAAAACAAAAGCATTCCGGCGAATACGATTTTTTCAAAATGCCGGGATGCCCGGATCTGTCTTGCAAACAGGGATTCCAGACGTTCCGTCAGAAAACAAAACAGCAAAGCCAGCAGAAAGAGAACCGCCAGCATGAAGGGGGCCAGCCGGTGACAGGACCCCGTCAGTCGGCCCAGGGAAACCAGAGCGATCAGGATGATTGCGGCAAAGATGCTGCCGAACCCCAGATTTACCGCCTTTGAAAAAAATGGAATGGATTTTTTTGGCATTGCGGATACTTGTCTCCTTTGTCTTAAAAATCCATTCCATGATAGCGATATTTCATTTAACATTCAGCAGGGCAGGGGGTTAAACTTCCCTTAAGGTTTTTTTAAGTCCAGCAAAGGTTCGGAAGGAAATGTTACGTAAAAAGTGCTTCCCTTTCCGGGTGTGCTTTCCACCCGGATGCTTCCCTGGTGAAACTGTACGATTTCCGCAGCGATGGCCAGACCCAGGCCGATACCCTCCCCGGTGCGGGAAGGATCCGCCTGATAGAAGCGGCCGAAGATTTTTTCCTGATCTTCCGGGGCAATGCCGATGCCGTCGTCTGCCACCGACAAAAGAACCTCCTGTTCTTTCGCCTGCAGGCAGACCCGGATATGGCCCTGTTCTCTGCCATAGCGGTAGGCGTTGCTGATCAGGTTGATCAGCAGCCGGGAAAGCAGTTCGGCATTGCCGCAGAAAGAAATGCCTTCCTGAATGTCGGCGGACAGGGCGATGCCTTTGTCTTTGATCAGCGCCATGTCGGAAGCAATAGAAGCGGTCATCGCGCTGAAATCGAAGACCTCTTTCTGATATTTCTCCGTACCGGCTTCCAGCCGCGTAAAATCCAGCATGCCGTTGATCAGCCGGGACATTTTGCCGCTTTGCCGCTCGATCACCTGCAGTGCCTTTTCGTAATCTTCCGGGGTCTGGGGCTGCTCCAGCGCGGCTTCGCACTGCGCCCGGATGACGGTCATGGGGGTGCGCAGCTCATGGGAGGCATCGGAGATAAACTGCCGCTGGGTTTCAAAGGCATGATCCAGTTTTTCAAAGGTGTCATTGAAGGTATCTGCCAGCTGGTGCAGTTCGTCCTGGCCGGACTTCAAACGGATCCGCTGTTTCAGGTCATTTTCCCGGCCGATCTTCGCGGCGGTTTCGGAAATTTCCCGTATGGGTTTTAAGGTGTGGCGGACTACGATATAGCCGCCTATGGAGGCCAGCAGGAAGAATAAGGGCAGGATAATCAGCGAAAGCTGCAGGATGCGGTTCATCTGGGAGGTACCCTGGGTGGAGGCCACCACGCCGCGCATCCAGAGCCCTTCCAGTCCTTCGCCGGTCAGCTTGCGGTCAAAGGTATAATAGAGCACCCCGCCGGCTTTGGCCCGCTGGATGCGGGAATCTGCAAAATCCAGTGCGGCGGTAATTTTGGAAATGGGGTTTTCCCCGTAAATCAGCGTCTGATCTTCGTCATACAGCGCGGTATAGACCTGATTGACTTCGTGCAGAAAATCGCTGTCCACTTCCAGATAACCCTTTTCAAAGGCCAGAAACCGGCTGGCGTCTTTGTTCTGATCCGCGTTGTCCAGATTGGGATAATACCGGACTTCGTTGTAATTGTTTTCCACGGTTTCGATCAGATTGTCCCGGATGGTTTTCTGCAGAATCTGATTGCTGACGGACAGCAGAATGACGTAAGAAAACAGTACCATGAGCAGCAGTGCCGCTGTGAACCAGAACGTGATTTTGGCACGGATGGACAGCCGCTTCATTTTTCCGCCCCTTCCTTCAGTACATAGCCGCGGCCCCGCACGGTGTGAATCAGCTTGACCTCATGGCCGCTGTCGATTTTTTTACGCAGATAGCTGATATAGACGTCCACCACATTGGTGCCGCCTTCATAATCAAAGTTCCAGATGTGGTTTTCGATTTTTTCCCGGGAAAGGACGATGCCCCGGTTGTTCATCAGGTATTCCAGCAGCGCGTACTCCTTGGCGGAGAGGCTGATGTCCTTTCCAGCCCGGGTGACGCTGTGGGAAACACTGTCCAGCACCAGGTCGCAGACCTGAATGCGGTTGTCCGCCCGTCCGAAGGCGGCGCGGGTCATGCTGCGCAGCCGGGCGGCCAGTTCTTCAAAAGAAAATGGTTTGATCAGATAATCATTTGCGCCGCTGTCAAGACCTTTGACCCGGTCCGCAACCGCGTCCCTTGCGGTCAGAATCAGCACCGGCGTGGTTTTGCCGGCATTTCGCAGACTGCGCAGCACGGCAAAGCCGTCCGCTTTCGGCATCATGAGATCGAGAATCACGGCGTCGTAATCGGTATAAGACAGGATGTCCATGGCCTCGGCGCCGTCAAAGCAGCTGTCTACGCTGTAGCCTTCGCCGCTTAGCTTCTGCACAATGATCCGGTTCAGGTCCCGTTCGTCTTCAGCCAGTAAAATACGCATAAGAATCACCTCTTTCCTATGATTGTAGCATGAACAAATGGAATGTCAATTTGGAAAATGCGCAGGAATCGACGTGGATGAAAACGGCGTGATTTCAGGACTCTTCTAAAAAAGAATAAAGCAATGCGCATCAAAAGGACGGCAGGAACATCTGCCGTCCTTTTGATCTTTGTTCTGTTTTGCCGCAGAATCACAGATTCTGCACATGAGGTTTTCGCAGAACTCCTAATTCTATGGAGGTTATCTTAATACTAAATTCAATAAATTGCAAGACGTTACACAGGAATTTCAAGGAAATATTAACTTTTTTTGATTTGAAAAATGGTAAATCGGGCGTATTTCGGGAAATAAAAATGGGCATGCAATGGAAAGCCGTTCATGTTTAACAACTTTCGCCGTCAAACATGCCGTCAACAATCTATGGAATTTTAACGATAAAATAACAGCATCACTCGAAAGGAGGACATTTTTCATGTCAAAAAAAGGAGAAAATATCTATAAGCGTAAGGACAATCGTTGGGAGGCCCGGTATATCAAGGGATACAAACCGGACGGCAGCGCACGGTTTGGGTACTGCTATGCCAGGACCTATCGAGAGGCGCGGGACAAGTTAAACGCAGCGAAAGCTGCGATGCTTGCGGGTACGGTTTCCGCGACCGGCACACGAAAACGGTTTGGCGCTTATTGCGAAGAATGGCTGACGCTCTGCCGCAGCCGGGTAAAGGATTCTACCTATGTAAAATACGATGCGATCATTCACAATCATATCCTGCCTGGTTTGGGCGGATGCCATTTATCCGCTTTGTCTTCGGTACTGGTGGAACAGTTTAGTCATTCGCTGCTGTTCAATATGAACCTGTCCGCCAAGACGGTGCGCTGCATTTTAACGGTGGTGCATTCGGTATTCGGATATATTCGGCGGCAGGATGCGCTGCTGCTGCCACAGAATATTGAGATTGTCTATCCAAAGGACAGCAAAAAAGAAATGCGGGTACTCTCCCGCGAAGAACAACAGGCATTTACGGCGTATTTGCTCGACGATCTGGACGACTGCAAGTTTGGTGTGCTGCTGGCACTGCTCACGGGATTGCGCATTGGCGAGGTGTGCGCGCTGCGCTGGAGTGACATATCAGTGCCCGACCGTACCCTGACGGTGCATTCTACCATGCTG
>CANRJG010000073.1 GCA_947630875.1 uncultured Lachnospiraceae bacterium
TACCATGGGCTTTACTAAGCCGATTGAACAAAGTTATCAAGGTACGTGTTTATGTATCTGGAAAATATTATACGAGGAGGGACCCGATATGGATCAAATCAAAATCGGAAAATTCATAGCATCATGCAGAAAAGAACAGGGTATGACCCAGGCTGTCCTTGCGGAGAAGCTCGGAATCAGTGACCGGGCAGTATCAAAATGGGAGACAGGAAAGTCGATGCCGGATGCCGGAATCATGCTGGAGCTGTGTGATTTTCTGAAAATCAATGTCAATGAACTCCTGTCGGGCGAAAGAATTATGGCAGAATCATATGACAAACGGGCAGAAGAAAATCTTCTGGCAATGAAGCGGGAAATCGAAGAAAAGAACAAACAGATGCTGAAGATGGAGTATTGGATTGTTCTTCCGGCGGTTTTTTCCGGACTCGTTCTGGTATTTGTGGCTTCCTTTGTCTCAATGCCTGTATGGCTGCGGGCCGTACTTCCGGCATTTGCGCTTGTGATAATTTTTGCAGCCGCTTTTGTCGCAGTGGGCATTGAGCAGAAAGCCGGATACTATGCGTGCAAAAACTGCGGCCACAGGTATGTGCCGACATACTGGCAAGTCAATCTGGCGCAGCACGCCGGCAGGACAAGATACATGAAATGCCCTGCGTGCGGAAAACGAAGCTGGCAGAGGAAAGTACTGACGAAGGAAGATTAGCTCTGAAATGACGAGCTGGGTAAGATGTCAGGTTAAAAATGCCTGTTATCTTGTCCGGCTTGTTTTTCTGTGGGAGATTCTATAGAATTTTCCGCGACGAGACAGGCGCGCCGATATATATTATACGATGTGGAGAGGCTTATGAAAAATAATCATGATTTTACGCAGGGAAAAATTCTTTCGCCATTGCTTCGCTTTGCGATACCGGTTCTGTTTGCGCTTTTTCTGCAATCATTATACGGTGCGGTAGACCTTCTGGTTGTCGGAAAATTTGCAGATGCGGCGGATGTATCGGCTGTCTCTACCGGGTCGCAGATTATGATGACCCTGACGGGTCTTGTGAGTAGTTTCGCAATGGGAATGACTATTTTAATCGGACAAATGATCGGAGCAAAAAATCCGGGAGAGGCGGGGCGTATTGTCGGAAGCGGGGCCTTGTTCTTCCTTGCGGTTGGCATAGTCCTGACTGCGCTGATCACGGCAGGGGCCAGACCTCTGGCGCTTATCATGCGCGCTCCGAAAGAGGCGCTGTCCCTTACATCTGTGTACATCCGTATATGCGGCGCCGGTTTTGTTGTGATCATTGCCTACAATCTGATTGGCAGTATCTTCCGCGGTCTGGGAGACTCCGGGACGCCGCTGTTTACCGTTGCAGTTGCCTGCGTCTGCAATATCGTCGGGGATCTCTTTTTGGTAGCTGTTTTTCATCTCGGGACGGCGGGAGCGGCAATCGCCACCGTCTTTGCGCAGATGGTCAGCGTTGTTATTTCTTTTCTTCTGATCCGTCGCAGGGAACTGCCATTTCTGATGAATAAGAGCGTGATACGGTGGGAAGGAAGTATCATCAGGAAGATTTTCCGGCTGGGTGCGCCGATTGCGTTGTCGGATTTTCTGGTCGGAATATCCTTCCTCATCATTCTTGCTATCGTCAATTCCCTTGGCCTTACGGAGTCTGCGGGGGTCGGTGTCGCGGAAAAGGTCTGCGCGTTCATCATGCTGGTTCCGTCGGCTTTTATGCAGGCCATGTCTGCATTTGTTGCACAGAACCGTGGCGCGGGAAAGCCGGAGCGGGCAGTAAAGGCGTTGAAATATTCCATAGGTGTATCACTGGTTTTTGCGGTGACGATGTTTTACCTTTCGTTCTTTCACGGCGACCTGCTTTCAAGGATTTTTGCCAGAGATCCCGATATTATCATGGCATCGTCACAGTATCTGAAAGCCTATGCGATTGACTGTCTGCTGACCTGTTTCCTGTTTTGCTTTGTCGGGTTTTTCAACGGTATGGAACTTACCGCTTTTGTCATGACCCAGGGCATCATCGGCGCGTTTTGCGTGAGAGTCCCGGTTTCATTTATCATGAGCAGGATCAGGCCGGTATCTCTGTTTTACGTGGGACTGGCTACGCCGTGCTCCACCGTTGTTCAGATTCTGCTCTGTTGCGGATGTATGGTATATATCCAAAAGAAACGCGCGACAGGGAAAGGCGTTGTTTCTACACATCTAAGTAAAGATAAAGGCAAAGATAAAGAAAATCAGGAGAAATAAGGTTAAATTGACATTTCAGAACAGGAGATCATATATGAGCAAAAAAATCATAGCAGTCAATGCCGGACCCAGGAAGGGCTGGAACACGGATACTTTGATTACGGAAGCCGCAAATGGTGCGGCATCTGCCGGTGCTGAGATAGAGAAGTTTGATCTGTTTCGGTTGGAAAAATATACGGGCTGTATTTCCTGCTTTGGCTGCAAAAAAAATGAAAACAGGGGGCACTGTGTTTGCAGAGACGGATTGACGGCAGTTTTAGATGCAATCCGTGGGGCGGATGGACTGATTATTGGTTCGCCCAATTATCTCGGAGAGCTGACTGCCTCGTTTCGTGCCCTTTATGAACGTCTGGTTTTTCAGAATCTCACATATTGTGCGGAAAATCCCTGCTGCAATGCACATCTGATTCCGGTACTGTTGATTATGACCAGCAATGCACCGGACAATATGTATCAGGGATTACTCCAAAATTACCGGCAAACCCTGCAGCGTTTTGTTGGGCCGACGGAAATCTTCGTCAGTGGAGATACCCTGCAGCTGAAGGATTACGGTAAGACAGACTGGAAGTGGACATTGTTTGATGCCAGGGCAAAGCAAGAAAGACATGAAACTGTCTTTCCGCAGGAGTGCAGGAGAGTTTATGAGCTGGGAGTTTCCATGGCAAAACGGATGTAGCAATGGCAGCAGTTTTTAATTTTAAATTGTAAGATAAGAGTAACTATGGTATTATCATAAAGTCACAGAACAATATGTTGAAAGAGGATAACAACATGAAAAAAATCAGCAGTATTCTTTGGGGCCTTGTCCTGATTGCAGTGGGCGCGATCTTTGCTTTAAATGCCTTAAACATCACAGATATCGACGTGTTTTTTGACGGATGGTGGACCTTGTTTATCATTGTACCGTGTACGGTGGGACTCTTTACGGAGCACGAAAAAACCGGAAATGTGATCGGTATTCTGATTGGCGTGTTTCTCCTGCTTTGCAGTCAGGGAATTCTGCGTTTTTCGGTACTGTGGAAACTGCTTGTTCCGGTCATTATCGTGATCATCGGACTGAAAATGGTTCTGTCCGGGCTTTTTGGAAATAAAGCGAACGAGATGCTTTCCAAAATCAAAGAAAGCGGCAAAACACCCAAAACCGGATGCGCCGTCTTTTCCGAATGTAAGCTGAACTATGATGGAGAAGTCTTTGAAGGCGCCGAATTGTCTGCCACGTTTGGCGGCGTGAAATGCGATCTGCGGAAAGCGGTGATTGAAAAGGACTGTGCCATTCGCGCGACGGCGGTTTTCGGCGGCATTGATCTGTTGGTTCCCGAAAATGTAGATCTCAAAATCAATTCAAACAGCATTTTCGGAGGCGTTTCCAACAAAGCCGGCGCACGTAAAGGAACGTACACGCTTTATATCAGCGGCACCTGTATGTTTGGAGGCATTGACATCAAATGACGACGTTGCAAAAAGTGATTCAGTATCTGGCTATGGCGTTTGCCATATTTCTGGCCATCAGTATCCTGGGCGGCCTGCTGCATGTTGCCGCCTTTTTCGGCGGGTTTTTCGATGATGACGCGGTGGCTGAAAAGTTGGAGACCTATGCTGTCTCTGAGGATATTCGCCGGCTGGACGTGGATATCGCTGCCGCGGATTTGACAATCCGGCAGGGAACGGAATTTTCTGTGGAAAGTAATTTGAAGGATTTAAGCGTTGCGGATGAAAACGGAACGCTGGTTGTCAAAGATACAAAAAAATCCATAAACACATATGCCGATGCCGTATTAACGATTTATATTCCTGCGGATACTGCATTTGAAACTATCAGCATCCGCACCGGCGCAGGGAAAATGACGGCGGAACAGCTTTCAGCAGACACAGTGGATCTGGAACTTGGCGCCGGTGAGGTTTCCATTGCATCCTTGTCCGCTTCCGAAGAGGCAGACATTGAAGGCGGCGCCGGAAAAGTAACGATTCGGGGCGGCTCCCTGCATGATCTGGATATGGATATGGGCGTCGGCCAGCTGAATCTGACCTCGGAACTGACCGGGGACTGCGTATTTGATTTGGGTATCGGAGAATCCAATATTACGGTTCTTGGCGACCGAAAGGAATATGCGCTGGATATCGAAAAGGGCATTGGGACGGTGCGTGTGGACGGACAAACCGTTTCCGAAACAAATACAAAGGAAAAAGGAAACAACCGACTGGAAGTGAATGGCGGGATCGGCGCCATAAACCTGCAGTTTGATGATAATACGCACAAAAAATGAATGTTTGAAATTTTAGGAGAAGCCTATGAAACTTGTATCGGGCATCCGGACTTCCCCTTCGTTTAATCTGGCGATGGAGGAATATTTTTTAAAAGAAAAAGCAGAAGAGTATTTTATTCTATGGCAGAATGACCGGTCGATTATTGTGGGACGAAATCAAAATACCCTGGCAGAGATCAATTATGACTACGTCAGGAGCAATCAGATTCCGGTGGTGCGCAGGCTTACGGGCGGCGGCGCGGTATTTCACGATCTGGGTAATATCAATTATACGCTGATCCGCAGAAATGCAAGAGGTACGTTTCACGATTATGCCGCATTTTCCGCGCCGGTGATTGCCTGTCTGCAGGAACTTGGCGTTGCGGCCACGCTGTCCGGGCGCAATGATCTGCTGATTGACGGGAAAAAATTTTCCGGCAATGCGCAGTGTGTCTGGAAAGACAGCGTCATGCATCACGGGACGCTGATGTTTTCATCGGATCTGCCGGAACTGGCCGAAGCGCTCAAAGTCAATCCATTGAAAATTGAAAGCAAAGGCATAGCGTCGGTGCGTTCCCGGGTGACCAATATCAGCGCCCATTTAAAGCAGACGATGACTGTGGAGGCGTTTTTAAATTATTTGCTGGAGCATATTCCTGCGTATCTTCCAGGAACCACGCGGTATATCTGGACAGCGGAAGATCAGTCGCGGATTGCCGAACTGGAAACGCAGAAGTATGCCACATGGGAATGGAACTATGGGTTTAAAAAGGAATATTTGTTTCAAAAGGAGGCCTATTTCCCCTTCGGTCTGGTGCAGTTGCATATGAACGTAGAAAACAATACGATCCGGGAATTGCGGATTTACGGCGATTTCTTCGGCAGTGCGGATATTGCGCAGCTGGAAGCTGCATTTACCGGTGTGCGTCATGAAGAAAAAGCGATTGAGAAAAAGCTGCAGGAAATTCCGCTGGAAAACTATATCAGCGGAATGGAAGAGGTGCAGCTGCTGGAGCTGATGTTTTAGAAAAACAGGTTTATGCATAGTGTAAGAGGGGCTGTCGCAAGTACGACAGCCCCTTTTCATATGTCAGGCAGAGTCCGTGTTATTTCGAGTTTAAGAGAGTGTTTGTGCGTCAGATCAGATTTGATGGAACGATCAGCGTATTTTCATCCAGGGGGAGCACCACGTCCGACATACAGATCACGGCGCCCATACCGACGGTGCGCGAGGTGTTTTTCAGCACGGAAAAGGACTTTGCCGCACTTGGATCGGGCGCACTTGATTTCTTGATCTCAATGGGATGAAGAACTCCATTTTCCTCGATAATCAGGTCAATTTCTTTCATTTTATTGTCCCGGTAGAAATTCAAATTGACCTTGTTCTTACCATATGCGTAATGACGCAGCAGTTCGGCGATTACGTAATTTTCATAATAATGTCCGTTGGCTGCGCCATTCATCAGCACGTCGCGTGTCGTCCAGGAGGACAGGTATGCGCAAAAACCTGTATCACAAAAATACAGTTTTGGCGTTTTGGTCAGGCGCTTCAGTTCGTTTGAAGCATAGGGTTCCAGCAGATAGATAATTCCCATGGACTGCAAAATTTTCACCCATTCCTTAGCCGTTACGCCGGAAACTCCGGCAGAAACGCCGAGATCGTTGTAATTTACCAACTGACCAGCAAAAGCGGCGCAGGCACGCAGGAATTTGCGGAAGCCTTCCGTATCGGCAATCCCATAGTCATCTACCGCGTCCCGCATCAGATAGGTCTCAATATAGGAATTAAAATATTCGCCCAGCTGTTCCTCGTCCTTTTCCTGTACGTCGGGCAGTCCGCCGCGCCAGATGTTTTCAAAGGTGGCCAGAATATGATTCTGCCCGAACAGCTTTTTGCGGACAGTCAGGGATTTGACAGAAAAATCCAGTTCATCCGTCGGATGGATACCGAGCTTTTCTCTTGCGGACAGACTGTACATTTTTAAAATACAAAGCCGACCGGCGAGAGAGTCGCCCGCCCTTTTTACCAGCTTCTTACTCTGCGATCCCGTAAGCCAGAACTGCCCGCGTGCATCGCTTTCGTCACAAAGGATCTTGATCTCCTCAAAAGCTCCGGCGCTTTCTGCACCTCATCGATGAGAATCGGCGGCTGATAGGTTTGCAAAAAAAGCTTCGGATCAGTCTGTGCAAAGGTGCGAAGCTGCGAATCGTCCATTGTGACATAGGTTCGCTTCTGGTCTTTGGCAAGGTGTTTCAGCATGGTGGACTTGCCGACCTGCCGCGCGCCCACCACCATGACCGCCTTGAAAGCGGCGCTCATATGAAAAAATTTTCGCTCCAAATCCCGTTTTATATAGTCCATAATACCCCCCATTGGTTGGTTTCTAAAGTCCACTTTATTTTATCACCCCAAAAAGTGTTTCGTCAAGTGTTGCCTGTAATGTTTCTCAGAAGATATTCGTTAGTATAGAAAAAGAGGGCTGTCGCAAGTATGATATGATCCCCCTTAGGTAGACAAGGTAAATACCAAAATCTACCTAAGGGGGATTCTTTATGTCAAAATCTAAA
>CANRJG010000074.1 GCA_947630875.1 uncultured Lachnospiraceae bacterium
GGACGCTCCACATGATCGGTGAGGACGGGACGTTTACAAATCTGGCGTTCCTATTATCTGAACAATGCACCCACACGGTCAAACTGGCGGTTTTTGAAGGAAGCAAAAAATCTGTCTTTAAGGATCGTACCGAATTGTCCGGTTCTCTGCTGGAACAGCTTGAGGCTGCTTTTATTTATATAGACCGCTATAATCGTACCCGTGCGGAGTTTCAGGGACTTGATCGGCTTGACAGTCGGGATTATCCTGCCGTTGCGGTGCGGGAGGCGCTGCTGAACGCTATCGTTCATCGGGATTATTCATTCAGCGGCGCAACGTTGATTAGCATTTTCGATGACCGTATAGAATTTGTGTCCATCGGGGGACTGGTCAAAGGGATGTCCCTGGATGATATCATGCTGGGCGTTTCTGCTCTCAGAAATCAAAACCTTGCCAATATATTTTATCGGTTGAGGCTGATCGAAGCTTATGGGACGGGCATCTTGAAGATCAATGAGAGTTACTCTGACTCATCCATCAAGCCATCGATTGAGGCTACAAGCAATGCCTTTAAAATCATTCTCCCTAATCTTAACTACGCAAAAGAGGACGGCAACAAAACCGGGGATGCAAGGCGCCCGTTGACAAGCAACGCAAAGAAGGAAGAACGAGTCGAAGCTGTTGTCAGCCTATGCCGAAAAAACGGCTTTGTTGTCCGAAAAGATATTGAACAAACTCTGCACATCTCTCAGGCAACAGCAATTTTGCTTCTGCGTGAAATGGTTGTCGAAGGCCTTTTGACAAAAAAAGGCGCAGCGAAGAACTTGCGTTACTATTTGACGGATTTGTGATTTTTTGATGTGAAAAAGAAAACAAAGAATAATGGCAAAGCCGAAAAATATTCCGATGAGTCAGTCCAGTTGTCTTTTATGGATGACAGCGATGTTGTGATCGAAGACGAATAAAAAACGGAAAACAGCCATGCCCGGTCGAAAAACTGAGTATGGCTGTTCTCCTTTAATAATTTTAAATTATAATGCAAATTACTTATAATGATTCTTGATAGGGAGCGGCAAATGGCAATTCAAAAAACGGTACTGAATCATTCGATCATAACTGAATCGCTGCAAAAGCTATACAATGTGCCGGTTGACAAAATAGAGAGAGTGAAAACAGGATCGGCTAATTGTTATAAGGTCTGCGCAGGAATCAAACAATATTTTCTAAAGGAATACCAGGAGACATTTTCGGAGTCGGATTTGCAGCGCGAGGCGCGGCTGAATCGTTTCCTGTTGTCTGCTGCTTTTCCCACATCCGTATTGATTACCGATGTCAATGGAAATGCGTATCACCGTATCAATAACAGATATATTGTCCTGCAGGAGTATATAGATGGCAAAAACTATATCGGCCATGCAGATTTTGTGCGCCGATGATGAGATCAAAGCAGTGATCGACTTTTCTTCTGCCGCAAAGATTCCTGCTTTGTGGGAACTGATGCGTTCTTATATGCAGTCTGCCTCAGATACCAAAAATCCGGCTGACTTTGATGCGGAAAAATTTCAGGGATATGTCCGGAGTTATTTTATGAATCTGTACCAAAATGTGTACATCTACATATCCACGAGTGGTGCGACACGTTGGCGCGGTGAGCGTGTATTTTGAAAATGGTATGGGTTAAAGGATGGATATGCCTGCCTGGCAAATGGGTGTTTTTGGAGGTCATATAGAATGTATTTTCATGCTTCTCCTATAGGTGGAATAAAATTACTGGAGCCGCGTGTTTCAAATCACGGCATACCGTTGGTATACTTTTCAAAGAAGCGGGAAAATGTACTTGTTTATCTTAGTAATGCGATTGAGAAGTATTGCAAAGAAACCGGATTTAACTTTTCCGGTCCATGGACGAAATGGGGATCTTATGGCTTTCAAAAAGACGGCACACAACGTATTGATGAATATTATCCGAATGCGCTGAAAGATACCTATAAAGGCGTATCCGGATATATTTATACGGCAGACGAGATTATTGATTCAGGTTTCCAGGTTCAAATACCTGATGCGGCTGCGTCAAGCGAATCGGTGCCTGTAAAATCTTGCGAGTTCGTGCCGGATGCCTATGAAGCAATTCTTGCGGCGGAACAAAAAGGACTTCTTTCTGTTTTGCGATATGAGGACACAAGTCAGAGGCAGTTGGAGTGGATTGAAAGAACCATGCAAAAAGAATATGAAAATGCGCTTGATCGGCCGGAATATCGACATTTCATCGAAGGTAAATTTCCTTTTGTGAAATGACTGGCGCATTAATATTTATTTTGTCGATGTGTAAGGAAAGGCTGCGTTAAAATTAAGGATTGTACAGGAAAAACGAAAGAAGGATGCTTATGCCGGGCAAATTGCGAAATATGACTTCCATTTATTTGATGTATGATGAGAATATGCTGCTGCTGTACAGACAAGGCGGCAGAGTCGTAAATAATGTTTGGACAGGTTCTGCAGGCGGGCACTTTGAGGAAAATGAATTGAATGATGCCAAAGCCTGCGTACTGCGGGAAATGCAGGAAGAACTCGGGATCACGGAAGATGAGATCGAAGGTCTTTCCTTAAGGTATATTGCATTAAGGCGCACAAAGGAAGAAGTGCGGCAAAACTATTATTTCTTCGCGCATTTGAAACAGCATTTAAACCTCGTATCCAACGAAGGAATTTTAAAGTGGTTTCCAATGCATGCGTTACATGAATTGGAGATGCCCTATACTGCCAAATATGTGATAGAGCATTATCTGGAGAAGGGAAAAGATACAGCGGAAATGTATGTCGGCGTTGCTGATGGAGAAAAGGTGGAATTTATACAATTCCCGGTGTATTCGTGAGAACGCTTCCTTTGACAAGAGGATCTTAACGTGTGCGTTTTTGATAAAAATGCAAAAACACACACGTTAAACTTGAAAATGACTTATGTATTTTCGAGATATTTCAGAAATATCACATGTTCATCCAGCCTTCGTGCTAAGGGTCACGACCAGATCAGACAGTGGGCAGGAGTAAGAAATTAAGGGATTATTTGACGATCCTTTTCGTAATTCACGTTTTGCACGATACATATGGTAGTATTTTTCACGTTTTGCATTAGAAATGAACCACGTTTTCGCACGTTTTGCAATTATGGCTGCAATTATATTGTACCAGAATGAATCTGGAATCCAATAGAAAAATCATGTTGAGAAGTGAGTTGTTTCTGAGTATAATGTTAATGGAGGAGCAGATATGAGGTATAGTACAGCCGAAATTATGGATAAAGGAATGGCCTGTCTGGTAGAAAAATTAGGTGTTGTGGAAGCTGAGCACTTTATTTCTGTAATATTACGTGAAAGTTTTGATTATACAAAGTGGCAGCGAGAACATTTTGATAATGTGAATCCGGATGAATTTCTGGAGACAGCATATGTTTATGATGAAACCCATCCGATTAGATAATATTTGATTTTGGTCAATTTGAATCGCAGTCATTCAGAAAAGCAGAGTCGCATTTTACGATGCCGAACCCTGCTTTTATTTCTATTTTTTAGATAATGTACTTGTATCAGATTCTCTTACAAGAAAGGGTCAGTTGTTATGAATACTTCCGTGATGGACATAATCCGCAAAAGAAAAAGTGTGCGAACATTCAGCGGAGCGCCGCTTCGTTCTGAAGACAGGCAGAAGCTGGAGGCGTTTCTCAAAACCGCAGACAATCCATTTGACATTCCGATCGAGTTTCGGATTCTCGAAGCAAAGAAATACGGCCTGTCCAGCCCTGTGATTATCGGAACGGATGCCTATGTGGCTGCGAAGGTCAGCCGCGGGCCGCAATCGGAAATTGCCTTTGGATACAGCTTTGAAAAATTCTGCCTGTTTGCGGCGTCCTTGGGCGTGGGTACGGTTATGCTTGCCGCAACAATCAGCCGCAGCGCCTTTGAGAAAGCGATGGAGGTTAAAGATACCGAGGTCATGCCGGTTGCGAGTCCCATCGGTTATCCGGCGGAAAAGCAATCTGTCCGGGAAAAGATGATGCGAAAGGGCATTAAGGCCGATACGCGCCTTCCTTTTGATACCCTCTTTTTTGAAAATTCTTTTGTGCAGCGTTTAAGCCCGGAAAGCGCCGGTATATTTCAGGATGCGCTGGAAATGACGCGGCTTGCGCCTTCTGCCGGAAACAAGCAGCCCTGGCGGGCCGTAGTCTGCGGGGACAAGGTGCATTTCTATGAGAAGAAGGCAAAGGCAATGCAAAACAATCCCCTTGGGGACATACAGAAAGTAGATATCGGGATTGCGCTTGCCCATTTTGATCTGACATTGAAGGAAGCGGGGGTCATTGGGCGATTTGCTGCAGAAGATCCCGGGTTTGAAACAGACGATCAGACGGCGTATATTGTGACTTACGAGGTGCATCGGTAATTAGCATGGAGGATTTTGTTATGAATGTAGTAGAAATCGTATTCAGTCCCACGGGAGGCACGGAAAAAGTCGCCCATATCATTGGAAAATGCTGGAGCGAGAATCCGAAAATCATAGACCTGAGCGATGCAAAGGCTGATTTTGCCGGGTGTGAAATCACCGGGCAGGAAATGGTCATTATCGCCATGCCGTCTTTTGGCGGACGTGCGCCCGCCGTGGCAATCCAGCGGCTTCGAAAAATGCGCGGAAACAAAGCCAGATGTGTTCTTGTCTGCGTTTATGGAAACCGGGCCTATGAAGATACGCTGGCGGAGATGGAGGACGCCGCGAAGGAAAGCGGTTTTGAAGTAACAGCGGCCATATCCGCTGTCGCCGAGCATTCGATCATACCGCAGTACGCTATGGGCAGACCCGATGCGGCGGATGAAAAGCAGCTGACAGATTTTGCTGAAAAAATTGCCGGGAAAACGGAAACTGTTTCCACGATACCGGGCAGCCGTCCTTATAAAAAAGCAGGCGGCGGGGGCCTTGTGCCGAAGCCGGACAAGTCCTGCGTGAAATGCGGGGCATGTGCGAAAGCCTGTCCTGTACAGGTCATTGATTCCGTCCGGTTTATGGCGGACGCGAAAAAGTGCATCTCCTGTATGCGCTGTATGAAAGTTTGTCCGCAAAATGCAAGGAAGGTCAATGGACTGATGGTCTCCGCAGCCGCCCTGGCAATCAAAAAAGCCTGCTCTGTCAGAAAAGAAAACGAGTTGTTTTTGTGAGACAGTTCTTAAAGAATTATCCTTATCTTTTAAAAATGGCGGGACAGTACGAATTCTGTCCCTTATCTACTAGCTTTCAGCGAAGTGTTGTAATCAGCACTTCGCTATTTTTAACGGTAAACGATTCGGGTAGAATCAAGTCGATGTCGTCTGCATTTGCGCAAGTATCACCCTTTGGTAGAGTCGCTCTCTCCGGTTTGTGGGTGGTGATGCGGATGGACTTTTGTTATATTCTGTTTGCAGGGGATTCATAGGAAGCGCTATCGAAAAAAGGAGGAACAGAAAATGACGATCGGAAAGAATATCAAACGACTGCGCATGAACAAGGGCGTTACCCAGGAGCAGCTGGCGGAACAACTGCATGTCTCGGACAAGTCCGTCAGCAAGTGGGAAAATGAGACAGCGCTGCCGGATATTTCGTTTTTACCGGCAATTGCGGCGTATTTTGAAACTACCATTGATGAACTGATGGGATATCAGTTAAATGTCTTAACCCAAAAAGAACGATTTGTAAAGTTTATGGCAGATGCCGGCATTTTAACAGCTGAGAAAAATCCGGCCGGGTCATTTTATCTCAATTCGGAAAATTTTGTAACCAATGCGCAGATCGTAAAAATCGGAGCGTACTTTGCTGACTGTATCAGAGAAAATCACATTAAATTCAATACGATCATGGGCTTTGCGTATCATGGAATTTCCTTTTCTACTGCTGCGGCCTGTGCTTTGTATCAGAAATATGGCGTGATTGTAAATTACTGTCATGACAGAAAGGTGCCGGATCGCCGCGGGCGTACCTTGTGCGGCTACACACTGCGGGACGGCGACCGGATTGTGGTAGTGGACGATTGCATCTTATCTGGTAAAACATTTGTGGAGAGAATGGATACGGTGCTGCAATCCGCGAAGGTGCAGATCGCGGCCGTTGTGGTCATCGCCGACCGGAAGCGGCAGGGAGAATGCGCCGAAGGGCGCGGTTCCGCAATGATTGAGGAAAAATATCACACGAAGGTCTATTCCATTATTACCGAAGACGATATTTGTGACGCGGCAGAGCGGTATGCAAGTTTGAGACAGATGCGTTCCTGACTCCAATCAAAAAAGCGAGGATGTGTTATACGCAATATAAAAAAGTGGCAAATGCAGCAAAATTCGTTTTCGCTTGACGGATTCCTCTTTGGGAGTGATGCATTGTCTGTGCCCTTTTGGGTAAAATACTCTCACAACAGATAAAGGAGGAAACATCATGAACGAAAAATTCATCACCCCGGAGGATATTGCCGGATTTGAGGCAAACCTTGTTTCCCGGGAGCGAAGTCCCCACACCATCGCCAGATATCTTCACGACGTGCGGACCTACAGGGACTATCTGGGCGGCCGGGAGGCCACAGCGGAGACTACCTGCGGATTCAAAACCATGCTCCTTGAAAAGAACTACGCCGAAAGCAGTATCAACACCATGCTGGCTTCGCTCTTTTCTTTTTTCAAATTTAAAAACTGGACCGGCTGCGGCACCCAGCGGCTGGTGATTCAGGAGGACGTCTACTGCCCGGAGGAGCGGGTGCTGGAAATGGACGACTACCGGACGCTGGTGGCCGCAGCCCAAAGCCAAAGGGACAAGCTGGTCATACAGACCATAGGCTCCACCGGCATCCGGGTATCGGAGCTTCGGTTCTTTACCGTGGAGGC
>CANRJG010000075.1 GCA_947630875.1 uncultured Lachnospiraceae bacterium
GGCGTAAGACTCCCATATCGTGGCGTTGGTGTGGGCGAAGGGTTCAAGACCTATCTGTGCGCCCGGGTTTTCCTGCCTGTCAGAGCCGATTGCCCAGGTTACTTCGCCATCCGTCGCCGTATAGACCGGAACTTTCTGTACGCCGGGCATATAGACCGTATCCGAACCCCGCTGCTGCACATGGCTGATCTCATTGATCGTGTAGCCCTTCTTCAACTGGTCTTCCGTCAGCTTTTCGGTAAACCGGTACACGATCTGGTTGTCAAGCCCCGTCAACAACAGGCCCTCGCCGGATCGGAGGGTATATGCCGCCGTATTTTTTGCCACCTTATCGGCTGTGTCATTGTTGTTTTCTGACTTAAACAGAGTGGGCCGATCCGCGGTGGGAATGATCTGGTCGTACAGCTCGGTGCCTTGCAGTTCGTAGCGCTCCAAATGCCCGCAGCTTGCGAGAGTCTCGCCCTCGTCCCTGAGATGCTCCGCCAGTTCGGCTTTATATCCGAAATAGAGAGGCATCGTCATATACTGGGTACGGCTGCTGTAAGGCGAATACACCGTGGAATCCGTGCCCTCCGGGTCGGGAATGACGGTGACCAGCGGGAAAGGTTTGGTCAGCTTGGTAGATGTTACGGGCTGATACGCCCAGGTTCCGGCGGCCGCCGTGACTTCGCTGTAGGGAATCAGCTCCGCCTCTTTCGTCCAGTATTCCCGGCTGCCTGCGGGGCGATTGTCCATGTCGTTCGGTTCACCCGTGATGGCTTCGGCGAAATGCTGACTTTCGTTGTCCCCTTTCAGTTTGGTCACGTCCGTGCCGACGGGATAATAAGCCGTGGTGCCGACACCCTCGAGCTCGGTCGTGCCGCCCTCGTAGGTAGAGGCGAACAACGGATAATTGAGATCCCCTTCGCTGTCCGGCAGATAGAGGTAGTAAAAATGTTCGGACGTATCTTTACAGAGTTCCGTTGTCGCCGCGCCGGTCGCGTCAGCGTAATAGTACTGCGGCACTCCGTCCTCGTACACCTCGACGATCTGCCGCGGCGTCGCGCCATCCGTATAGCAGAACAGGGCGCGGCTGCCGCTCGTATCCAGCAGGAGTGAAGCGTTGTCGGTCAGAATATCCAGTGTTTCCACCCGTTTCTGCCAGGACTGCGAGAAGGGGTTCCATTTCAGTCTCTGCGCCAGTCGTTCGCCAGTCAGTCCCTGCACATATGCCTGATAGTTGAAGATTTCGTCTTGTTGTCCTTCGGCAAGCGTAAATCCGTCGGGCGCAACTAACGTCTTTGTCACCATCAGAGTTGCGTTTGCGACTTCCAGACGCCCGTTGTTGCCGAGGTAATTATTGATGACAAGTCCGTCTCCTGCGGTAGAGGTTTCCGACAGGGTAGGGATGTAGTAGTTGTTGGCGGTTTTTGTGAGGTTGTCTGCATAGTATCCGTCGATCAGCTCACCGCCGCCCTTGGCCTGCATGTTGTTGAACATATCGCCCACCCGGATGCCGCCGGTACGGGCCGCGACCGACCAGTCGAACAGCGCGTCAAACTTCGCCTGCTGCCCGGAGGAGCCGACAGCCTTGATTTCCTCAATCAGCGCCGCCATGTGCGGTTCCTTCTGCACGCTCTCCCAGTAGTCGATGTCGTGCTGGAGATAAGCCGCATCCAGATGGCATGTGTCACGCAGATAGCTGCGCAGTTCAGAGCCATTGAGCGTAAGTTTTTCCAGCGTCGGACGTCCGCGGGTAACGTCACCTGTGTCGGTGCGGGAGTTGTATTCAATTTCCAAATTACAATTGCCGTTGATATCGGTCCAGCAGAGCATATCGCCATTGCTGATGTTCTTAGACTGCAGCCCGGAGCCGAAAGCAGAACCCTTGCGGGCGATCATGTGGTTTACCTTGCGCACCTTCTGTGTGCCGGAGACGGAGTTGCCGTGTATGTCTTCGCCCTCACCCTCCATCGGCAGGTAATATTCGATGCAGAGGAAGAAATAATCGTCCGATGAGAAGGAAATCGCGCCTTCTGCGTATTTATCGCCAGATGCGTCAACGTTTTTCAACTGATCTTCTGTGTAGGTGATGATTGCGTCAGTGATGTTTTCCGGCAGAGGGTAGGAATATCCTTTTTCGTCCTTGACGTAGGAGACACCGTTTTGCTCGGTCTTATCTTTCAGTGCGCCCATGAATGCCTGTTCATTCGTATAGGTTCCGACGAACTCGCCGCCCGACCAGTCGGCTCCGGTCTGACCGTTTTCCCAATCGGTCTGGCCATTGCCGGAAAGATTGTCGCCCCATGACGTGCTGTTGACGTTGTCCACCGGTGCGACGTGACCGGCATCGTCCTGCACGCGGTAAGCGTGGGCGATCAGGGGCAGCGGCTTTTGGAACAGGTAATAGCGGTTTTTCTCATTCGGCGAGAAGGTCACTGCCGCGTCGCCGCGGGTGCGGTAAGGCTCCTCCTCATCGCTGGTATACCCGGTATAGGGGGTGTTGGAATACCAGTTGGAAATAAAGGAGATGTTATTGGTTTCGGGATCGCTGTGATTTGCAATGTATTCGCCCGAAATTTTGGATACATCCACACCGGTCTGTTTACCGCCCGCATCCCGCTGAATGAGATCCTCCGTCAACCCCACCGCATAAAAGAGGCGGAAGGGGGTGGACTGTTTCTCGTCGGCCAAATTGTCCTTATAGGAGATGGGACCATTCGGACCCAGGGTAATTTCAGCCAACTGGGTGGGCACTGCCGTTACAGGGATGTTTACATACAGTGAATCGTCGTAACCGCTCTGATCCTCCGGCGTGATGGCGCCGGTTTGGTCGACGAAGTCGCCGGTGTGCTCCGCCCAGACGCGGATGTCCGACAGACGGTAGACGCCGGGATAGCTGCTGTATTTCTCCATGCCGACGGGGTATGCCTGGTTTGCTGCGTAATAATCGTCCCATTCCTTTTTCAGACCTTCGGGAACCTCGCCGAATATCGGATTGCGGCGCAGCATATTGCGATCCTGTTGGGAGTCGGCAAAACGGTAGCAGGTGTAAACCGTGTGTTTGATCTGCTCCGGGATGTCCGCCGGCTTCATTTCGTCGGTAATGTCCGAAATGGGAACGAACTCCGCCAGGGTTATGTAGTCAAACCTCAGCACCCAGCCTTCCTTCCAGGCCTGCTCTGCCGAGGCACAGCCCTGGGGCAGACCGTTGACGTAGCTGTAAACGGCTGTTTCCGGCTCGCCTTTGTACCAGCCGATTTTCAACGGGTCGGTGTCCGCATCGGGCTTAGGATTGGGATAGCCTTTTTTCGTTTGGTTGTCGTGCATATACTTATAGTTCCACTGATAATCATACACGCCTGCGCGCACCAACCCGTGCATATCGCCAAACATCAGCATGGACATATCAAAGGTTTTGTCGCCTGAGCCGGTCACCGCGCCGTTTACGGTGATGGCGTCGTGTTTCAGCTCCATATATTCGCCCAGCGGATCCTGATAAGTGATGGAATCCGCCACGCCGGATGCGTTTTCGCCGGAAAGCGGAGAAAATGCAATGCCGCGAATCTCGTTGAGCATCGTCGTGAAGGTGTCGCCCAGCTGCGCGCTGGTGATGTCCGCAAAGCTGGTATTGTAATTGATATGATTGATGATATCGTTTTTGGTAACATTATCTTCATTTGGTTGGAGCTGATTGAATTTTACAGTTACGTTGTCGCTTGAATATGAATCTTTAAAACTGGTCGTTATCGAATCAGTTGCCCCTTGCCATTGCTCGAAAAGTCCATAAGCGTCGATAACAACCTGTTTTTTAGTCCACGTATCGGGATTTATGCCGTTGTTTGCCTGCGGATTGTCATTAAAAAAATGCACCGGATCAAGCGCCGCGTACACGCGCGGCTTCTGCCACTCGGTACTCGGCGTATCGACACTGACCGTCAGGATGCGGAAATCCGTCCCCTTGAAGCGATCGTCCTGCAGTTCTTTGGCGTCTCTGGCGTCCTGCACCAGCTTGGTATATTTTTTTTGCACCTTCGACTTCTCATAGGAAGCCGTCAGTAAAATATCCAGAATCGTTGCGTCGCCGCCTCCGGCCGAATCAGTTTCAGAGCAGTATTTTTCCCATGCTCCCAGATAGGCTGTCATGTTCCCCTCATATATTGGCACTTGATGCCATTCGTCGCCCGTGGCCTCTTCTTCCTTAGTGGATTTCAATGCATAGTTGGAGCCGCCGTCGGTCATCACGATGGCAACGGGGATCCGCTGAACGACAGTTTCGGTTTTCGTTTCTGCGGACTCATAGGTTTTCGTTACGTCTTCTTTGCTGTTGTAATGCTTGTAAAGTTCTTCAAAACCTTGATAGATTCCTGCCTGCAGATCGGTATGAAAACCGATATTGACCGTTCCCTCCGGGTCGCACTCGAACTTATCACTCCGGTAGTCGTTGCGTGCGTATCTCTTGTAATCCACGTAGGTGGCGCCATTGTCATCCAGCTTTTGGAGTCCATCCGCTGTTCCGATCAGATAAGTGGCTGCACCCTTTTTATTGGGCGGTTCTTCTTTTGAATGGACGTAATAATAGTATCGGAAGTTGCTGACATTCAGATATTTTCCATCGGTTCCGGGTTTATAATGTCCAAGCTCCAGCAGGGTGTATGCTGTGGCGCCGTATCCGATCACCGCTACGCGGCTGTCTTCGCTTATATCCATCACATCCTGAATGGATTTGTTGATGGATTCCAGAACGGCATAAACACGCGAATGTGCAATGCGTTCGCTGTTCGGCTTGTCATAGTCATCGTGCTCATGCGTGGAATCGACAATATCCGCCGCCATCGAGCCGGACATATCGATGAGGATTACCAGGTCGATGGGGGACGGCGGATACTCATTGATGCGCTGCGAGCTCGCTAAGGCTGAGAAAATTGTTCCAAAATCCGAGTTAAAGTTCACATTACCCTCATAGCCATCGGTTTTCGTATCAAGTTTGATCGGTGTGTCGTATGAAAAAACGCTCTTATCCGTCCACACACGCCCGGCATACCGGCTGCCCCATTCAGATGACAGCAATTTGTTAATGTATGTATCGCTCGTATCATTATCGGCGATACGATTCATCGCATTTCCGGTCGCTTCCGCGGCGGCCTCAGTTGATAACACCCAGTCGCCGAGATTACACAGCGCAGTCGCCAATATGCACAGGCACATAAATATAGAAACGATTTTTCTCGCCGCGCTGCCAAAAGACGCAGTCCGACGGCCTTTCCCCCGGGCGGAATGTCTTCTCATCTGTTTTTCGGCAAGTTCTTTTTTCGTAAACATTTTTACAAAACCCCCATTCTGCCGCTTTTCAGCCGGCAAAATTCCCCTTCAAAAAGAGGCGGAATAATATAATAACGGCCCATAAAAATACAGGCCGCATTCTATGTGATTTTCTTCGCAGAGTTCCTAATTCTATGCAGAACATTTTAACGCCAAATTTCATAAATTGCAAGACGTTACACAGGAAGTTGAAGGAAATTCTGCATTTTTTTGATTTAAGAAATGGTAAATCAGGCATATTTCAGGAAATAAAAGTAAAGACGCAACAGAAAGGTGTTCATGTTTAACAACTTTCGCCGTCAAAAACGCCGTCAGCAATCTATGGAATTTTAACGATAAAATAACAGCATCACTTGAAAGGAGGACATTTTCCATGTCAAAAAAAGGAGAAAATATCTATAAGCGTAAGGACAATCGTTGGGAGGCCCGGTATATCAAGGGCTACAAACCGGACGGCAGCGCGCGGTTCGGGTACTGCTATGCCAAAACCTATCGAGAGGCGCGGGACAAGCTAAACGCGGCGAAGGCCGCGATGCTTGCGGGCGCGGTTTCCGCGACGGACACGCGAAAACGGTTTGGCGCTTATTGCGAGGAGTGGCTGATGCTCTGCCGCAGCCGGGTGAAGGATTCTACCTATGTAAAATACGACGCGGTCATTCACAATCATATCCTGCCGGGTTTGGGCGGATGCCATTTGTCCGCTTTGTCTTCGGTACTGGTGGAGCAGTTCAGTCATTCGCTGCTGTTTAATATGAACCTGTCCGCCAAGACGGTGCGCTGCATTTTAACGGTGGTGCATTCGGTATTCGGCTATATCCGGCGGCAGGACGCGCTGCTGCTTCCGCAGAACATTGAGATTGTCTATCCAAAGGACAGCAAAAAAGAAACGCGGGTACTCTCCCGCGAAGAGCAGCAGGCATTTACGGCGTATTTGCTCAACGATCTGGACGACTGCAAGTTTGGTGTGCTGCTGGCGCTGCTCACGGGATTGCGGATCGGGGAGGTGTGCGCGCTGCGCTGGGGCGACATATCATTGCCCGACCGTACCCTGACGGTGCATTCTACCATGCTGCGGTTAAAAGACTATGAAGCAGACGCCCGGCATAAAACAAAGATCGTGCTGAGCGACCCCAAAAGCAACACGTCGGCGCGGGTAATTCCCTTAACCGAATACGCGGTCCGGCTGTGTACGCTTCGAAAAAAGAAGGACGACGCGTTTGTGCTGACCGGGGAAAGCGGCCGCTATATGGAACCCCGCACCCTGCAATACCGGCTGGAACGATATACCGCTGATTGCGGGCTCGCGGGGGTGCATTTTCACGCGCTCCGGCATACCTTCGCGACCCGCTGCGTGGAGGTGGGGTTTGAGATCAAGTCGCTGTCCGAAATTCTCGGACACACCAGCCCCAAATTCACATTGGAGCAATATGTGCATTCCTCTATGGAGCTCA
>CANRJG010000076.1 GCA_947630875.1 uncultured Lachnospiraceae bacterium
AGCGAAACAGGGGGCTGTATTTACCGGGACCCGGCGGCTGAAACTGAAAGAAAGCGACCGGGCCGAAGCCATGCGGCTGGAGCTGGCCAAATTCGGCGTGGACGTAAGGGTTGAAGAAGATCGTGTCACGGTTCTGCCAAAAAACTTTCACGCCCCCCATCAGCCCCTTTCCGGCCACAACGACCACCGGATTGTCATGGCCTTAAGCGTGCTGCTGACCCAAACCGGCGGCACCATCGACGGCGCGGAAGCGGTTGCCAAGAGCTTTCCCGACTTCTTTGAAACCCTCGCCGCCCTGCAGATCCGTCTGCGGACCAACTGAATTTCGCCGCACCTGATTTCCGGCTAAACCGAAAGGAAGTTTTTATGAAATTACTGAACAATGATAAAACCATCCTGATTGTGGGACTGGGCCTCATCGGCGGCAGCTATGCCAGAGCCCTGAAAAAACTGGGCTTTACTGTCAACGCCATTACCCGCTCTCAGGAAACCGTGGACTACGCCATGCAGGAAGGCATTGTGGATTACGCCACCAACCAAATCGAACCGGAACTGATTGCCGGGGCAAAGCTGATCGTTTTTTCGCTGTACCCCCATGTGTTTATGGAGTGGCTGAAGGAAAATCAGAAATACTTTTCTCCGGGCACCATCCTGACCGACGTTACCGGCGTCAAAACCGAGGTTGTCTATCCGGTACAGGAAATGCTGCGGGAGGATGTGGAGTTTATTGCGGCGCATCCCATGGCAGGCCGGGAGGTTTACGGCGTCAAAAACAGTGACGACGCCATTTTCCACGGCGCCAATTATATTGTTATACCCACGGAAAAAAATACGTCGGAAGCCATCGCGCTGTGCGAAGACCTGGGCCGGCTGCTGGGATTTTCCACAATTTCCCGGCTGACGCCGCAGCAGCATGACGATATGATCGCTTTTCTTTCCCAGCTGACCCACTGCATCGCGGTTTCCCTCATGACCTGCAACGATTCTGAAGACATGCAGAAATATACCGGCGATTCCTTCCGGGATCTGACCCGCATCGCACGGATCAACGACGCCATGTGGTCGGAGCTGTTCCTGATGAACAAGGAAGCGCTGCTGAAGCATATGGAACAGTTTGAAAAAGAATTTAATCGATTAAAAGACGCGCTGAAAAACGACGATGGGGAAACCATGCGTGAAATGATGCGGCTTTCCAGCGAACGGCGCGCATTATTTGATAAGTGACAGAAGAAAGGACGACACGATATGAATTTACAGTTTATAGGCAAACTTCCCATTCCGCAGGAAATCAAGGCCCAGTATCCGGTTTCCGCCGAAGCTGCGGCTGTCAAGGCAGACCGGGATCAGCAGATCAAAAATATTTTTGCCGGAACAGACCACAGACTGCTGCTGGTCATCGGCCCCTGCTCTGCAGACAACGAGGAAGCTGTGCTGGAATACATCTCCCGGCTGCGCAAAGTGGCGGATCAGGTGTCCGATAAAATTTTCATCGTTCCACGCATTTATACAAATAAACCCCGGACCACCGGCGCCGGGTATAAAGGCATGCTGCATTATCCGGATCCCACCGAAAAACCGGATCTGATCAAGGGCGTCATTGCCATTCGAAAGCTGCATATGAAATCCCTGACCGACTACGGCTTCAGCTCCGCCGACGAAATGCTTTATCCGGAAAATCACAGATATTTGAGCGATCTGCTTTCCTATGTCGCCGTAGGGGCCCGCTCTGTGGAAAATCAGCAGCACCGCATCACCGCCAGCGGACTGGAAATTCCCGTGGGAATGAAAAATCCCACCGGCGGCGATCTTTCCGTTATGCTCAATTCCATTTATGCGGCACAGCATCCCCATACCTTCTGCTATCGCGGATGGGAGGTCAAGAGCGCGGGCAATCCTTACGCCCACGCCATTCTGCGGGGTTATGTGGATAAATTCGGACAGTCTACGCCCAATTATCACTATGAAGATCTGATTCAGCTGTATGAAAACTACATGAACGCCGGCTTTGAAAATCCTGCCGTCATCATCGACGCCAATCATTCCAATTCCGGCAAAAAATACATGGAGCAGATCCGCATCACAAAAGAAGTGCTCCACAGCTGCCGGGTCAATCAGGATATCCGTTCTCTGGTCAAAGGCTTTATGATCGAAAGCTACCTGCAGGATGGCTGCCAGAAGATCGGAGAAACCGAATTTGGCAAATCCATCACCGATCCCTGCCTGGGCTGGGAAAAAACCGAAAAACTGATTTACGAAATGGCGGACATCCTCTGATGTCTTAACAACGGCTGCTGCTGCACACCAGATAAATGACCTGTTTTTCCCCGCTCAGCCGGCGCAAAAGCGACAGTGCCTCTTTCATGTGCGCATCATCCAGATTGACAAAAGGATCGTCCAGAATCATAAACGGCCGGGTTTGCGGAAACAATGCGTCCACCAGCGCAAAGCGCATGCAAATGGATATGATATCCGCATACCCCCGGCTGAAAGATGTCAGAGCCCGGGCCTCTCCCGCCTGCTCCGGCATGGGTTCCAGATTTTGATTTAAAAATACGGGAAAATCTTCCTCTTTCAATATCAGCTCGATATAGTGAGAAAACCGCTCTCTTAAAGGGGCGATATAATCCATATCGAGTTTTTCTTTTGCTTTCGCCAGCAAAGCAATCGTCCCGTCTAAGATTTCCAGATATTTCCGGTCTGCTTCATATGACGCCTGCCAGAAATCCCGTTCATCTTCCAACTGGGGCAGAGCTTCCAATTCTTTTTGCAGTTCTTTCAGGCGGCTTTCCTGTGCCGTCATTGCCCGGAACGCTTCGTCCCGTTCTTTGTGCAGCGTGTTTTCCCTGTCTTTCAGGGTCTGCAGATCCGTCGATCCGGCCGGGTTTGCCTGTGACAGGAGTTGCCGGTTTTCTTCCTGAAACCGGGTCAGCTGCCCTTCTTTTTTGTCCAGCTGTTCCTTTAGCTGCGCTTTCCTGTGCAGATCATCCCGCAGACGCAGGATATCCGCCCGGTTTTTTGGCGTCACGTCCAGTCCGTAGTGAACCGCAAAATCTTCGATCTGCTCCTGATATTCTCCGGACTGCTGCCGCCAGGTGCGCAGCTGAACTTCTGCCAGCGCTTTTTTTGTTTCTTTCGGCTGCTGTAACTCCTGAAACCGGCGGCTCATACGTTTGAAATTCAGAAAATTTCCGATCAGAACCGCGGCGGCCCCGGCAGCAAAACAGCAGATACCCGGCAGATTGTAATGCCCGTACAGGCAAAATACCCCTGCCAGAAGCAGCGGCAGGCCGGCGAACATGAAAACCAGATACAGCCGGGATCCTTTTTTCTTTTCCGGCGCTGGTTCCGGCGTTTCTTCGCCGGTAAGCGTCTCTGCCAGACCTTCCAGCCGCAGTATCTGATCCAGACAGTCCGAAACGGCAGTCAGATCCTCTTCCCGGGGCAGTCCCCTGGGATAACAAGCCAAAAGGGTTTCCAAAGATGCCTTCAGTTCCTCTGTTTCTTCCTGCAGTTCCTGCTGTCTTTTCCGGGCGGTTCGGATCAGTTCTGTTTCCCCTGCCCGGGAAATCTCCTCTCTGATTTCTCGGATTTTGTTTTCCGCTTCTTTTATCTCTGCCGCCAGACGTTCTTTTTCATGTTCCGCAGCTTCTATTTTCTCCCGAATCCCTGCGCCCTCACCAATCGCTTCTTCCAGTTGGCGCAGTTTCGTCCGGTCCCGCTCGATTTTGCCGCCGCTGCCCCGGTAAGACATCAGCGCGCTTCGTTTTTCTTTTAACAGCGCCACGGCCTTTTCATACTGTCCGATGTCGGCGGTTTCTTCCGCCAGATCTGTCAGCTTCGCGGAAATCATATCTGTGGAAAATACGCTGCTGTCATAATTCTGGGGCATGTAGGTGCTTTTTTCATAGGATTCCACGTCCAGCTGAAACAGCTCCAGACCGATGTTTTCCGTATAATCTGCGCTTTTCGTCAAAGGATCCAGGGTATACAGAGCAAAACTGTCCTGCCTGGGCGTCTGCCCGAAAAAGCGCTCGATCCGGTATTGTTTTCCGTTTTCTTCAAACTGCAGATTTCCGCCGTATCTTCCGCCCTGCCAGGGCATATATTTCTTCCGTTCATTTTTTGCCGGATTTTTCACTGCCCGGGGCATTCCGTAAAACATCGACTTGATAAAGGCGGCCAGTGTGGTTTTTCCGAATCCGTTGGCCTCAAAAATCACCGTCAGGTTTTCATCGAAACGCAGGTCGTATCCGGATAAAACGCCAAAATTTTCGATATGACATGTCAGCAGTTTCATAATTTATGCTTCTCCCCCTTTAAGGCCGCCAGCCCGCACAGAATCATCTGCTCTTTTTCCTTATCGCTTTTGTCGGAATCCAGCACCATACGGATAAAAGTTCCTTTCAGCGACCGGTCATAGCGATACGCTCCATCAATATGCAGACAGCTCTCGTCTTTGATTCGTACAAAATAAAAGAAAGACTCCATTGCTTTCTGTAAAAACGCCGGATCAATGTCCGCCTCCGGCGATACTTCCCCCTGCAGCGTAAACTGCACCAGATCTTCGGATGAAATCTGCGCTGCCGCTTCCTTCATCCGGTCGGCGATCCCGTGCATACGGTCCAGCCCGCTGATATCCACCCCAATATCGTGCAGCTTCCGCTTCGCAAAGGGCATAAACTGTGAAGTCAGTCCTTTTTCATCGGTTTCTAACAAAACAAAGCCTTTTTCCCCACACTCGTCAAATCCTCTGCCCTCCAGACATCCGGCATAACAGTAAACCCCTTCTTCATCCAACGGCGCCTGACGGTAGCTGTGCAGATGTCCCAGCGCCAGATAACGGATGTTTCTGTTTTTCAGCCGGGGCAGGCAGATACGATCTTCTCCGGCCTGTGCGGCCGTCTGTCCGTGCAGCACCACCAGATTGATTTTGTCCGGGTCCGTTTGCAAACTGTCGTAAATGTCCAGACAGTTTTCCCTGCCCAGAACCGCGCCTGTAATTCGGACATTGTCATATGTAAAAGAAGTCCAGGTTTCCTGAAACAGCTTCAGATTATCCGGCAATGTGAAATCTTCCAGAAGCCTGCGGCCTTCGTCGTGATTGCCCTGCAGATACAGAAAATCGATTTCCCGCGCCGCTGCAATGGCATCCAGCACTCTCCGAACGGTGCCGCTTTGCAGCCGCGTGCTGTCAAATAAGTCCCCAGCAATCATCACCACCCGCACTTCGTTGGCTTTTGCATAATCGATCATCCGTTCAAACTGCAGCAGCAATTCATAATGCCGCTCCTGTGCTTTCTGCTGCGGCAGACTGCTTTCCATTTTCGCATCCAGATGGATATCGGCGCAGTGAATGATTTTCATGGCTTTCCCTTTCCTGTAAAAAAAGAAGATGCTTACTTTGAAGCATCTCTTCGTTTTCCTGTTTTTTTAAAGCGGAGAAGGAGGGATTTGAACCCTCGCGCCGCTCACACGACCTACACCCTTAGCAGGGGCGCCTCTTCAGCCACTTGAGTACTTCTCCTGAATTAAAAAAATGTTATGCAATTCATCGGAAACACATCCGATGTATCGATAATTATACTAAATCCCTGTTGTAATGTCAATTCTTTTTTGCAGCTTTCCCGCCTGTCGGGATTTGTCATTTTTTCTTTTCTATTTTCTGCAACTGCGCTATAATGAACCTGACAGAAGACAAACGGGTTTCTTCAGGCAGGAGTTTTGCAATGCATCTATTTATCGACGAATCAGGATCCATCAACAATCATATTCCCAACAACCGGTATTTTACCATTGCCCTCGTCCGCCCGCTGCAAAAGGATTCCCTCCGCCGGGCTTACAAACGCTTCATTTCTTCCAATTACGAAGAGCTGAAAACGCTGGATCAGGATAAAATCCATCCCAAAACCGGTAAAGTAATCAAATGCGGCGGCAAGATGTTTTCCGGAAATAAATTCGTGGAGCTCAAAGGCGCCCAGTTTGACCGGAACATGAAGTTGAAATTCGCCGGTTTCTTTGCGCAAAAGGCATCTTTTGAACTGTATTACATTAAAATCTCCAACAAAGCCCTGTCCGATACGGTCTGCGAAAAATCCTCCCGGGTTTTCAATTATTCCATTCGACGGGCCCTGGAGACTTTCATCCGGGAAGGGCTGCTGCCGGATGAAGATTGCTTTCTGCAGATCGATGAACGAAATGAAAAAAAGGAACTTCGTTTCTTTCTGGAAAATTATCTGAACACGGAACTGAACTTAAACGGTGCGGCGGCCGGTAATTTCGGCGCAGTCTATTTCGATTCCCGGGCCAATTATATGATTCAGATTGCAGATGTGTTCTCCAATTTGTTTTATTCGCATTTACAGACCGGCGCCTACGGGCCCCAGCTGGAAAAACTGCAGGAAGCCGGCATATTAAAAAGCATTTTTTCTTTTCCTTCCTGATCCGCCTGATGCAGCTTGACAAAACCGACGGCATATGCTAGTATAATTATACCAACAGTAAGTCCTATGTCTGTGCCGTTATCGAGGTAAGCGTCATATGTTGGCGTCACTATTAGGCCATTGGTATACAAAAGAAAAAGACTGACCCGCACGGTCGGTCTTTTCTTTTTTTATGATTTAGTCGTCAAAAGTGATTACGGATTGTTACGCTGCTGCGCAGCTTCCACAATCCTACCCAACATTCGGAATCCATGGGGCCCCTGCCCCACTTCTTCCTCATGTTGGGGCGCGT
>CANRJG010000077.1 GCA_947630875.1 uncultured Lachnospiraceae bacterium
TTTGAACTCATATTTTGAACTGTAAGCGTGGATTGTTGGTGTGGTATCTTTAACTATGTGAAACAGCCGTGTGTTGCCCGGATATCGGGCTCCTTCCGGACATTGCGAAACTCTTTGAAGTTTCGGTGGATGAACTTCTGGGATATACTCCTGTTTCTACAACAGAAGATATTGTCCTTGCTGTTCGCAAACGCATAGAGTCACTGCCCAAGGGCGAAGATTTTGACTTTACCTTTCGAATGGCGGCAGCTCTTCACGCGATTATTTTATCCAAAGCAATGACCGCAGACCCTAAAAATCCCGGGTGGGACGCCGACCACGCGGTCGATCATGCAGGAAAATCGGGGTGGGGTTATTCCTGCTGTAATATTCCGGAGATCACAACAACCATGAGAAGCAGCGCGGTGTTCTTTTCGGACAATAAATATCTGACGATGAATAAAGATGCCATCCGCCGGATTGCTGCAATGATCCGGCCGTTTTGCGACAGTCAAAATTTACAAATCGCCTCTGCTCTTTATCAGTTGACGGTTCATTCAGAAAACGCCTATGCAACCGTTGATGAAATCAGCAAGAAGTCCCGCGTAGCTCCTGAAAAAATTCAAGATTGCCTTGCAGGTGATTTATCGCCCTTTGTTCTCGAAAAGGAAGGCGCGGAAAGCGGGTTCCGGTTTGAAGGAATGTATATGAACATTCTTCCGATTATCTCTCTTTTCGATTTCAAATAAATTATCAAAGGCCAAAGAAAGTCCCTGACCACGCTGATTGTCAACGTGTAAGCAAACAGGCCACCTGCTTACAGATGAAAAGAGCATAGAAAAATATGGCGGGAGCAGGATGTATTTTGCCCCGCCGATCGATTATGATAAAATAATGAAACGGATTCCCTGCGGAAGCGTGATTACTGTCGGAAAAATCCGTGAGTATTTTGCAAAATTAAGCGGTGCGGATTTTACGGAACCAATTACTGCCGGAGTTTTTGTATCGATTGCAGCGTGGGCAAGCTATCAGCGTTCCGAGGACAAAACACCTTATTGGAGAACGCTGAAAGCGAATGGGGAGCTAAATGAAAAGTATCCCGGCGGCGTAAAATATCAGGTACTATGTAAAAGACTATGAGAAGGTTCTCTTTGAATTGAACAAATAATTGCCTCATTGCCATATACAAGAGCTTTACAGATAGCAGCGATCATTTCGAACGCTTAAGACTTGAATAAATAACATTTTTATGGCATACTATATGTAAGAAAATCTTACAATTAATTTATGAAAGGGGTGTTTTTATGGACATGCAGGTTTTGACTGTTTCTTCCAAAGGACAGATATCACTTCCGGTCAGCATACGAAAAATGCTTTCTATTGATACAGGGGATAAACTGATCGCATATGCGTCTGGTGATGCCATTATGCTGAAGACATTGAAGATGCCCACGGTACAAGAACTAGAGAAATCATTTGATGAAGCGCAAAAATGGGCAGCATCCGTCGGATATGAAGAAAGTGATGTGAACGATATTATTAAGAGCGTGAGGAAAAGGAGCAGGAAGTGAGAATTGTTGTCGATACCAATGTTCTGATATCAGGCGTATTTTTCGGTGGAATTCCACAAAAAATATTAAGAGCTTCTGTGGAGGGAAGAATCAGGGCATGTGCCAGTATGGAGATATTAAATGAATATCAGGAAATCATACGTGAAATGGTGTGTCGTAAGCAGGGAAGTATAGATGTTTCCATCCTGAATCCTCTGATTCAGTCTATGGAAATTGTAGAACCAACATCCAAAATAGAAATATGCCGTGATCCGGATGATAATAAGTTTATTAATTGTGCAAGAGATGCACAGGCGATGTTTATTGTCAGCGGAGATAAGGATTTGTTGGTAATACAGGAGTTTGAGAATATCTCCATAGTGACGGCAAAAGAGTTTTATGAAAAATATCTGAAGGACGATTGATGAAGATAGAATCTAATAAGAGAAGCTTTTTGGTGTTTACACGGGGTCATGTTTCGTAAGAAATGTGGCCTTTTGCTTTACAAGGATCCCTTTTCAGGGCGCGTGTGCCCATGCAAAATTATCCTTCCGCTTGACTTTAAAAAAAAAGTGTGCATAATAGGTAACAGATGTTGCGTAACGATAGATGCTTTATGCCGGGAGGAATAAAATCATGCCGCCGAAATTCAAATTCACACGGAATGAGATCACAAACGCCGCACTGAACCTGACACGGAAAGCCGGACCGGATGGGCTCACCGCACGGGCGCTGGCGGAGGAACTGGGCTGTTCGGTTAAGCCGATTTTCGGACTTTTCAAAAACATGGAGGAAGTACAGGGCGCGGTCTTGACTGCCGCACAGGACTTGTACCAAAGTTATCTTGCCAGAGAGATGGCCGCGGGGAAATATCCCCCCTACAAGGCCAGCGGCATGGGATATATCCGTTTTGCCAGAGAGGAAAAGGAACTGTTCAAGCTGCTTTTTATGTGCGACCGCAAGGGGGAACCACCGGAACCCGGCAAGGAAATGGAAGTGATTCTCCCACTCATTATGAAAAATACGGGGCTTTCCAGAGAAAAAGCGGAGCTCTTTCATCTGGAACTGTGGATCTTCGTGCATGGCATCGCCTCCATGGTTGCCACCTCTTATCTCGATTGGGAGATGGAAATGGTCAGTGATGTGCTGACCGACGCCTACATGGGACTGAAGGCGCGTTTTTGTGAAGATGTGGGAGAATAACATGGACGCCATCAAAACGATTGACCTTACGAAAAAATATAAAGATCTGACCGCCGTGGATGATCTGAACCTCACTGTCCGGCAGGGCGAATTGCTGTCTCTGCTGGGTGTCAATGGCGCGGGCAAGACCACAACCATTAAAATGCTGACAGGACTCGTCCGGCCCACATCCGGCGACGCTTTTCTGAACGGAAAAAGTATTTTGACAGACAGTGCAGCGGTTAAGAACATGATCGCCGTGTCTCCGCAGGAAACGGCGGTAGCGCCGAATCTGACAGTCAGGGAGAACTTAGAACTGATGGCAGGCGTTCATGGATTTTCCAAAGCTGAAACGAAAGACAAGGTTGCAGAATTGAGCGATCATTTCGGCTTAGGGGAGATTGCAAATAAAAGAGCGGGAAAGCTGTCCGGCGGATGGCAGCGCCGCTTGAGTATTGCCATGGCACTTATCAGCGACCCGCTGATTCTGTTTCTGGATGAGCCGACTTTAGGGCTGGACGTACTGGCGAGAAGCGATCTGTGGGATATGATTGGCGCTCTCAAGGGGAAAATGACTGTGGTTTTGACGACCCATTACATGGAGGAAGCCGAGGCACTTTCCGACCGGGTTGCCATCTTAAAAAGCGGACGGCTCCTGTGCACCGGCACTCCTGCCCAGATCAAAGCCAAAGCGGGTACGGACAAATTCGATGAGGCGTTCGTGCGACTCGTAAAGGAGGAACAGCCATGAAAGGATTGGCATTTTCCAAACGGAACGATCTGGAAATTTTGCGCGACCCGCTCAACCTGTTTTTCGGGGTGGGCTTTCCAATTGTCCTGCTGCTCTTGCTGACCGTCATCCAGAGGAATATCCCGGTGGCGCTGTTTGAAATCGAGCATCTGGCGCCGGGGATTGTCGTATTCGGACTGTCATTTATGACGCTGTTCTCCGCTACGCTGATCGCAAAGGACAGGGGCAGCTCTTTCCTGCAAAGGCTGTACACTACGCCCCTGACAGCGGGAGATTTTATTTTGGGCTATCTATTGCCGATTTTGCCCATTTGTATCGCCCAGTCGGTCATTTGCTATGCGGCGGCGGTGCTTTTGGGGCTTAAAGTGACGATTCATATTTTGACTTCCGTTTTGTGCACGCTCCCTGTCGCATTTCTGTTTGTGTCACTTGGGCTGCTCTGCGGCAGCATATTCACGGATAAGCAGGTGGGCGGCATCTGCGGGGCGCTGCTGACGAACCTGACAGCGTGGCTCTCCGGCATCTGGTTTGACCTGGGACTGGTAGGCGGCGCGTTCCAAAGAATCGCGAACCTGCTGCCATTCGTCCACGCCGTGGAGATGGAGCGGGCGGTGCTGTGCGGCGATTATGCCGGAGTGTTCCCGCATATCTGGTGGGTATCAGGCTATGCAGCCGCTGTGACCGCAATAGCGGTGTTTGCCTTTTTGCGGCAGATGAAAAGACAGTGAGCCAAACAAGTTGAATTTTGCTTGTTTCAGTAAATAAACGTGTGATAAAATATGAATTACGAAAGGGACAGGCTATGCGGAAATACATATTACCGGCTGTCTTGCTTTTATTATTTGAAATGATAGCGGTCACTTTTTGGCTGACGAAGGAGAATTTGTTTTATCTTTTTAATTTCAGTTATATCGGCGTTGCAATTACTTTGGGAATGGTTCTTTATATCAAAAAATACAAACACGCCCGAAGGGTCGTGCAGCTGTTGATTGGCACCTATATGCTGCTTTATTTGGGACTGATCTGCGGCGAAAATATGCAGATCGAGGGCTTTTGGTACTATCTTTTCAGTGGCGTATTTGAAGCGGCAACGATTCATTATGCGGTGGCGAAAATCTTCGGTCCGCTGATTTTCGGCAGAGGGTGGTGCGGCTATGCCTGCTGGACGGCCATGGTGCTTGATTTTCTGCCTTACAAGACCGCAGAACATCCACGAAAACGGATCGGATGGATCAGATATATTGTCTTTACTGTTTCGCTCGTTTTTGTGGCAGCCCTTTTCCTTGCCCATGTCGGGCATATTGCGAAAATCATGTTTTGGGCGTTTATTGCGGGAAACCTGCTTTATTATATCGTCGGTATTGCGCTTGCCTTTGCCTTTCGGGACAATCGGGCGTTCTGCAAATATATCTGCCCTGTCACCGTCTTTTTGAAGCCGATGAGTTATTTTTCTCTGTTTCGGATCAAATGCGACAAAAGCAAATGCGTTACCTGCGGAAAATGCAGGCAGGTCTGCCCGATGGACGTGGATATAACAGACAATTCCAGAAAACGTAAGAACGGCACGGAGTGCATTTTGTGCATGGAGTGTGTGAAAAATTGCCCGAAGGATGCGTTGTAAACGCTTACGGGTTCTTGCGCTGAAAGAAGGGGGATTTTTATGGATAAGCAAACAACAGGAACCGTGATTTCTGTAACAAAACAGTGGTGGATGAAGGTCAACAGAAAACCCGTGAGAATGCACGCACTGGATGGTGCTGTTTTTCCTTATATCATCAAGATTGAATATACTGTCGATGGAAAGGCGTACACAAAAAGAAAATGGATTAACGCCGGAGCCCTTGTTCCCAAGGTGGGGAGCAATGTGCAGGTGATGTATCATTCTGATAAACCGTCCAAAGCAAAAATCTTGTAACAGCAATACGAGGTTCCTTTTGAATCAAACTGTTTTGACGCTGCCGTGTCAGTAGAATCACTTCATCACTTTACCGCCGCACAAAAGCTGAAATTGCATAAGAAGCTGAGTGGTGACAAATATCCTTGCTATTTTAAATTAAATTGTATATAATAATAAAGCGTACACACATTATGTACACATAAGGGGAAAGGTTTATGCGAAGCATAATTCTCGTCGACATGTAAAGGAGGGATCATCATGCAAATGACACGAATATTTCAAAATGGAAATAGTCAGGCTCTACGTATCCCACAAGAATTCAGAACCAGTACAAAAGAATACTATATCAACAAAATTGGCGATACCATCATTGCTTATCCTGTAGAAGATCCCTGGGCACCACTCAAACAGGTCATTGGGACATTTTCAGACGACTTTATGTCGGAAAGAGCACAGCCAAATTGGTCTGAGGTTTCTATACGGGAGGAGCTCTAATGTACCTGCTTGATACAAATATTTGTATTTATCTTATGAAAAACGCTTATCCGGCTTTGACTGCGAAATTACTTTCTCTGAAACCAGCTGACGTGGCAATTTCGTCTATCACAGTTTTTGAGCTTGAATATGGCGCTGCCAAGAGTAAATGGGGAGAAAAAACCAGACAGAATCTGGCGATGTTTCTGGCACCTTTCAACATTTTGGCATTTGACGCTAAGGATGCATCTGTAGCCGGGAACATCCTGGCTTATCTGGAGCAGCAGGGATCACCTGTGGGACCTTATGATGTCCAGATTGCAGCGCAGGGACTGGCTAAGCACCTCACTCTGGTTACGCATAATATCAGGGAATTTGGTCGTATTCCCAATCTAAAGTTGGAAGATTGGATAGGCTAAATTAAAATGATGAAATGCGGCAGAATAATAAAAATCAACTGCCGGTTCGTGTTCTTATATGCCCGTTGTCGCTATGATAAACTCTGAAAGTCCAGCGGTGATATGTCAAGTATAAATTAAAATTATTTTTGAGCTATTTTCATATCATTTTCTGAAAAAAGGG
>CANRJG010000078.1 GCA_947630875.1 uncultured Lachnospiraceae bacterium
GATAGATTCTCAAAAATATTCCTCCCATAATACCAGTTATACAATGTCTGCAATAGACTGTTATCCATCTGCTACAAAAATAGTACCATAAAGATTTTTAAATTTCAACATGAAGGATAATCCTATTTCGTTCTGCAGTTTCTAAAATTTTATTTACTCTATTAAACATCAAACAACAGTCAGGGCCACCAGTTAAGCCGGTGATCCTGACTGTACTATTCTTTTCCCATTTTTCTCCATAACGGCACAAACAGGAGAATGCCAACCAGCATAGCGCCGCAGTCCGCAATAGGCGTTGCCCACGCGATGGTGTCAGCGCCGTTCAGAGAATCCAGAAGGAACATAAACGGCACGTCCAACCCGCCTTTTCTCAGCATGGTCAACACTAGCGGTTTCCCTTTTTGTCCCACAGATTGAAATATGGACTGCCCCGACCGTCGTAACGGCAAGGCTTATAATCAGCGTTAGGATCTGAAGCGGCTTCAGTCCGATCCCCTTTGCCGCCTCCCTGACCGTCGGTTCCTCTTCATTGACCCCTCTCATTTCCAGTTGTTTCAACCGTGCAGATACTTCGCGCGGTATTCCGCATTGATCTCGGAGATTTCCTTTTTTCCGTCGATGTAATCCTTGTACATTTTATAGGGATCGCCGCCGCCGAGACAGCAGGAGGAACAGTTTTCGCAGCCGCCTCCGCCGCAGTCCAGCGACCGCCGAATGATTTCTTCCCGTTCTTGTCTTGTCGTATCTTTGATTAAAATTTTCATAGACATATCGCCTTTCAGAGTGGATTTTTAACAGACAACGATATTGTATTTCCTTTTACCTATAATGTCAATAGGTATTATATGATATATTTTTTCAACCCCAATTCCCTTCACTGACCCGCTATCTGAAAAAAAGTAAAAAGTTTGATTTTATTTTCAGATTGGCGTTCCTTCCCTTCCTATTCTCCAAACAAATGGAACAAAACACCCAAACCATTTGAAATACTTTCTTTCCCGCCTTTTTTATAATGAAAGTACCTTTTTTGACAACTCTATTTTAATAAGGAGGAAGCTTTATGCAAATGGAAGAACTGGCCCTTGCTGTGGAAAAGGGCAGAATGAAAGTGGTAAAGGAGCTTGTAAATGAAGCGCTGGAGGAAGGCATACCCGTAAAGCAGATCCTGGATGAAGGTCTTATCGCGCCCATGGGCGTGGTAGGGGAAAAATTCCGCCAGAACCAGATTTTTGTACCGGAAATGCTGGTGGCCGCCCGTGCCATGTCCGCCGGCGTAAAGATCATTGAGCCTCTGTTTTCAGAATCCGGCGTTGAGACCATTGGTACGGTAGTGATCGGCACTGTAAAGGGAGATCTCCATGACATTGGAAAAAATCTGGTGGCCATGATGATGAAAGGCATGGGCGCCACCGTATACGATCTGGGCATCGATGTGCCTGATGAAAAATTTGTGGAAAAAGCGGAAGAAGTCGGCGCGGATATCGTAGCCCTTTCCGCCCTGCTCACCACCACCATGCCCGCCATCGGCGACGTGATCAAAGCCTTTGAAACCACCGGTGTTCGGGACAAATACTATATTATGGTCGGAGGAGCTCCCGTAAGCCAGCGTTTTGCCGATGAAGTCGGCGCCGACGCCTACACGTCCAACGCCAGTGACGCAGCTGACGTAGCCAAAAAATACCTTCTTTCCAAAAAGAATTAAGGAGGGCTGAAACGATGACGAAACAATTTACGAAACTGGCTTACGATTCCGTGGATGATTTTCTCTACGGCATATGCCCGCATCCTGTTACATGTAAAAACGGCATGGTCATCGGCGGCGGCACGCTTTACCCCGAGGTGAACTTTACCCTGCCGGCCATGAACGCCACAGAAGAAACCTTGCCGGAAGCAAGGCGCATCTATCAGGAGATCATCACCGGTGTCCTGGATAAAGCGCTGCAGCTTCATGCCCCCGGACTGGTCATCGAGTTTGAGACGCTGCCCCAATATACGGAGCACCCGGAATGGGGCATTGAAATCCACAAGATCCTCCGCAGTACCATGTTTGAATACGAGGCAAAATATGGCCTGAAAAGCGTTTTCCGCATGACGCCCAACGATCTGCGGGAAATGAGCCGGCCGCCTATCATGCGCAGCGGCCGGTACTGGGAATCTATGGTGAAAATTTTTGAGCAAACCGCAAAAGACGGCGCGGATTTTCTGGCGATTGAATCTACCGGCGGCAAAGAAATCAACGACGAATCCATTATAAACGCAGATCTGCGCACCTCCATCTTTGCCCTGGGCTGTCTGGGGGCCAGGGATATGAAATGGCTTTGGACCAATATCACAGCCATCGCCAATGAAAACGGCGCCATTCCTGCCGGAGACTCTGCCTGCGGATTTGCCAACACCTCCATGGTGCTGGCGGAACAGGGCTTTATCCCCAAGGTATATGCCGCCGTCATGCGGGCGCTGACTGCGCCCAGAGCACTGGTTGCCATTGAAAACGGCGCCGTGGGGCCCAGCAAGGACTGTGCTTATGAAAATGTATATCTGAAGGCCATCACCGGCACCCCCATCGCTCTGGAAGGCAAATCCGCCGCCTGCGCCCACTTCAGCCCCATCGGCAACATCGCCGCTTCGGTGGCCGATCTGTGGAGCAATGAATCCGTGCAGCAGGTGAAACTCCTTTCCGGCTTTGCCCCCGTGGTCTCCACGGAACAGCTGATTTATGACTGCCGCCTGATGAACAAAGCCGCAGAAAAAGGCTATGCCCGCCTGATGCGGGATCTGCTGGTGGAATCTGACTGCTATCTGGATCCCCAGGCATATATGCTGAAGCCTGACGTCGTATTTGAAATCGCTTCGGAGATCGTTAAGACCCAGGATCCTTTCCTGCGTACACTGAATACCGCCAAACGCTCTCTGGATATCCTGCAGCGGGCTGTGGACAACAAAGAGCTGCAGCTGGACGAGCGGGAAGAAAACTGGATCGGCATGCTGCAGGAGCAGGTAGACGATATTCCTGAAAACGAAGAAGAATTCATCGCAGAAATGAAAGAAGAATTAGACGACACGAAGTACAATCCCGCAGAGTACGGGATCTGACAAATATGATCAGCGTAGATATGATTTCCGGTGTTCAGGGGTCCGGGAAATCAACACTGATCCTGCGGCTTTTGCATACCGTCTATGCCGATGAAGCCATAGCCTTAATAGAAAATGAACAGGGGAAGGTACGTCTTTCCCGGCAGGCTGTCCGGGACGCGCGCGGCTCTGCCGTGTCGCGTCCCGACATATTCGTAATGGAAATCCCCACGGGATGCATTTGCTGCAGCCGTTTTGACACGCTGGAGCAGGCTATAAAAGACATTGCACGCCGGGGAGCCTTCGACCGAATCCTGCTGGAGCCCGCAGGCACTGCAAAGCTGGCGGATCTGCTGCCTCTTGTACAGCGCCTGCTGCCGGACAAAGCACAGATCCACCATGTCGTATCTGTGGTGGATGCCTGTTCTTTTAGGCGGCGCCTGCTGCTGTCCAAAGATTTTTTTGTGTCGCAGCTGCGCAACAGTCCCCTGGTCTTTTTATCAAAGACAGATTTGCTGCCGCCGGAAGAAACGGAACAGATCCAACGGCAAATCCTTTCGATTGCGCCGGACTGCCATATACTGGAACCGGATCTTTCAGACTGGAACCGGGCAGCTCCCATCACTGCACCTTTGGCATCACATACCATTCCCCTGCTGTCCCGGTACAACGCCGCGGGAAATTCCCGCACAAAAAAAGGACCCACTTTTGAGATGGATCCTTCGTGAATGCGCAGGAAAATATTCCGGAGAAAGGTACTTCGTCATTTTCCCCCGTTCTGCCGGTACAACTTCGGCGACACACCAAGCTGCTGCTTAAATATTCTGGAAAAATAGCTCTGATTGTCAAACCCCAGTTCCGCGGCCACAGCTACCAGGGACATATTCGTCTCCAGCAGCAGCCTGCACGCTTCGTCTATACGTTTTTTGGTGAGATACTGGGAAAAGTTGATACCCATCTCCTGCTTAAACAGGGTGGAAAAATAAGTCGGGTTGAGGCCCACATATTTCGCCACCTGTCCCAGACTGATATTTTCCCGATAATGCCCTTCTATGTAACGAAGGGCATTTTTCATCACCGGCTGATAAACCGGTTCCTGGCTTTCCATTTCTTCTTTTGCCTCAGGGTTCTCCTTGCTCCAGCTATCCGCCAGATTTTTCACCAGCGCATGCAACAGTTCATTCAGGTACTGCAGGCGGCCCGGCTCTACCACAGGTACGCCGCTGATCGCACCGTACAGCCGCTTCCGATAGTTGAGCGAACAGCCGTAAGCCTCTATGATCTGGTCTATGAGCATAATGTCCGGGTACTCCAGCGCTACAGGCCCGGCCAGTATATGATATAATGGACGATCCCCTACGATCACCGGAACCGAGAAATGGACCAGTCCGCAGGGACAGTCATAAATGTAGCCATCCTTCAGCCACACCGCCTGTTTCCATCCGTCGCTGTGTGTCTCACCGCAAAATTCCTGCCTGCCGCACGCCTCACGCAGCATTTTACAATAAGAAAACGTCTCCCCGTATGTATATAAAACCGTTCCTTTAGCATCAGACAACTGTAAATGAATATCCGTAGCAAAATGGTAAAACTTCAGCTGCCTGATCAGCGTTTCCTTCAAATCCATTTTTATCCTTACTGCCCCTCGCAGACACTGCCGGCCAAAATCCGGTTTTTATGCGGCTGCTGTGGCTGCCTATATTTGCATAGATTTCATATAGAAATGATAGGTATTATAGCATTTTAAAAAGGAGTTTGTCAATCCTTGTACGATTTCCATGCGGCTGCTGCAAATAGAAATCCAGTAATTCCCATGATAGTGGTGACAGTTTTTTCCCTCCCGGCATAAAATAATAAAAAAGGATTCTTTATGTCTTTTCCTATTTCTCATCATACCATTCTCAAAATACTTTGCGGAAACCGGCCCCGGGCCATCGCATGGGTCACCGGAAGCAAAGACTTCCCTGAAATAAACGGAACCGTAAGCTTTTACAATCTTCCTTACGACGGCACACTGATAGTGGCGGAGCTTTTCAACCTGCCGGACAGTTCGGACGGCAATATGCAGGCATTCTTCGGCTTTCACATTCATGAAAACGGAGACTGTTCCGGCGCGTTTGAAAACACCGGCAGCCATTACAACCCCTCCGGCGCCAAACATCCCTTTCACGCGGGGGATATGCCGCCACTGATGTCAGATAACGGGTATGCCTGGACAGCCTTTTATGACGCGCGCGTACAGATTTCCGAGATCCTGAACCGGTCTGTTGTGATCCACCGGATGCCTGATGACTTTAAAACACAGCCCGCGGGGAACGCGGGAGAAAAAATCGCCTGCGGGGTGATCCGGCCAAGCCGCATGTAAACTGATACCGACGGCATCCGCCATACGGTTTCCTTTGTGAACACAACTGCCTGCGGATGTTGATACAAAAAAGCCCATGTCTTCGTCCATGGGCTTTTCTTACCTCCCCGAGTAGGGCTCGAACCTACAACCCCGCGGTTAACAGCCGCGTGCTCTACCATCGTTACGGTTTTACACCGGAAAAC
>CANRJG010000079.1 GCA_947630875.1 uncultured Lachnospiraceae bacterium
AGCCAGCATGGTGTTGATACTGCTTTCGGCGTAGTTCTTTTCAAGGAGCATGGTTTTGAATCCGCAGGTGGTCTCCGCTGTGGCCTCCCGGCCGCCCAGATAGTCCCTGTAGGTCCGCACGTCGTGAAGATATCTGGCAATGGTGTGGGGACTTCGCTCCCGGGAAACAAGGTTTGCCTCAAATCCGGCGATATCCTCCGGGGTGATGAATTTTTCGTTCATGATATTTCCTCCTTCTGAAATTATAAAAATATTTTTGCCCAAAAGGACGCAGACAATGCATCATTCCAAAGAAGGAAACCGTCAAACAAAAACGAATGATCTCAATCGTATATCTCATTGTTATTTGATTTAAAATATGTAAATATATTTTATTCAAAACAATATATCAAACGATCTCTTTTCATCATATACATAGGTTCTATTCTTCATAATCTAAAAAAAAGAACAGCATACCTGATAAACTCTATTTTTATTCTAATAAAAATATTATATATTTTTCTTATTTACAATATTGAAATATTTAATTGCGCATTTCCAATAAGCTGAAGTGTACGCACTAATTTATATTAAACTTATTATAAATACGTTACCATAAATCATCATTAAAATCAATTATAAAATAGAAATTTTTATTCAATTTATTTCATCATTTTTATTTCTCCCATTCTAATTTATTCACCCATTGTTTATCCCACTTGATAAACCCAAAAAGAAACAACCCTTTATCGAACACCAATGGTTCGGATGAAAGGGTTGTTTCACATGTGTTTATCGCTTAATTTGGCAAATTTTCGGGAAGCGGTTAAATTGCAGCATGAACCTGTCCTTTTATTCCGCTTCGGCTGCTCTGTTCCTAAACGCTTAAAACAGCAGAATTGATTAAATGGGCCTATTTATTCCTTCAGCGCGGTGATCGGCACGACAAACACGCCGTCCGGTCGCTGATAGGCGGCATTGCTCAGTCCGCATATGACGCACAGGACGGACGGCGGAACGCCGTTTTTTTCACTTGCAATATCATTTCGGATGGCAAGGAGTTCTTCGACGGCAGCATCAATTTGGTTTGCTCCGAGTTTGATCTCAAACGCGCACCAACGACCGTCCGCAAGTTCAATGACCGCATCGATCTCACGGTTTTGATAATCCTGATAGTGAAACACCTTTGCGTCAAAGGATTCCGCATAAATTTTCAGGTCGCGTTCGCACAATGCTTCAAACAGAAAGCCAAAGGTATTCAGATCGTTGAGCAATCGTTCGGGCGTCGCCTTTAAGAGCGCACAAGCGAGCGCAGGATCGCAAAAATGCCTCTTTTCAGCCTGTTTTATCCGTACAGATGATCGGATATTGCTTGCAAACGGGGGCTGATTATCCAAAAGGAAAAGCCGCGAAAACACGTCAAGATATTGAGCAGCTGTATTTCTGTCAATGCTCTCGTCATCAAATTCCTGCATATCACCGATCAGCTTGCTTTGTGAAGCCGTTGTGCTTTCGTTCCGTGCCAGAGAACGCAGCAAAAGCTGCATCTTGTGCTTATCGTATTGAATATTGTCGATTCGCTGTGCGTCATCGTCGATAATCGCATGGATATAAGATTCGGGCAAAAGCTGTGCATCCCCGACAGACGCGTCGAGGTTTCCCGGCCATCCGCCGCGCACCGTATAATAGATCAAATCCCGCAGATCGACCTCGCCCGTCAGGGCCGGCGTCAATTTCCCGTCGCATAGCTCTGCCAATGATACCTTCCCGGACGAATCGCCCGACTCATATAAAGACATGGTTCTCATCCGCAGCTTTCCGATTCTGCCCGCGCCGCTGTGCAGCACGCCCTTTCTGTTTGGCGTAGACGAACCGGTCAGTACAAACTGCGATTTTTTCCCCCTTTGATCTACTGTATACCGAACGGCATCCCAAATCGAAGGCACTTCCTGCCATTCGTCAATCAGTCTTGGCGTTTCCCCCTCTAACACAATCGACGGGGACAGTTGTGCAAGCTGTCTGTTTTGAAAGTTCCCTGCCGGATCGCCAATCAAAAATTCACTCATGCTGTGATACGACGAGGTCCAGGTTTTCCCGCACCATTTCGGCCCTTCAACACAGATGGCGCCAAAATTTTTCAAATATCTCTCCACCTGCGTGTCGATTACTCTATGTTTGTATCGTTTCTTATCTGCTACGCTCATCACGAAAGACTCCTTTTTATTTCAACGTCGTTATAGCATATTCAGCAGGATTTTGCAATATTGTTCATCAATATTTTTAAAAATACTACATACACAAAAAAGAAACAACCCTTTATCGAACACCAATGGTTCGGATGAAAGGGTTGTTTCACATGACTCCCCGAGTAGGGCTCGAACCTACAACCCCGCGGTTAACAGCCGCGTGCTCTGCCATCGTTACGGTTTCATACCGGAAAACTCTGGCAGATGGTTGTGTCCGATCTCTCCCCCCCTCTCAGGGTTATTTTCTTATCTATCGAATCACAATAACGCAACGTGTACGGTTGATGGGGATTCATTCCCTCATCTTTTTCACACCGGTCTTATTGTCTCTTGTCCTTGTTAATGTCAAAATACAGACTCTCATAGAAATCTGCCCTTCTCTCATACACATTCAGCAGGTTCACTTGCGGCTCTCCATTTCTGAAATAGTATAATAATTTTCAAAAACTTCTACTGAAAATCTAATTATGGACTGACTTTTGCCGCATCTTTAGCCAACAGCAAAATATATGGTACATAAATCAAAGAGTTGCATTTAATTCTATCCTCGTCGGATATTAATCCATATCTATATGCTTTAGTTACCATATCATCAATAAGGCGGTTAACTGATTCTTGATCATCGTAAATATAACAATAATATAATAGCGCTGCATTTCGCATAAGAATATCATAATTAAAGCATCTGCGCGCATATTCACCGTTTTCATCTAAAGGAACATAGCAGCTTGAAGGAAGCATTTCATGTATGTAATCTATAAATTCAAGAATAGTTTCTTCCGAAAAATCCTGAGAAAACACCTTTTTATGCGCCTTTTCGTTTTCTATTTCATCATACATACTCTCCGTTTCTTTTGTAAACTTACAATTTTCTCGCTCTTTTAGCGCCCATTTGTTTTTACTATATTCAATAAAACACGATTTAAGTAAAGGATATCTGGTAATGGCATCGTTATATTCTTCCTTTGTAAACATATTGCTGCGCGTTTTTTGAGGAGAAGAATTGTTGAAATGAATAAACGGCTGCCCCTGGTGAGAAAGATCAACTCTCATCACATACACATCATAATTATTATAGCCATATATAATTTGAAGTCGGGTAGTACGATCATGTCTTGTTCTGTTTTCAATACTTATAGATTTATCAAAAAATAAAGAATCAGCCTGAATAGATATAATTCTTCCATTTTTAAGTATAAACATCAGATGATCATACATTTCTGACGCCATTCTATGAATCTCATCATCAAAAAAAGGCGAATTTTTAATAATCTGAGTAACCAAGATAAGATAAATGGCATTTAACCGTACACGCAACTCATACTGGATTAACAGAGAAATTAACGATATTAACGGATCATCATAATTCTTACCAGCATCCTCTATAAAATATTCATTCAGAACCAAACATTCCAACATGTCCAGATACTGGGCGGGAGTAATAGGTCCGGAATCCAATAATGTAAAATCATAGGAAAAATGTTCAATTTTCATACACTCATATGTTGCAGCAGCCGAATTTATTATACCAAGGAAATGAAATATCTTCTCGAATGCGCCAATATTTTTTGCTACCGCATCTTTAGTTTCTTTGTCGATAATATTATCCAGTTCTTCATATGAAAAATGAATCTTAATAATACAATCAAAGAATGTTCGATCATAAAATTCAATGCAGTCAATAATTTCCTTTCCGAACTGTATATTTATATGATCATTCTGTATGTCAGGACTTTCCGACAGTGCCTTATTCAACAAAATGTTATCAACATTCAACCGTTCTGCTAATTTATTTATTGTTTTCTGTTCCAATATAAAAGATGGAGAACTACCATATGCCATTGCTAAAGTATATATTGTTTTTTCGTACGGACTAAGTTTTTGATCACAAAAAATATATGCATTATCTTCTGAATGTTGCATTTTTAAACTCCTTGCCATGACTTTTATTATCAATCTTACTGATTTACTGTTTTGTCTTATTTTTTAATTTTGACAAATCATTTAAACTTATTGTTCCCAATTCGCAAGTCCCAATAACTGATTCAGTGTCGCTACATGTATACGACATAAAATTTTCCTTACTTTCCTCCAAAATGACGCCGTACATATCAAACAGTATAGCTGAAATTTTCTTCATTGACTTATCTCTAAAATTACAGATTTCCCGCGGCGAACCATTGAATATCCGCGTTTTCATTTTCTTTCCTTCAATCTTTTTGTTCATACACAAAAACCCGTAAGCAACCATCGCTTACGGGCTTTCCTTACCTCCCCCGAGTAGGGCTCGAACCTACAACCCCGCGGTGTACAGCCGCGTGCTCTACTATTGTTGCGGTTTACACCGCTTTATTGTCTTTTTTAATTGTAGAACTTTCTTTGTCCTTGCTTCACAAGACTGTCCTTGTACCTGAATCTTCCCATATCATTTATAGTTTCTTCCAATAGTTTTCCAACTGATGGAATATACCCGCTACCATCACAGAATCCGCTTCCATACGAAACAATATCATATAATTCATTTGCCCGACAACTGCTTCATGATATCCTTTGTCTGCCAGATATGCATCCTGACTAACTGGAAATTGCATTGGATTTTCCTCCAGGCGATCATATATTTTCTCCACTTCATCCAACAAATGCACCGCGGCCTGCTCATTTTTCAGTTGGTATATCAGATAGCGCAAAGCAGAATCCAACAGTTCATCTGCATGCTTTGTGACTATCAATTTATAGGCCATATTTCTTCCTCATTTCATATAATGCTGATCTGGCATCCATAATCTGACCATTCTCTGCCTGCTTCTCTGATAATTCAATATCCTTATATACCGAAAGCAGCCGCATAGTACGCTCATAAATCTCCATGCTCATTATCACCATGTCCCCGTAGCCATTTTTTGTAACATAAATTGGTTCATCCGATTTATGACACCTTTCAGAAATCTCAGAAGTATTTTTTAAGTCTTTAATAGGAATAATCTGTGGCATTTTCACACCTCCCGCATGATATGTTCAAATTATACCATAATTATGTCCCACATTTCAATCATTTTATTTGCGCCAAACAATAACTCATCTACGCAAAAACCCGTAAGCAACCATCGCTTACGGGCTTTTCTTACCTCCCCGAGTAGGGCTCGAACCTACAACCCCGCGGTTAACAGCCGCGTGCTCTACCATTGAGCTATCGAGGATCATTGAAGCAGAATAGACAGACTACTTCCGACTTTCCATCTTCTGTATCTGCTTCCGCTTT
>CANRJG010000080.1 GCA_947630875.1 uncultured Lachnospiraceae bacterium
ACCTCGTAATTCTCACGGGCCGTCACATCGGGATTTTCCCAATCGGCGTAATTGAGCTGAAGCTGCACAAACTCGGCATCCGGGTGGGCGGTGAGCAATTCGTCCAGAAGATCCGGCGTGGCATGGAAAGAAAAGCCCCAATGCCGGATCAGTCCTTTTGCTTTCTGTTCCTTTACAAAATCCCAAATGTGGTATTTGTCATAGGTTTTGTAGTTCCCCGCCTGCAAAGCATGAAGCAGATAGTAGTCGAAATAGCCTGCGCCGGTTCGCTCCAGGCTGGTATAAAACTGCTGCTTTGCAGTCTCTTCATTATGCGCGCCCATCCATGCGCACAGCTTGGTTGCCAGCGTAAAACGCTCACGGGGATAGCGGTCTACCAAAGCCGCTTTCGCAGCCCGTTCGGAATCGCCGCCGTCATACACATAGGCGGTATCAAAATAGGTCAGCCTCGCCTCCATGAACAGATCCACCATTTTCTTAACCTGTCCCATATCCATCTTTCCCCCATGCTTGGGAAGGCGCATCAGGCCAAAACCCAGCTTCGGGGTATTTTCTCCGAAATATCGTTCCATGGTATCCTCCTTTTACGATAATGCATTTTTTGTCCATGCCGCCATCGGACTTGTTTCTGATCGAGTATCAGATGGAGATTTCATTATACTATAGACGACCTGTAATTTTCTCCCCATGCTTTCATGGCATCGAGGATCGGTTTTAGAGATTCGCCCAGCTCCGACAGCGCATATTCCACCCGCGGCGGGACTTCCGGGTACACGGTACGGGTAATAATTCCGTCCGCTTCCATCGACCGCAGGCTGTCGGTCAGCACCTTCTGGCTGATCCCTTCCAGATTTTTCTGCAGCTCATTAAAGCGCCAGGGGCGGTCAAGCAGGTTTCGTATAATCAGCAGTTTCCACTTGTTTCCGATCAGTTGTACCGTAGTCGCGACGGGACATTCGGGAATCAATTCAGCTTTTGTTTTCATAAGGAACCTCCATCACTTCAAATCTGAATGTTACAATCAAATTATAGTGCAGCATTACAGAAAAATCAATAGCTGTGGCAAATGTTACAAAAAGGTAACTATGTTATAAAAAAGTGCGTACTTGTGGAAGCAAAGCGAGTTTGTATAATCGAAGATACAGGGAGACAAATTTTCCCTGAATCAAAATAAGGAGGATATGACAATGGCACTTTCAGATCTTGCCGGATGGACTGAGGATAAGGCTGCTTCTGCTTGCGGAGCTGCCTGCGGTGCATCGGATAAGCCGGAAGAAAAGCCTGCTGCCTGCGGTGCGGCTGATAAGCCGGCAGAGACTCCCGCTGCCTGTGGTGCTGCCGACAAACCGGAAGAAAAGCCCGCCGCCTGCGGAACTGCCTGTGGTGCTGGAGACAAGAAGTAACCTATCCATTCCAAACCGTTCCCGGCGGGAGCGATCCTGTCGGGAACACACGAATTATCTTTGGCTTTGCCAATAAAATGAAATAAAAACCTGCGGCTTATGGTGCTTAATGGGGCCCCGAAAAGTCGCAAGACTTTTTGGGGAGAGGAGGAGCAGCGGACTGACTGCGCTTTGGCGCTTGCGGCAAAGCGCAGGATAGGAAGCTTGCGACGACGAGATGAAGCAGTATTTCTCTTTTCAATGGCATATTACGGACGAATGTGACCAGCGGTGCAGACACTGCTATATCTTCTCCGGTGATGCTTGTAAAAAGCTGGATTCCATGTGCTGGGCGCAGATGGAAGACACCTTTTACAACTGCCTGGATTTCTGCGAGGTGTATGGCCGCCTGCCTTATTTCTATCTCACCGGCGGCGATCCCATCCTGCACCCGGATTTCTGGCGGCTGTTGGCTTTATTCAAAGAACATCATGTCCCGTTTACCATTATGGGCAATCCGTTTCATTTGAATGATCAGATATGCCGGGAAATGAAATATTACGGCTGTGAAAAGTACCAGCTTTCCCTTGACGGCCTCCATGAGACCCACGATTGGTTCCGCAAACCCGGCTCTTTTGACTGCACGATGGAAAAGATCGGCTGCATCAACCGCTCCGGGATGCGAAGCGTGATTATGACCACGGTATCCAAAACAAACCGCATGGAGGTACCGGGAATTATTGATGCGGTAGTGGCGGCAGGGGCAAACGTATTCGCCTTTTCCCGCTACGTTCCCAGCGGCGGCGATCTGGACGCCTCCATGACGCCGCAGGAATACCGGGAGCTGCTGGCCATCTGCGATAAGAAATTCAAGGAGTATGAGGCGGAGGGCTGTCAGACTTATTTCAACAAAAAAGATCATCTCTGGACGCTCTACGAGTATGAGACCGGAACTTTCAAAATCCCTGCGGACGCTAAAGAGGGCATGATCTACAGTGGCTGTAACTGCGGCAACTGTCATATCACGATCCTGCCCACCGGCGACGTGTATGCCTGCCGCCGCGTAGCCGAAAGCAAGGTGGGCAATGTGTTCACCGACCGGCTGGCCGACATTTGGGTATGCGAGATGGAGCAGTACCGGGAGTATGATAGCTTCGTCAAATGTGGCAAGTGTGAATTGAAGGCTTGGTGTCGGGGCTGTCCTGCCGTGGCCAGGGGGACGAACGGCAGCTTCTATGAGGCCGACCCGCAATGCTGGAAGGAGGAAGGCTTATGCGAAGCATAACTCAAAATGCCTTCCGACGACTTGGCAGGTGCGCCTTAAGGCGCGCGTGCCGATACCTTAAAAACAGGAGGTAGTATGATGGAACTTCTGGAGCTTATGAAATACCGTCGTTCGATTCGAAAGTATCAGGACAGGCAGATTTCCCGGGAGGATATGGAAACGATCATCGAGGCGGGAACCTGGGCGCCAAACGCCGGAGGCGGCCAGCGAAGCATCATTGTGGGCATCCGAAACGGATCGCTTGCGGAAAGAATCGGCCGTCTCAATGTCGCCCGGTTTGACCGCTTGCGGCTGTCCGGCAGCTATGTTTCCGCCGACCAGCCCAGTATCATTGACGACCCTACCATGAAAAGCGGGTTCTATGGCGCTCCAGCTGTCTGCGTCGTTTTCGCAATGAAAAACTTTCTTTACAGTATCCCGGACGCCTTTTGCTGTGCTGAAAACATGGTGCTGATGGCGGCGGAGCTTGGTATTTCCTCCTGCATCATCGCAAGGGGCGAGGAAACCTTTGATAATGAGATCGGCGCGGCTCTTTTGAAAGCGTGGAATATTCCCGAAAACTATATTGCCCGCTGCTTTGTAACATTGGGATATTGCGATGGTGAATATCCGCTGCCGAAATTAAGAAAAGCGCAGCGAAGTCAAATCATTGAATGAGGTGTTTAGAATGGACGCACAAACCTGTTTGAAAAAATTAGAATATGTCGGCGTATTAGCCTTTGCAACAGTGGACAAAGACGGTGCGCCGCAGATACGCAATATCTCCGCCATTCACTATGAGCCGGACAGAATGATCTTCTTCACCGCAAAAGGGAAAGCCTTCTGCGAGGAACTTTTGACCGACGGGCGTGTGCAGGTGCTGGGCTACACCAAGTATAAAGAAATGATCCGCCTGTCCGCAAAGGCGGTTTCCGTCCCGGATGACGAACAAGAGAAGTGGATTGACACGATTTTTGCGGAGCAGCCCTATCTTTCGAACATCTATCCCGGTGACACCCGAAAAATGGCGGGGATTGTCTTTGAAATCAGGGATGCGGAAATTGAGTATTTTAATCTCGGCGTCAACCCGATCTTTCGGGAGAGCTACACCATCGGCGCGGGGAACCGCACGCAAAAAGGATATGTGATTCTTGATACATGTATCGGCTGCGGCAAGTGCCTGAAAAACTGTCCCCAGCGGTGCATCGAGCCGGGAAAGCCCTACCGTATTGGGCAGAACCACTGCTTACATTGCGGAAATTGCTTTGCGGTCTGCCCGGAAAAGGCGGTAGAGAAGCGAGGATAACAAGAATTCTGTTTTGCAAATTTAGCTTTCAGTATCTCGGCAAAGTTTCCGGTCTATGAACAGGCTGCAAATGCGCATGGTGGCGGCAAACAATATTCCTGCAATGGGCCAGACGATCCATGTGATCTCCCAGTCGTCCGTCAGAAAGCTCCAACAAAGATAGATAGCTGTGGCGGTCAGCCAATAGACGGTGGAGATGGTTTTTTTGATGCGGATTTTTCTCTGGTCCCGCTGCGCGTATTCCCCCTCTTTCAGAAGCTTTTGCATACTCGCCCGGCGCACGCCCGCAAGGATAAACAATGACGATCCGATTCCTGCCAGAAGCAGCGTGACCGTCAGCATGACCACCATGAAATACGCCTCTCCCGTGAACATACCGACAAAAAGCGGGATCGGTGAAAGAATACACAGACAGGCAGCAATGATATTGTATTTTGCATAGGCGGCCCGATAGGCGTTCTGTTTTTCTTTGACCATTCCGTCTACGCCGTATTCCGTTTCAAAGGGTTCTTTGTCGATAAAGGCGAAAGGGGCGTTTTTGAAGCCGCAGGAGACGAAAATCGTAACGGCGGCAGCCACAATAATAAGAAGACACACGAGGCCAACGCCTGCGGCCAGATTTTCGGAAACCGGCTGCTCCGGCATTTCCGTTGCGGCAGCGAAAAGCAGCAGCGGAATCACGGCAACGATACACAAAAAGGAAGCCATGGCAATGCGTTTGGCAGCCTGTTTTCTCCACTCCAGAAATTCATTTGCAAGGGCGAGAGAAACCCGTTTTACAGGCACACGATCTGCGTCGTCTGTAAATTCTTCGCTTTCGATCTCGTCCTTGAGAAGATAGTCTGTCGTGACGCCAAACAGTTTGCCGAGCGCCAGAATCTTTTCTAAATCGGGCACCGTCTGTGCGCCTTCCCATTTGGAAACAGCCTGTCGTGACACCTGCATTTTCTCCGCAAGTTCTTCCTGTGACCAGCCGTTCTTTTTTCTTAAATTTGATATCTTGTCTGCCAGGATCATGGTTTTTTCCTCCACAAAAGAATTGGCGGCGGCTGTATCTGTCCTCCGCAATGAAAAGCATAGCTTATTTTGCGGTTGCCGTCCACCAAAGGATGGCTGGAAATTTGTCAACCGGTGGTTGCAAATGAAAAAGCGCCACAGGCTTTTGTGTGCCTGTGGCGCCGGATATCTGTTTCGACTTGTCAGCAGCCCGCCGAAATAACCTTATGCTGGTCATCCGATACGATGAAGATGTCGGGGCGTTATGCTTTCAGCTCCACGATTTGGGTTTGCTGCAGAGGGTGATTTATTCCACTGCATCCGTCCGATAAATGAATTTCACCTGACCATCCATATTCTCGCCTGCACCTGCAAAGTTCTTATAGCGCAGGGACACATCTTTTGTCGCGCGCAATCTGTTCAAAAGTCCGTCGAGATCGCCTTCCACCGCATCCACCAATTTTTGGATGCCTTTTTCATTAAATTCTTTCAGTCCATCAGAA
>CANRJG010000081.1 GCA_947630875.1 uncultured Lachnospiraceae bacterium
GATGGACGGATGGTTACAGAAAAGGATCAGGATGTATGCGTAATCTCTGAACAACTGGCAGACCAGGATCATCTCGCCGTTGGAGATAAAATCGGTTTCAATGATTATCATGACCCGGAACATTCACAGGTACAGGAGGCAGCGATCATCGGGATTTATCAGACCAAACAGCTGATGTCTCCTCTTATGGCAGGCGATACCTTCCGTTCGGAAAATATTATTTTTACCGACCTTCGATTTCCGGAAAAGGCGGAAGGAAGTGAAAATGATCCTTGCTATGAACACGCTTATTTTCAGGTCGGCGATGTTGACGACTATGATGCCGTAAAAGCTGCCGTCAGTGCTGTGGATATTGACTGGGAACGATATGATCTGATTGACCGGAACGGTAATATGTCCACCATGTCTTCCAATTTTAATGACCTGGAGAAAATCAGCACATTGCTCATTCTGATTACCTTTGCGGCCGGATTTGTCATTCTGTTTCTGATCTTTGTATTCTGGACGAAAAACAGAAACTATGAAATCGGGATTCTTCTTTCGCTTGGTTATAAAAAGCGAAATGTGTTAGGACAGCTGTTTGCAGAAGCATTGATCACCGCATTATTGGCCTTTGCGATTTCCTTTACATTGGCGCCTGCAGCTTCCAGTGTTGCAGCTGATTATCTTATTTCTGCACAAGTTGAGCAGGCAGAATTGGAGAAGAACATAAGTGCCGATAAAGTAGCTTACAGCACCGTACAGTCAGAGCAAACAGTCGTCGGTGTGGATGTGGACATTACAAAGGAAATGTTTCTGATCTGCGGCGCAGGGATGGTTATACTTACTGCCGTTTCTATTGGAACAGCCGGAATCGGTATTTTGAAAAAGAATCCCAAAGATATTTTAAGCGAACTGAGTTGAGGAGGGCTTATATGATTATAGAAGCAAAAAATGTCTCATATTATTATAAATCTCAAAAGGATCAATGGATTCTGGAAAATGTGAATTATGGATTTGAACCCGGGAAAATGTATGCCTTGCTTGGCCCCAGCGGGTCGGGAAAAACAACGCTGCTCTCTTTGCTGGCTGGACTCGACATTCCAACAAAAGGCGAGATTCTTTATGACGGAAATCCGATAACCGCCAGAGATCTGACAGAACACAGAAAGCACCATATTTCTTTGGTATTTCAGAGTTATAACCTGATCGACTATCTGACCGTTGTGGAGAATGTAAAGCTCGGCGGGCAAAAGAGGCCCGAACCCATCCTTGATAAAATGGGAATCGGGGAAGAATTTTGGAAACGCAATGTTTTACAGCTTTCAGGCGGACAGCAGCAGCGAGTCGCAATTGCACGCGCATTGGCAAGTGATGCGAATGTTTTATTGGCGGATGAACCTACCGGAAATCTGGATGAGGCGACTGCCTGGGACGTGATCGATCTGCTCAAGCGGATTGCTCATGAAGAAGGGAAATGCGTAATTGTTGTAACACACAGCAAGGAACTGGCGGATTCCGTGGATGTGGCAATTCGTATGGAACAGTTTTGTTTGAAATCAAGAGACCATATAATAAAACAAATAAAACATGGAGGTATCTGTCATTCATTAGAAAAAATGATTCAAAAATAGTTTACATAGCAACCTTGTGCAAATATGTCAGATATGCTATAATTACAAAGGAAGCAATCGTGTTATAGGGTGTGTTGGCCTCATTCTTTCAAAGAATGGGGGTGATGCCTATGAAAAATCATTTCGATTTTAGGGACATGCTGGCTTTCGGTATGTTCCTTTTGGCATTACTTACATTCGTTTTTACGTTTTGTAGGTAGCCGTACATAGCAAAAACCACCCTGAACTTGACCGGGACGGGTGGCTTTTGCTATCAACTCTTGGCCAACCACCTTGTGGGCGATTGCTTCCTTTTGTGACTATAATATATCACGCCCGGCGGCGATGTGCAAGCATTTTATAAAGACGCTGCAGACACAGTCATCATGAAGAGAAATATGCGGAATAGCATCATTTTATATTGACACAGCGTCAGAATAATGGTATGGTATCTGTGCTGACAACTTGTCAGAATAAGAATATCAACCAATGACATGGCAGGAGCGCACTTTTGGGGTGCGCATGCCGAAATTTAAGGAGGACGCAAAATGCCGAAGGGATCCCCCACGCTGACGGAGGCGCGCAGGGAAGAAATTATCAACGCCTGTGAAAAACTCTATCAGACTATGAGTTTTAAGGAGATTACCATTAAGGAGATCGGGAACGAAACCAGCTTTACCCGCACATCCATTTACAACTACTTTCAGACCAAAGAGGAAATCTTTCTGGCGCTGCTGCAGCGGGAGTACGAACTGTGGATTGCTTCGCTGAAGCGGACCATGGCGCAGGCCGATACCATGACCAAAGATGAATTCGCCGATATGATCGCCCATTCTCTGGAGGAACGGGCGCAGCTTTTGAAGATTATGTCCATGAATCACTACGACATGGAAACCGGCAGCCGCCCGGAACATTTGAAGGCGTTTAAGGTGGCGTATGGCGCATCCATCCGCACCGTGCAGGATGGTCTGGATCGGTATTTCCCGGATATGACTGACACGGAGAAGCAGAATTTTATTTATACGTTCTTTCCGTTTATGTTCGGTATCTATCCGTATACCTTTGTGACCGAAAAGCAGCGGACGGCAATGGAAGCGGCAGGTGTGAATTATGTGCTGATGTCCATTTATGAAATCACGTACCATTGCGTACGGGAACTGTTGGGGGACGAAAAATGAGAAACAGTAGAAAAATATTCACGTTTACAGGGAAAAACGTCATGCGGGCGGTGATATTCGCGCTGATCTTTGTTTTGCAGAGCGGACTGTGGCTGCTCCGGATCTCTGCAGAAGAACAGACGCCGGTCTATTACGGAGACCTGGACGGGAACGGAAAGGTAACGGCACGGGACGCATTGCGGGTTTTGAAACATGTTGCAGGAATGGAACAGCTGCAGGGAGAACGGAATAAAGCACTGGCAGATCTGGATGGGGATGGTGATATTACCGATCGGGATGTTTTAAAAATATTATACATCTGCGTGGGACGGGAATCTGTCCGCGAATATGCAGAACAAACGGGAGGTACATCAGCCCCTGAAAATACGAAAGAACCGGAGGAAACAGAAGTGGTGAAAATGAATGTGCAAATCGCAGATGCGGTATTTACCGCTGTATTGGAAGATAACGCAGCTGTTCGTGAATTCGTGGACATGATGCTGCAGAGTCCGGTTACGATCCGGATGAATGATTACGGCAGCTTCGAAAAAGTCGGCGCTCTCGGGAAAAGTCTGACGGCCAGTGACCGGCAGACGACAACCACGGCCGGAGACATCGTGCTTTATCAGGGAAACCAGATAGTAATGTTTTACGGTTCCAATGCATGGAGTTATACAAGAATCGGTCATATCGACGATCTGTCCGGCTGGGAGGACGCGCTTGGGACCGGCAGTATCACGGCGGTATTTTCGATTGCGAAATAAAGCAAAAATGACAGTAGCAGATGCAGTGAAAAGCAGAGCCGGGCACTGTTAAGTTTTAAGTATATAGAGCCTTCGGTCATAACCTACGGTTAGAACTGATTAACAAATCGAGACTTCTCCGGAAGCCTCGATTTTTTTATAATTACCATGTAAATGGCCGCTGTAAGGACAGGTTTATGAAAAAACGAAACCAGGAGGAATACATCATGCGAAAATCGATGGTATTTTTTTTACTACTGAGCATATTGCTGTTGACCTTGACCGCCTGTGCGCCGATACGAGAGCTTTCCGCGGCAGTCAACGCCGCCACTGGCGAATATGCTTACGGCGACATAAACCGGGACGGCGACCGCAACGCGCAAGATGCCCTGTTGGTGTTGCAGGCGTCGGCGCATGTAATCACATTGGATAAAACCGCTGCACAGGCAGCGGACGTAGACGGAAACGATCTTCGGAACGCTGAAGACGCCCTGTGGATTCTTCGTTATGCGGTAAAAACAATTGCATCTTTTCCTGCGGGTGAAACCTTTACCGCAGGGGAAAGCTCAGGAGTGAGTGATATGGAAATACCACAGACCGGCTGGACGGAGGCTGTCCCGGCAGAATACACACAGACGGCATCCGAACAGGGAAATGTTGTTCGCATCGACTATGCATCCGAGGACCATGTTCGGGATGGCAGCGCCATTACAAAAACCGCCTATGTTTATACACCCTACGGCTATGATGCGGACGATACGGAAGCGCGGTACAACATTCTCTATCTCATGCACGGCTGGGGCGGCCACGCCGGAGAATATTTTGATTTTACGGCAACAAAAAATATGTTTGACAATCTGATTGCAAATGGAGATATCCCTCCGCTCATCATCGTGTCAGCCACATTCTACAACGAAAACAGCAGCACGGATTTCAGCAGTTCCATTGAAGAATTTCGCGCGTTCCATCAGGATTTTGAAAATCACCTGATGCCTGCGGTTGAGGGTCGGTTCCATACCTACGCCGCGTCCACGTCACCGGAAGATCTGAAGGCCTCCCGCGACCATCGGGCGTTTGGCGGCTTTTCCCTTGGTTCGGTCACAACATGGCTCCAGTTCTGCTATGACTATGACTATATCCGCTATTTTCTGCCCATGAGCGGTTCCTGCTGGTATTACGGCACTTACGGTGATTTTCGTTTCGAGGACAACGTGGACTTTATCGAACAGCTTGTAAAGGATGAAAACCTTGACGAGCACGGGTACTTCATCTATCATGCCGTCGGCACAGAGGACGCGGTAAAGAGCCAGTCAATCGGGATGGCGGAGGAAATGCTGTCGCGGGAGATTTTCACGCCGGATCACTATGTATTCTATCAAAAGGACGGCGGCTACCACGACTTCAACGCCGTGCAGGAATATCTCTACAACGCGCTCCCGCTGTTCTTCCGGGACGCGGCATAAAGGAGGCCGACGATGAAGCGATGGATCGCAGCGGCGCTTTCCCTCATTCTCTTGGCGGGTTCGCTTTGTGCCTGCGGGAATCGGACGGAGAAGGAAAACGACGGCCGGCAGCCCGGCGAACCGTCCGCGGGGGAGTCGGGGAATGGGCGTGCCGTTTCCATCCCCGAAGAACTTTCCGAGATCCCGGACGCCTACTTTTCCCCGGTAGAAAATCCGGGTACGCTGGTCGATCTGAACTATGATACTTTGAATCCTTTTCCTATGCGCAGAAGTCGCAGCCGCTCCAAAAGCACGCCGTCGTCTATCTGCCGAGCGGCTACGACGAGAATCGCCAGTACGATATTTTTTACCTGATGCACGGTGGCTGGGGCAACGAGAACGGGACGCTGGGGACGCCGGAGAGCCCGTCCGGGTTCAAAAATGTGATCGACCACATGATCGAGGAAGGGGAAATTC
>CANRJG010000082.1 GCA_947630875.1 uncultured Lachnospiraceae bacterium
TATATTGAGCCAACTGCGCTTGGCACGGATCCGGCAACATTTAATGTTTCTGTTTTAGGCGAACTTTATACGCTTCCAGCGCCTGTTTCGGCTTTCATTGAAAATGGGTGGGAACTTCAATCGTCTGTTTCAATTGGCGCTGGCACATATAATGACAATGTTTCTCTTTCGAAAAATGGAAAAACATTTGTATTCGGCGTATTTAATTTTTCGGATAAACAAGCCGAGGCAAAGGACTGCACGATTTATAAAGTGACACAGGATGAATATGAAAATGTCGGTCTTGATTTGACTGTTCCCGGCAATATCAAAATTGGGTCCTCGGCCACCGATGCTGCTAAGGCATTTTCCGGTCTCAACAAAGAAGAGGCGGCTGGAAGTGTTGAGTACACAATTAACAGTTATGAACACATATTTAAGGTGCATATTTCCAAAGATACGCAGAAAGTTATCTCTATTACGGTTCTTAGCCGTGTATTAAACAACAATTAAATGGAGGTCATTCATATGAAAAAATATAGAAGCATTATTGCGGTATTTCTTGTTCTTTCCTTAGCCTTTATTTTATGTGCATGCAGCAACACTGGAGATAATGGAAATGGGGATGCAACCGGTCAAGAACAAGAAGGTATTGTTTTTAAGGGGAGCGGCTCTCAAGAAGAAACGGTAGAATTGGGCGTCCCGGATCGAAGGCTTGACCCTCAAACTGTATATAATCAGATAACATATGTACCGGAAATGTTCTATGGAGGCTATAGTCTTCGTGGTGGAGATGAAGCTGAGAAAAAATTTGGTGCAGAGTCTCAATATTTTACCTGGAATCGAAACGGTAACGAAACCGAGTTTACGAAGTTACCTTTCAGAATTGAAGCCGGCAAACATACCTTGCATCATAGTGTTAATTACATCGAAGGTTACAATTGGATGCAGGCATATTATATGCGTAGGTATGGAGAAAACCAGTGCAGCTTAGATACGGTACTCTGCGCATATGAAATTCAAGGTAATAAGCTGATTCTAAAGCCGCTTGATACATTTGAAATGGATAAAGATAACAAAAAAATTACATATACTTTCACGGATGAGGTATGGGAATATAATTTTTCGTTTAGCGGCAGAACCTTAACTCTTTCGTCTGGTGAGGAAAGTGTAGCGTTGGAAACTTGCTTAGACACTTATCACAAGGTGGATCTCTTTTATGCCGAAGGTTATCTTTCCTCCGAATCAAAAAGTGCTCATGGTATTGATTACATAAGGCTTCGTTATGACAGTAAAGATAAAGATTCTTCTCTTTCTTTTGCACTGACAGATGGAATACGCAGTTATAATTCAGTTGCCGTTTATCAAGAAAACGGTCTGTTTACTTTTACGCTCTCATTAGAAGAAAATGTAAATACATACCAGTACATATGCTTCATGGGCGGCGATGATGGGTTAGTATTGACAGATGGAACAGAAACCTACTATTATAACGACTCATATAGCGACCGGAATAAGTTAGAACTTGGCAGTTATTTTACAGAAGATCAAACCGGGAATCTCGATGACTTGAGCGATACACAATTAGAATCCATTGTAGAAAAGAAAGACAATTTAATGGAAGATCTGGCCAAGGCGTTTAACGATGCCGGTATTACGGTGACGGTTGACGAGAAAAGTGGCGAGTTGGCAATGGACTCCTCGGTGTTGTTCGGCGGCGATTCATCTGTGCTGACTGCCGACGGCAAAGCATTTTTGAATAAATTTGTTAAGGCGTATACTTCCATTGTCTTTTCAGATAAGTATGAAGGTTTTGTATCAAAGACGATGATAGAAGGTCATACCGCCCCTGTTTCAGGTAGCACATACGAAAGCGGATTGCCGCTCTCCGAAGAAAGAGCCACTAATGTCAAGAATTACTGCGTTTCCTCTGAAACGGGCGTTGATACAAGTAAACTTGCTGCAAATCTTGAAGCAATCGGATATTCAAATAGCAAACCAGTTCAAGACGCCAATGGAAATGTAGATATGGCGGCATCACGCCGGGTATCATTCCGTTTCATTATAAACATTGAATGAGAAAGGAATTATTGAGATGTTTTGCAGTAAATGTGGAACACAGTTGCCTGATTCAAGCAGGTTTTGTCCTAAGTGTGGGGCGAGTGTAGAAGGTTCTTTCGTCCCGAATAATTCGCAACCTGTTCACCAAATGGAATTGCCTTCAAACTTTTTTGAAACGGTAAAACGGAACATGAACAATGCTAAGATCGCGATATTGATTTTGAATGGAATTATGTTTCTTTTGATGTTTGTGGTGCCATATTTTTATATTATCGTGAGAGACTCATCATATCCAATCCGTATGATTGGTGGTAACGATTACCCAAGTTCATGTCCGTTTAGTGAACAAAGTGATATTGTTTGGACATTCTTGCTATTTATATTAATTGGTGCGATAGGATGTATTGTTTATTCATTACTGGTAAACAAATATAAATTCTGTAAAATAGCATCTATTGCGAACCTTGTATTATCAGTTATTGGATTTTATAGTTTTTTCATTCCTATGATGAACAGCATTGATGAATACAAAAATACGAGCATGGCCCCTATTGGCGTATTTATTCACATGGGATTATCTATTGCCATTCTTGTTCTGGTCATAAAACTAATAAAAAAAGAAAAGCAGGCATCACAACCTGGTCCTGTGATTTTCAGATGATGTTACTGATGATTAGCAATTGATAGTGACCGCCTTTATGGCATAATCCCCATATACATTATCATGTGAAAGTATTAAGCTACTTTGAAATTGCATGAACAGTGAGAGTTGAAAAATAGAAACAAGATAATTGTAAGGATTCTTTTCCCACAAATTCAAGAAAAAAGCGAGTGAACTGGAACATCTCCCATTCACTCGCTTTTTTTAATTTTTCTCGAACGCCAGCCAGTTAGCCCCATATGTGTCTATCATAAATCGGTTTCCCGCATCGTTCTCAATAAAGCCATCTCGGATAAGATACCAGCCTCTAAGCTCTTCCCTAAGATTAGCGTCTTTAGATATTGGTTCTACCCAAATTTTCATTCCTTGCACCAATTCATTTCGCACGAGTGGTGCGGTCAAAGAAGCTCCTGCATCTGCGCATGGTAATGGCTTTATAAAAACATCGCCGGCATCCGAAAAGGAAATCGTGCTGCCGTTCGAACAAATCAACTTGCCGCCCTCAGAACAAACGAGCATCCATCCGAATTTTTCGCTCCAAACCGGTTTTCCGTTCATCACACGAAGAACAGCACTTGGTACCGGGACAAGCTCATCATGCTGTGACGGATCCACCCTGCCGAGAAGGAAGTCAGTCGTGACAGAATATAGATCTGACATCTTCTCCAAATTATCTATGTTTGGCGACTTACGCTCTCCCTCCCAGGCGCTCAAAGTGGGCTGCGATACCTGCAATCTCTGCGCCGCCTCTGTGACCTTCAAATGATTTAATTTTCTTGCCGCTTTGAATTGCCTAGGCATCGAATCACCGCCTTTCTGCTTTGGTTTCTTTTACGCCTGTGCCGACACCTCCGCCCCACGCGCACGAAGATAAATGTCAATGTCTCGGTTGATATAGTTATGTCCGGTTGTATGCAGAACATCGTAAAACTCACGGATATAATCAAAGACACCGTACCGTGTAAAGATCTCTGCCGCCGCAGCTCCGCTCAGATGCCGATATTGCTTATAGTTCTCCAGACAAAACACGGTGAATGCTGCTTCTTTGCTCATGGAATCTCCTCCTTAAACGTCCGGGAATATTACTTCCCCGGTACTCATTTCTTGCTCATATAATGCGTAAAGCATATCGGTGCTGTATTGCCAGACCTTTGTTTCTTCCTGCTCCAGCGCAGCATATAACTTTGATGCATACAACTGTTTGATGGCATCCTCTTCCGAAATGCCCTGCTTATCGGTGATTTTTGCAATAAGATCCGCACTGATGGTCGGCATCATCGCCGCAAACTGTTCCTGTCCCATAAGTCTGCCCTCCTATCTGACTTCCTGTGACTCAATGAATCTCACAAAGGAAAGTGCTTTTTCCGTGTGAAAGGTCCATTGGTCGTGCAAAACCTCGGTCTTTAATTTCTTGACCGTGTATTCGGCGTCATATACGCCCGTTTCAAAGTATCGGATCGACTGATAAACATTATCGTCCGCAACAGGGCCGATGTGCATATCGGACCGGTCGCCGGTCGATTTTCCGTTTCTATTTGTCACAACAAAAGTGAGCCACTCTAAATCCGCGGAAGGAAAGCGTTTGAGTTCGCATTCCTTTTCTGCCGCTTCCAGATCAAATTCATAAAAAGACACATATCCTACTGACTTGTTTTCTCTGCGCATCTTGATTCGTGCCCATCGCTCCGCCTGTTCATGAGATGTGGTCGTATAAAATCCTGCGCCGAAATCAAGAAAATTATCTTCCGGCTTTCTTTTTCGTATTTCAGGACGCTCGACAAGTTCCGTACTGCCATGATAAAGGATCATACCAGTTCCTCCAATATTTTATGAATTTTCTTCTGTTCCTGCCTCAAGGTAGAAAGCATGGTTTCGCAGTGCTTTCGGAGGGCAAGTCGTTCTCGCAACTCGGATACTTTGACCGGGTCTTTCCCGACGTATTCATCGCAGACCTTGCCGTCTTTTCGGAATTTCAAATAGAAATATCCTTTGCGAGAAATGAGAGACCCTTTGGGCAGTGTGGCAAGCTGCGCTTCATACTGTTCTATCATCTGCGCATTTCGCAAAGCTTCATTTTTTACAACAGAGCCGATTAGCATGCTCTCACCTCCTGATAATATAATACCACACAATTTCAAAAAATCAATACCTATGTGTGACAAACTATGAAACTTTTCATTCTATTACGGATGTAACTCTGGTTTCGGTCTATTCTGACGGTTTGTCTCGTTCCTAAATATAATGTTAATTATGTTGAGCCGAAGCTGAGAGGGAGCCTCCTATCTCCTTTTGAGTTCAACATAATTATTG
>CANRJG010000083.1 GCA_947630875.1 uncultured Lachnospiraceae bacterium
AGTCCCATTTAGCCGTATCATAATTATATCTTTACATTGGTTTTCCTCCTTTAAATTTAAGTGTTGTTTTTTTGTTTCGTTTATGTTATAATTTATTTAGGATAGAAATAGCCCTTCATTTGGCGGTGCAGAGCTATTTCTATATGAGGGAAGCTAAATATGGCATATAAAATGTGGGAAGAGTTTTGTGTGCCTTTGTTTAGCTTATACATATTATACCATATCTTTTACGAAATGTCAAGCATTATTTCGTAAAATGCTGAATAATTGTGAGGAAGTGTGAAATATTGGATACGTTAGATAGAATAATTATGTTAATTAAAGAACATGGCATTACACAACAGCAGTTTCTGAAAGATGTTGGGTTAAATAAAACGGCTCTCTCTGATTGGAAAAAAGGCGTGAACGCATCATATAAAAAACATATAAACAAAATCGCGGATTATTTTAACGTGTCAGTCGATTATTTATTGGGACGCGAAAATATGACATTCACCGAAACGGAAGCCCAGAAGAAGGTTAGTAAATTAGTCGAGGCATTTGAATCATTATCCGAAGATAATCAAGATAAGGTGCTTGAATATATCAGATTTCTTAAAACGCTTGAGGATGAAAAAACAAAATAATGGTATGTGGATATAAAGAACGCAGAGCCGTCAAGACCTGCGTTCTTGTGTTTGCATGCAGACAAATTTTCAGAGTATTATTTTTTTTAACAGCGTTCCAAAAATTCAGCCATCGTTAATATTAGCGGAGTGTCAATGTCCAACACCAAAAAATCTTTATCTCCTGTCACAAAAACATCTACGTTTTCAGTTATCGCCGTGACAAGAATAGGTGAATCCTTCTGATCCCTTACGGACGGAAAGTTACCGACATCTATATTTTTCGGCGTATGGATAAGTTCAAAAGGAAGTTCGAACAAAAACACTTCCAGAGCAGTTTTCTTATGCGGAAATTTTCGCTCGACAACAAGCCGTAGTTCATCAATTACATAATCGCACAATACCATGCTATGATTTTCGCAGACTTTTTTCAAAAACTCATGTGTTTGCTCTGACGGAAAGAATATAGCAGAAATTAATATATTTGTATCAAGCATGACTTTCATTGTCAATAACCCCTAACTTTCTTTCGTATACCTTGCATATATTCTTGCATATCCTCTTCCGAGGAAAATCCCGCTTCAGATGCAGCTCCCTGAAATTCTTTTTCAATCCGGGCAAAGGCTACCAGCGCAGCATTGTCAAAATAAAACCGCCCGTTTTCTTCCTGTATAACAATTTTGTCTCCGGCTTTTAATTTTAACGCCTGCCGAATGGATATGGGAATAGTAATTTGACCTTTACTTGACATTTTTGCGATATCCATAAAATTACCTCCTTGAATTTCTTTGTTTTCTTTACTTATATTATATATGATTAATGATTTTCTGTCAATATATAATTTATTATTGTCCAGAACCCGGTTGTCATCAACATTTTTCATCATTAAAAAAATAAAAACGTAATTTTGCATAGAATTCCGACACTTTTTTGAAAAAATTCAGTATTTAGTATATAGAGAACAAAATTCATGTCAATTGACAAGGAGGAAAAAATGATGGAAAACAACTATGATAACCGGTACATAAACCAGTATGAGTTATTGGAACAGGTTGACTCGGCGCTTAACTGCCTGGATTCATACCGGAAGATTCTCACTCAGCTCAAGGAGAGCTGTGATAATCCGGGAAACAATCTGTTTCTGACTCAGGATGAGAAGGACGAGACGCTGTGTTCGGAGATATCCATGAAATATTTCTCGGTGTGGGAAAACACAGAGGTTTTTCTGCGTCTTCTGCATGGCATAACCGTCTGCGGTATTCAGGATCGGGATGAAGCTGACAAGCTGAAGCATGATGTTTTCAAGAAAACCGCATGGATCGGCTGCGACATAATCGGTGATTCTTTGTTTGTGAAGCTGCCGTGGCTGCCGTTGAAAAAGCATTACCGAAACGCAATGTACCAGGATGAGCTTCGTTGTGAACTCAACCTGCTGGAGAAACGTAAAGGGCTTCCGACGCTTTATCGGAAAATGATACATTTTGTTAGCGTGTATAAAACCGGTACGTCGTTGTTAAATATCAGACCGACCTGTTCCATATCGCCGCCCATCGACTCCACAAGGAACTTCTTAAACCGCGGACAGTCCGCTGTTTTGTCGTAGTTTGCATTTAGCTGCACCGTAGAACAATAATCCGGCGTGTGTTCCGTCAGCGTATCCTCAAGGACATTGTATAAGCCGTTGCGGACATTGATAATATAGGGATTTGCGTTAAGTTCGCGGATGCCCCTCTGCGCAAGGAGCCGCCACTGCTTTTCCGCGTCAACGATCTGCGACATCGTCGTTTCCTTCACCAGCATCTTTTCCTGAACGAGACGCTGAGCTTCCATTTCGGACATCTCGCAGTAAACACCGCCGCGGTAAATGAAATACTGTTCCGCAGCGTAGATCACATGCTGATTTTCGAACATGTACTTCGCAAGCACTCCCGGCAGGAAGCGCGGATACTTGTCGGTCGGATCGTACCAGTCGGGTATCGCGGTACCGGCTTTCGCCCTTTTTGCCTCCTTGCTTGCCTGTAACGCTTTGCTGGCATAATCAATCCTCCAGTTCTTCCATCATTCCAAAGGTCGGTCCCGCGGACGCTTCCGCGATAAGCGGAAGGTCAAACTCCGGGAAAGGTTTTTCTTCCATGCAGGCACGGATAAAAGCCACCGCCTCTTTCAGCCTGTCCTCCGGGATAATGAAAGTCAGTTCATCGTGTATCTGAAGGATGGGCTTGAGCCATTCACGCTCCGGCAGTCCGGCAAGTATCCTCGTGATGGCAAGTTTCAGGATGTCCGCCGCCGTTCCCTGGATAGGCGTGTTCAGCGAACACCTCTCCGCAAACGACTTCTGTCCCCAATTGTCCGAGGTGATGCCGGGGAGGTACCTGCGCCTTCCGAGCCGGGTTTCAGAGTACATGCGCCTTGCGGCTTCTGCCTTCGTCTCTTCCTGCCAAGCGGTCAGCCCCTTGTATCCATGCTTAAGGTTGAAAAGAATCTCCTCACACTCACTCACGGATTTTTCAACCCCCGCCTTGAACTTCAGCGTTTTCTGGAGTCCGCGCGGGAACAGCCCATAGAAAGTGCCAAAGTTCACGTTCTTGGCAATCGTCCTGTGTTCCTTATAATTTTCCGAATGTTTGTCCTGGGCTTCCTCATAGCTCACGCCGAAAATGACGCTGGTCGTGGCGGCGTGGATATCGCCGTTTTTGCGGTAGGTATCCATCATCACCTCGTCGCGGCAGTAGAACGCGCCTACGCGCAGTTCGATCTGCGAAAAATCAAGCGACAGGATAAGGCAACCCTCTGGCGCCTTGATGAAGTTGCGGACGCCGATGGGATCATTGGTCTTCCTGGGCATATTCTGCGCATTAGGATTCCGGCAACTCATCCTTCCTGTGTCTGTGGACAGAGCAAACAATTCCGGATGGATGCAGCCCGTCACGGGATTGAGGTATTTCAAGTACCCATCGATATATGTAGACTTGATCTTGCCCCACTTTCGGTACTCTTGCACCAGCGTGAAAAGCCCCGACAGTTCCGGCCGGTTCTCATCGCACCACTCCTTGAGGAGCGTCATCGTCATATCGTCAGCCGCCTCGCGGTTGGTTTCCGTGGTCTTTAAGATGGGCAGCCCCAGGTCTTTATACAGAAAATTCTTGAACGCCTGCGTTGAGCAGTTAGCGCCGATGTTCACATCGCCGATGATGAACTCGATCTCCCTGCGGATGCGTTCCATCTCGTTTTCAGCCTCGGCCTTGCGCTCCTGCATGAGCGGGAGATCGACCGGGATGCCGTTTGTTTTCATGATGCCGAGGTACACGGCGGTCGGGCTTTCGATCTCCTCCACGATGTACCTGTGTTTCGGAAGGTAGCGGTCGAACCAGTCGTTGAACTTGTGATAGAGCCGCAGGGC
>CANRJG010000084.1 GCA_947630875.1 uncultured Lachnospiraceae bacterium
CACAGAGGAAAAATGGAAAAAATAAACGGTACGCCTTTCTACAACAAGTACCGTGATATGACATTAAACAAGGATCTGATAATCGGAAGCATTGCAAATGACCGCATGTTTTTCGTTATCGATAACTTTTTTGTCGGCAATGTGACTGATATGGCACTGATCAATAGTCTTTCTGCCCTTCAGCCTGGGAAGCAGTATGTGGCTGTTTCACAAAAGGGCTGTGATGCTGTGCATATCGAAACAGAGGTTTCGCTTTCATACCTTGAAAGACTGTTTATGAAAGAGGCAGCCGAAGAAAACAGGGCGAGAGGGATTTCCCTGGCCAACGATATTTGCAGGAATTATCGTCGTGAGGGTATGTTCTTTGATGAAATACTCGATGAGGCTAAGCGTGGAGGGAAACAATGAATGAGCTTCAGTTAAAGCTTTGTGATATTCAAGGCAGGTTATTTGAATTATCTGCCGGGAAGAACTATAACAGCGCCGATTTTATCAAGGCCTTTATGATGTCCGATACCGCAAAGGCGCTTGATTCAACATATAACCGTATGCAGTGGGCAGGAGAAGAATACCTGCTGGAGGAAGTCGCCTCTGCGGCAGGTGCATCGCTCACAGGAGACGGAGAAATATTTTCTGCGGATATGCTGTACTGGATAGGCTATATTTACCGTTATTGGCACTATTACAATGGTGAGGACAGCGCAAAGATTTATAAGCAGGCTCCCGTCCAAACAATGAAACGGAATTATATGATGTTTCACACGATGGATCCTGAACTTGCCATAGAGGATTTGAAAGAAATCCATCATCAGAAAAGGAATTGATTTCGGAGGTGCGATATGGCACTTGAAAATAAATTAGGGCTGACAAGTTCTGCCGACCTTGCCCGTGAAGAAGAACGCATCAGCAAGAAAAAGGCTGCGGAACTTTTTGAAAATGGCGTTTTAGATGGTCTTTCTGCCGGCACGTTTTCTACATTGCAGGCAATCCATAAGTATCTTTTCGAGGATATTTACGACTTTGCAGGCAAACTCAGAACCGTCAATATTGCAAAGGGCAATTTCCGTTTTGTGCCTTTAATGTACTTGCAGGCGGCACTTGAGAATATCGAAAAAATGCCCCAATCGAACTTTGATGAGATTGTGGAAAAGTACGTTGAGATGAACATTGCCCACCCGTTCCGTGAGGGCAACGGCCGCAGCACCCGCATTTGGCTTGACCATATTTTGAAAAATGAAATCGGCAAGGTGGTCGACTGGAGCAAGGTCGAAAAGGAAGATTATCTGCTCGCAATGGAGCGCAGCCCGATTAAAGATGTGGAAATCAAAGTGTTGCTGAAAGGTGCGCTTACAGACGAAATAAACAGCCGTGAGGTCTATATGAAAGGCATCGACCACAGCTACTGCTATGAGGGTTATACGACCTTTAAGACGGAAGAATTATGATAACGAAATGAGGTGCAAATATGCCCGACAAGCATTGGCAATTTGAACTTGAAGAATATATCAGACAGGGCGAACCGGAAAGAGCCGAAAAAAGTGAAGCCTGGCAAACGGCGATCGGCTTGCAGGCGGTTGACGGGTTGAAAACCTCTGATTATTTACTGGAGACGGCAAAGGATCACATCGAGGGCAAAATCACCATCGATGAGGCGCAGAAGCGTATTTACAATTATTACGAGCAGAGAACTACCCGCGCAGAAATCGAAAACGAAACAAAAGAAGCAGATATTGTATCTGCAAGAATAACGAAGCTTTTGGGCGAAAAGGCGTTTCAATTTTCCCCTGCTGAGTGGATTACCATTCACCGCAGATTGTTCGAGGGCGTATTTGACCACGCCGGACAAATCCGAAAATACAACATTTCCAAAAAGGAATGGATACTGAACGGCGAATCGGTTATCTACGCCGATTCCAACAGCATAAAAGATACTTTGGATTATGATTTTTCCACTGAAAAACAGTTTTCCTATGAGGGACTGTCGGTGGAAGCATCGGTAAAGCATCTTGCAAAATTCGCATCGGACATTTGGCAGATTCATCCCTTTGGCGAGGGAAATACAAGAGCCACCGCTGTGTTTATAATTAAGTATATAAAAACCTTTGGGTTCCGCGTCAATAACGATGCGTTCCGTGAAAACTCCTGGTATTTCCGCAACGCATTGGTTCGAGCAAACTATAACGATTTGCAAAAAGGGATTCATTCCACTACAAAATTTTTGGAATTGTTTTTCTCAAACCTTCTGCTCGGTACAAATTACGAATTGAAAAATCGCTATATGCACGTTGATTTTGTGGATGAAAGCAATTTCCAAAGTATCAATTCCAAAGTTCCAAAGTATCAATTTGATACTTTGGATTGTACTTTAGAAGAATTTGCAGTTTTAGAATTGGTTGCAAAGAACCCGACAGTGAAACAGCAAGAACTCGTTGAAGCAACAGGAAAATCTATTGCAACAATCAAGCGAATTATGAAATCGCTGCAGGATAAAAATTATATCCGCCGTGAAAGCGGCAAACGCTACGGCAAATGGGAAATTTTGATTGAATAAAGCGCATAAAAAGCATTGTCCAAATTAAAAAGAAAATTTATTTGAATTTCATCTATCCCGCTTGCTTTTTTATCGAAAGAGGTGCATACTGTCATTAGTCAAAAATGCGTGCTTGCACATTTTCATCGAAAGCGCAGATGGGAGAGATGGACATGATACAACGCCAAAGGTATCTTGATAAACTGATCGATAAAAAAGAAAACGGAATGGTAAAGGTGATCACCGGCATCCGTCGCTGCGGGAAGTCGTATCTGTTGTTTGAAATTTATCGCAGCTATCTGAACAGCATCGGTGTGGACGATTCCCATATCATTGCGCTTGCCTTGGACGATGACGAAAACATCCGGTACAGGAATCCGTTGGAGCTGGGAAAGTATATCCGAAGCCTGCTCGCAGATAAGGACAGGATGTACTATGTTTTTTTGGACGAGATCCAGAAAGTAGCGGATATCCCGAACCCTTATCTGCCCGACAGCGGAGAAACAGTCGGTTTCGTGGACGTCCTGCTGGGACTCATGAAAATCAAGAATGTCGATCTGTATGTCACGGGAAGCAATTCCAAAATGCTTTCCTCCGATATTCTGACCGAATTTCGCGGAAGAGGAGACGAGGTGCGCGTCAACCCTCTTTGCTATCGGGAATTCTATGACGCTTACGGAGACGACAAACGTCATGCGTGGCGGGATTATTTTACTTACGGCGGGATGCCTCTGATTCTCCGGCAAAAAACGCCGCAGGACAAAAGCAAGTATCTGCATGACCTGTTCGATAAAATCTATCTGGACGACATCATGGCGCGTCACAGGCTCGGCCATGATAAAACGGTGCTGGACGATTTGCTTGACCTGATGGCCTCTGCGGTCGGATCGCTGACGAATCCTGTCCGCATTGCAAACACCTTCAGCTCAGTCAAGGGTCTGTCTGTGACCAATGATACGGTTGGCAGATATCTTGACTACTTTATTGATGCCTTTATGCTTTATCAGGCAAAGCGATATGATGTGAAAGGGAGAAAGCAGATCGGCTCCCCGATGAAATATTATTATTCGGATGTGGGACTTCGCAACGCAAGACTGAACTTCCGGCAGCAGGAGGAGAATCACATCATGGAGAATATCCTCTATAACGAGCTTCGCGTTCGGGAGTTTGACATTGATGTCGGCATTGTGGAAGTTACAATGAAAACAGACGACGGCAAAAACAAAAGAGTACAGTATGAAGTGGATTTCGTTGCGAATCGTGGCAGCAAACGCTATTACATCCAGTCTGCGTTT
>CANRJG010000085.1 GCA_947630875.1 uncultured Lachnospiraceae bacterium
TTTTCTGGTAATACCCGAAAACCATTTTGCTTTTTTCATACTTTCTCACCTTTCTTTTTGATTTTTATGAGCACATATACATTTTTTTCCATTTTGAATCATAAAATGTTTATATTTGGAGCGAATGCGGGCCGTGACAATTTGGCAAGAAAATGAGAAAAAAATGAACCGAAAATGAACCGTAGATGGAAGGGTTGTGATCTTGCAATTCGGTAAAGGATTTGTTAGAATAAATACAACTTTTGATGGGGGAGAAATTTTCAAAACGGGAACTCAAGAGAGGGCATCCAAAAACGGTATTGCCTGAAAAAAGGGGAAAGGAGGAAGCTATTTACAAAAGAAGGAGTCTCCGTAAAAGAAAAACCGGAAAAAAGAAAATTTATGACAGTGTATTTACGAAACTGTTCGAAGAGCCGGAGTACAGCCTGTTATTGTATCAGGCGCTGCATCCGGAAGATCGGAAGATGACCAAAGAACAGATAGAGATCGTAACACTGGAGAATGTTTTGATGAATCAGATGTACAATGATCTGGGTTTCAAAGCAGGAGACCGCCTGCTGATTCTGGTGGAATCGCAGAGCCAGTGGTCAGAAAACATCCTGGTTCGGATCCTGCTGTATCTTTTACAGACGATACAGGAAGAGATCGCGGAGAAGGATCAGAATGTATACAGCAGCAGAAAGATCACGCTGCCGGAGATGGAATTTTACATGATATACATTGGTGATGAACGACAGGAAAAACCGACGTATATCAGTTTGTCAGAGTCTTTTTATGAAGGGCGTCCGACAGCACTGGAACTGAAAGTGCGCGTATTGTACGGAGAGACAGAAGGAGACATCGTATGGCAGTACGTGCAGTTCACAAAAATCTGCCGAAGCCAGTATGCGAAGTATGGAAGAACGAAAAAAGCAGTAGAGGAAACTGTACGACTTTGCATAGAGCAGAATGTGTTGACAGAGTTTTTGAAGGGCCGAAAGAAGGAGGTTATGGATTCAATGAATATATTGTATGATCAGGACTATATCTGGAATGCGGCTCTGAAGGAGTCGCGGGATGAAGGGCTGGAACGCGGCCGTCTGGAAGGTGAGGCGAAGGGTCTGCAGCGCGGCCGGTTGGAAAAAAGTCGGAAAATTGCCGTCCGCATGGCCGGCATGGGCTTTTCCGCAGAGGAGATTGCCAATGTCCTGGACGAAGAGCTCAAAACCATACAAACCTGGCTGAACGAATAAACGAAAATCTGGTAGAGGGTGTCCTAAATGAGGGCATCCTCTTTTAGTATTATTCGTTGTGCCGGCAGCACAGGACATTTTTCTGCAATTATTTAGATAAAAGAGACATAGATTCCCATGGAATTCAATGCTAAAATAATTCCTGACAACAATCGCGGAAAGAAATTTGAGAGGCGAAGAAAATGAGCGAAGGGAAACAGAAACAAATCGATATGCTGCAGGGCAGCATCGTGGATAAATTACTCTGGTTTGCCATTCCGCTGGCGTTGACCGGGATGCTGCAGCAGCTGTTTAACGCGGCGGATGTGGCCGTGGTGGGGCAGTTTGCCGGAAAGGACGCCATGGCGGCGGTAGGAAGCAACAGTGCCATTATCAGTCTGCTGGTCAATGGTTTTGCGGGCATTGCGCTGGGGGCAAATGTTGTTATTTCAAAATTTACGGGACAGAAGAACGGGGCAGGGATTCAGCGCTGTGTACACAGCGCGGTGCTGTTTTCTCTGCTTGGCGGACTGGCCGTGCTGGTTCCGGGAGAACTGCTGGCGCCGGCGCTGCTGCGGGTGATGTCGGTGCCGGATACGGTCTTTCCCATGGCACTGGCTTACTTACGGATTTATCTGCTGGGCATGCCCGTGATTTTTCTTTATAATTTTGAGGCGGCTATTTTCCGTAGTCAGGGAGATACCCGGACGCCGCTGATTTGCTTGGTGATTTCCGGCGTCCTGAATGTGATTTTAAATCTGTTTTTTGTTTGTGTGGTCGGCATGACCGCTGACGGCGTGGCCACTGCGACGGTGATTTCCAATCTGGTCAGCGCATCGCTGCTGTTTGTGCTGCTTTGCCGGCGCAAAGATGATATCCGGATCCGGTTGAAGCAAATCCGGTTTTACCCGAGAGAACTGAAGGAAACCGTGCAGATCGGACTGCCGGCAGGCCTGCAGAGCATGGTATTTTCCCTGTCCAATATCTGTATTCAGTCGGCCATCAACAGTCTGGGATCCGATGTGATGGCGGCGTCTTCCGCGGCTTTCAATATCGAAGTGCTGGTGAATTATCTGATCAATGCCTTCGGACAGGCGGCGACCACTTTTGTGGGACAAAATTACGGCGCGAGCAATTTGTCCCGGTGCCGTAAGATTACGCGAATCAGCCTGATTCTGGATCTTTGTATCACGGCAGTTGTTTCTCTGCTGACCGTTGTATTCGGCAAGCCGCTGCTGGCGATTTTTAACGGGGACGCGGTGATTGCCAGAATCGGCATGGTACGGCTGCGGTTTATTGTATCGGCCGAGGTCATCAATGCGGTGATGGAGGTGATTTCCGGTTCGCTGCGGGGTTACGGATATTCCCTTGTGCCTGCGGTGCTGACTTTTGCGGGGGTGTGCGGTACACGAATTTTCTGGGTCTATGTGATATTCCGGAAAGCGCCCACCTTCTTTACGCTGATGATGGTATATCCGGTCAGCTGGGTCATTACCGCCGCGGCGCTGGCGCTGGCCTATATTCTGTTTATTCGAAAGCAGGCGGCGCGGTTTTCGTAAGCGAGATCGGCAGCACTGCGGGCGATAATGGAATTGTTCTCCGTCGTATCCGCTCACTTCGCACGGCGGCTCTCAAATATCTTTAAAATGATCTCCGGAATAATCTCACCCCTGACCTGCCTTCTATACGTCTTCTCCTGCTCGGTTCTTCCGCTCATAAGCGATTTATCTGTCACCGTGTTATCGGAAACGCTGAAGATCGCCGCGATGGAAATTCCTGCCGATCCTGCCGCCTGAAATGCCGAAGCAGTCTCCATCTCTATGGTGTTGCACCCCATTTCGAGTATCTCGTCGATATGCGCATACTGAGCAAAGATCGTGTCCACGCTGAATGTTCTGCCAACGTGAAGCCGCACGTTTTTCGCGCTGCAGATCCCGTCGGCGGCCGACATCAGGCTCGCATGCAGCGTTTTGTCGGGATATGCTCTGCTGCCGAAAGCATCCTTCCCTTTCAGCAGATCGAAAGAAATATACCGGCTTGCCCCATCTCCGCAAATGCTGTATTCGGGAATGACGATATCGCCAATGCTGATATTTTGATCCAGCGAGCCCACCGATCCGATGAAGATCAGCCGTTCACACGGCGTTAAACCGAGTGCAAGAACAGTGTCCATCAGGACCGGCGCGCCGATGCCGGTCTTGATATAAGTCATATTGCACCCATTATTCTCAATATTCCAGATCTTTACGGCGTCTTTGTCATATGAGGTTTTCAGATATACAGCATTTCCGAGAGACGGCAGCGTTCTGGGTTCCCACCATGGCGCAATGATCACATCACGGTTTATTTGTTCGGGAGACACCCCCAGGCAGGAAAAGCAAATGTCGCGTTCCGACGAACCGTATTTTTTTATGCCGTTCACCAAGTCCTGGTAATTCATATCGCCACCTCCGGGTCTCGCCTCAAACCACGCTTTTTGTTGCCACACTGAGCAGCAGATTGACCAGCTTCCACATGCCTTCAAACAGCAGATTGTTCAGCAGGGACAGCGGCCGGCTTAAGATTCCGGTAAAAAGGCACAGGAGCAGCACAAGGCTCCAGTAC
>CANRJG010000086.1 GCA_947630875.1 uncultured Lachnospiraceae bacterium
ATGAGCGGGCAGCTAAACACGCACCTGGCCGATACGGATGAGCGGGCCCAAGCCTTGTTTTCTCGGCTGGTAGAACAAATGGCGGCTCAGGACGGCGTTACGGAGGAACTGAAGGCCAAAGACCAAATGCGCTGGACAGGCTTGATGAACAACATCGCAGCCTGTGCGCGGGAGATCGTCTATCACGAAGTAGTTTATGTATGAGCGATAACCTAATGGACAATGTTTTGTTCCCTGTCTATCATTTGACGCCACATTTGCCATAACTGATACTGCAGACGGCACAGCTAGGTCGTCTGCAGTATTGCTATTGCTTTTCCTGCTGATATACCAACCCTTGATGGTCTTTGCAGCTATTTTATCACTTGATGATGCGAAGCAAAATATCGGTCGTTTTTCTCAGCGGCATGTGTGGCTCTTCGTTGGGATACCCCAATGGGATAAGTGCCGAAACGCTCTCACCTTCCGGGATGTCAAGCAAACGGGATACCGCCGCCTCGTCATAAATACCGAGAACGACTGTACCAATGCCTTTGTCATGAGCGGCGAGGCAAAAGGTCTGAACGGAAAGACCAGCGTCGAAGGACTGCCAGTGTGTCCCCTTTGACGTAGAAAATGTACCATCACGGTCATAGCCAGAGCGTTTATCAATGGTCGTAACGACTATCAGTACAGGCGCGCCCAGGATGGTTTTCTGGTTAGCCGGGAAATCAGGTATCGCCTCATTGGCAATACGCGCTATCAGCGCTTGGTCATATATCGCGGTGTATCTCACAGTCTGAGTGTTTTTCCAGCTTGGTGCGTAAGATGCGGCGCTCACCAGTTCCTCAAGTGTTTTCTCCGGGATCTGCTCTTGTTTGAATCTGCGTACACTTCTGCGTCCCTCTATGCATTGGATCGTTTCCATAGTTTTAGTATCCTCCTATGTCATCAATGTATTTTTCGACTAACGCGGCAAGTCCACAAATACGGCACTCTGCAAACTCATGTGGTTGTTGGGATCTGTATCTCACGCCTCATGAACATCTATATGGCTGGGCATGGATCGACGGCCGTGCAGGCAACGTTATTACGCCAGTACGTATGTCTGGCAGGGCAAATTCACGACGTGATTACCGTTTTTTGGCTTGTGCAAAAAACTATTGTATAGTTTAACAGAACATGCTATAATAATATGATTAATTATTGTTACCTTTGCAAGTCAAGCCATCCGGCGAAGCCAGAGGGTTGAATAGGCCCCAGAAGGGTCTGGGACCAACAGGCGTCTCAAGACGCATCAATATTTACCGCTTGCTTTACTTGTCCTACAGCCCGTAGACGGGCGATTCCTTTTTCCATTAGTGCTCTTGTAATTAAGTTTTTGCTTGTAGCTCGCTTCGCTCGATGCTTGCTGTTAAAGCTTTTTACGAGACACCTCCACTAGCAGAGCCAGTGGTTTCTGAAACCAATGAAAGAGAGAGTATAATGAATAAACTACGCATTGTCACACAAGAAGATTGTGCATCGCAGCTCCGGACTGCTATTCAAATTGCATTGGAAAAAATCTATAATAACCATCCTGGGAACAAGAGATATACATGGCTAGAGAAGTTTAGACTAGTTTCGCAATTAAAAAAGCTATACAGAGCCACTCCAAAAGAAAGACGCGGTGATGAACTCATTCCTTTCCATTCAAAAACTGTTGTATCTATAAGAAAAAGCGAACAAGATGAAGAGAATACCGCCGAGTATTACTTGGAGTATAAATGGAATGGCTGGAATAGTAATGATGCGGGGTCTTCCGCGCTTAAGTATGCTGAATTTGTGGAGGGCACATATCAAATAAAGACTGTAATCCCCAAAGGAACACTGTTTGATCGAGTTGGAGGTAGCGATGGCAGTTATCTCTGCCCAATACCTTGCTCTGAACAACGAGACGTTTATTCAGTTCAGGAACGTGCAATTCCATATCTTTTTGAGGAAGTCCATATTACCAATGAACCTGCCTATCATAGATATATCGCAACTTGCGATATATCTAGGCAGTTACTTATGCAAAAGATTAAAGAGAAATCAAAATTCTATTCATTGAATGCTGCAGCAATCAACTATGCGGAAGAATTAGTGCAACTTGACATAGTTGAAGGGTATATTGCTCCAGTAAAACCGTTCGGGAAGCAAGGTCTTGGCGGAGGATATCAGTACAAAATGCCAATACCAATCAAGCACCTGCTTTTGATGGGTGTTTTAAAGGAGGTTCGAGCACAATGATGACGTATAAGAAACAAAGAAACAGGAAAATTGTACTCACATTTGACGATAGTGTCGATGTTCAAGACATCGTCCTCTCAGAGTGTAATACTGATATCATAAGTTACTCACATTCTAGTAATGCGATAGGAGTAGCAACCACCTGGAATGACGCAGGTGTAATGGAGTATCATGCATATCAAAACAACGAGTGTGGATATTTGAAATGGGATAAGTGTTTTCCATCTCTAGATGAGGCCAAGCAATACGCAGAAGAGATGCATGAAGGGTTCATCGCTTATTCAAAGTCTCTACAAAGTTCATATGAGGAGTTCCAAAATGAGTTAAGGAACGAAGATGTTGCTGTTGCGCCTGTAACCGAGCTTGCCTCGTCGAGCAGGTCGGCTGTAATTACTCCTATCAATTATAAATATATTCTAATTGTCAGAGATAGCATGGAAAGATATGCTATTTTACAGTTATTGCCAAAGTATAGCGAGTACTTTACTCTTGCATTACTTCAAGAACTTATAGGCATATTACCTCTCGATCAAAAAGACATAGTAAAAAGCGCCATATCTTCAATCAAAACAATGTCGCATGGAGTCGTTCTTCTTCCCATGTTCAATGTATATTCATCAAGAAGAGGAAAGGATTTTTTCAAGTTCAAAAGAGAATTGGATAGTGATGAACTATCGACAATTGAATGGAGCGACTGCGCACCGCTGCACCACATTGAATATGAATCCCTTTTCCCTTCCAAATTGTACGCAGATGCTATAAAAACAGAATTCCATGTCAGTATTCCTAATCGGAATTACGAAGATAAGTATTTCTGGAATCTTAAGATGGCATTACGCTTTTCACTGCATGGAGTTCCATGGACTTCAGTTCAGGATCAGGTTAAACAGTATGTGGTGGACAATATTCCCAAAACGAGGTGCGATATCCAGAGTATGGTATGTGGAAATAAGGAAATAAGATTGAGTGAAGCAGGTTCAGCCATTGACAAACTTCTTAGGCAAACTATGTAGGCTATCCAAGAATTAATATAGGGTTCTTTTATATCATGTGGATACCTCATTATTAATTTGGGCCGTGTAAGATAAAGTGTGTAAGTTACAGGAAACGTAACTTATGCACTTTATTTTTGCGATAGGGTGCGGTAAATTAGAAAGGACAAAAGGAAATGGACGAAAGAGCAATGGGAAGAAGAAAGAAAAGCAATCCCCGAGGCGAGGCGCTCGCAAAAATGATCCTGGAAACGTATAAGCCCGGCAGCCGGGAGGAAGTCCAAGATGCGCTCAAGGACATCTTCGGC
>CANRJG010000087.1 GCA_947630875.1 uncultured Lachnospiraceae bacterium
TCTTATAGATGCACGGGCCGTGGGTCAGGTCGATCATATAGTGATAAAAGGTCAGCGGATGGCCTTCTTTTTCCCGTCTCAGCATTTCTTTTGCAAGAATTTCATACTGTTCAAACAGTTTCGGCAGATCTTCTTCTGTCAAAGCAACGGGATCGTCCGGCGCGCAGACAACAGGCTCCATTGACAATTCCGTAAATCCCAGATCCGCCAGATAAAACAGATCATTGGTAAAATCCGTATTGTAATGGGTATAAGTGCCCCGTACATAATAGTTCCTGTCCCCGCGGGCTTTGGCGAATTTTTGAAATTTCGGCACGATTTTTTCAAAACTGCCGTTCCCTGCGTAGTCAACGCGGAAACGATCATGGACTTCGGGTCTGCCGTCAATGGACATGACCACGTTGTGCATTTCCCGGTTGGCAAACTCGATGACCTCGTCGTCTACCAGCACACCGTTGGTGGTAAGGGTAAACCGGAATTTTTTATGGACGGCTTCCTCAATACTGCGGGCGTAGGCTACCAGCTGCTTTACCACATCCCAGTTCATCAGAGGCTCACCGCCAAAAAAGTCCACTTCCAGATTGACGCGGTTTCCTGAATGCGCTACCAGAAAGTCCAGGGACTGTTTGCCCACTTCAAAGGTCATCAGCGCCCGTTCGCCCTTGTATTTCCCCTGGGCGGCAAAGCAGTAGCTGCAGTTTAAGTTGCAGGTGTGCGCCACATGCAGACACAGTGCCTTGATATCGTCGGATTTTTGTTTGACATGCTGCGCCAGATCCCGGTAAGGATCTTCGCTGAACAGCTTTCCGGCCTGTTTCAGCGCATCGATGTCCTGCAGGCATTCCCGCAGCTCGGTTTTCGTCACATCCGGTCGATCGGCATATTTGGCCAGCATGGCCGAAATGATCTCTTCCGGCGTGTTGGTTTCGTACATGGCGATCATGTCGTAGGCCACTTCATCCACTAAGTGCACGGAACCGGAATAGACGTCTAATACAATATTGTAACCGTTTAACTGGTATTGGTGAATCATAAACAATCTCCTGTCGCTGTTTGAAAATAAGTAAAAAGAATGCCGCCTGCGCTTTGCGCAAGCGGCATCGATCGTTTGAAATTATTCCTCGTCTTTGTGTTCGCACATCTGATTGGCAACCCCGCAGGAGGTTTTGCATGCGGACTGGCAGGATGTCTGGCACTCACCGCAGCCGCCGGAAACAGTGCTTTCTTTTAAATCACGAGTATCGATCGTCTGAATACGCTTCATGGGAATGTCCCCTTTCTTTTAATACTTATATTATGATTACCGTTATTCTACATCATTTTTTGACACAGGTCAATATTTCCCGATACAAAAAATATGCGCGGGCAGTCCGTTATATGTGGAATGCAGACCTGTCCGGGTCAATACCGTCTGCAGGAGCTGCGCATCGATGCGCTCCCCGGGCGCCAGCAGGGGAATGCCGGGCGGGTACGCCCAGACATATTCTGCACTGATGCGGCCGGCTGCCTCCTGCAGCGGGACAGGAATACGGGAGGCTTTCACGGCTTCCTGCAGGGAAAGGACAGATTCCGGAAGACACGTGTCAGACAGCACCGACGCCGGGGGTTTTCCAAAATCCAGCGCATCAATGGTTTCCAAGGCGTCGGCGAGACGTGACAGGGATGCAGTATCGTCCCCCATTCCGGTCATGGCGAGGACAAACTGCGGGCAGGCCATTTCCACTTCAATGGAAAAACGGCACCGCAGCATTTCGGCCAGTTCCATGCCATCCAATGCGCATGCTGCCGTGGAAATCAGCAGTTTGGAGGGATCTTTTGCATAGACGCCGGGGAGATTCTCTGAAATCTGCAGCTGTTTTAAATGCTGCAGCCGCCGGGAAACATCCTCCAGCGCGGCAAACCAGCGTTCTGCCGCGGCAGTGCCTTCCTGTTCCAGATACTGCACACAACCGTCTATGGAAGCGCTGAGCAGATACGAAGGACTGCTGCTTTGATACATGGCAGCATAGCGGCGGACAACAGCGGGGTCGAGCCGTGTGCTGCAGATATGAAGCACCGCTGTCTGGGTCAGAGCCGGCAGCGTTTTATGCAGGCTCTGGACGACTAAGTCTGCATCAAGGGTCGCGGCGCTTTCCGGAAAACGGCCGAACCCCAGATGCGCCCCATGGGCTTCGTCCACCAAAAGCAGCGCGCCGTGGGCGTGGCAGACGGCGGCAATGCCGCGAATATCGCTGAGAATCCCTTCATAAGTGGGACTGGTGATCACCACAAGTTTTACCTGCGGGTGCAGAGACAATGCCGTATCCACCTGATCCGGGGAAACCGAAACCGGAATCTGCAGCTGCAAATCCATGGCAGGAAGCAGATAATGCAGTTCGGCCCGGTTCAGCTCCGCCGCGTGATAGACGGATTTGTGGGAGGCTCTGGAAATCAGCAGTGCGCCGCCGGGTTCCAGTGCCGCGCTGACGGCTGCCAGTATCCCTGCGGTGCTGCCGCCTACGAGGCAAATGCTTGTCTTTGCACCCCAGAGTGCCGCGACGCGCTTTTCCAGTTCCAGAAAACAACCTTCCGGCGCGTTCAGATTGTCAAAACCGGATATTTCGGTAATGTCCAGCGCCCCGCCGAGGGCGGAAAGCCAGGGAAAGGCGCGAAGGTTGCGTTTGTGTCCGGGCATGTGCATGGGCAGCGCAGCGGATGCGGTATATTGCTGCAGTTTTTCCAGAAGAGATGCCATCTGTCAGCCTCCGTCAATTCTTTGCTGAGATACCTGTATCTTACTATACATTTTTGCGAAAGACAACCGGGAGGAAAAACGAATTGAGGAAAGGGAGCGTACATGATAGAATGGTGGAGAATGAAAAAATACGATTGGAGGACAGATTATGTGGGCTTATGAAAGTGTGTTTTATCAGATATATCCGTTGGGTTTTTGCGGTGCGCCCTTCGAAAACGACGGGATTTTGCAGCACCGGATCCTGAAGGTGAAAGACTGGATTCCGCATCTGAAACAACTGGGCATCAATGCGGTCTATTTTTCTCCGGTGTTTGAATCGGATACCCACGGTTACAATACCAGAGATTACCGAAAAATCGACGTCCGGCTGGGAACAAATGAGGATTTTAAGGAAGTGTGTGATGCGCTGCACGAAAACGGCATCCGGGTGGTGCTGGATGCGGTGTTCAATCACGCGGGACGGGGATTCGGTCCCTTTCTGGATGTGCTGCAGAACCGGGAACGGTCTCCTTACATCGGCTGGTTTCACCGGATCGATCTGGGCGGCGATTCCCCTTATCAGGACGGTCTCTGGTATGAAGGCTGGGAAGGCAACTATGATCTGGTCAAACTGAATCTGCAGAATGAAGCGGTGGTGCAGTACCTGTTTGAAAGCGTGCGGTTCTGGGTAGAGTATTTCGGCATCGACGGACTGCGGCTGGACGTGGCATATTGTCTGGACGAGTGGTTCCTCCGGCGGCTGCGCAGCTTCTGTGACGGGCTGAAACCGGAGTTCTTCCTG
>CANRJG010000088.1 GCA_947630875.1 uncultured Lachnospiraceae bacterium
CCTGGACCATCAAAAAAGGTACGAAAGCGCCCCAGGCCGCCGGAAAGATCCATACGGATTTTGAGCGCGGGTTTATCCGGGCGGAAGTGGTAAATTTCCAGGCGCTGTTAGACTGCGGCTCCTATGCGAAAGCCAGAGAACAGGGCATCGTAGGGCTGGAAGGCAAGGACTATGTGGTGCAGGACGGCGACGTGATCCTGTTCCGTTTTAACGTCTAGTTTAAAGAAAAAGAATAGGAAGGAATGTCCATGGATTACAGTATTGCTTTTCCGCATCTGCATATTTATTTTGATCATGTGGGCAAGAGCGTGGAGATCTTCGGCATCGAGATTGCCTATTACGGCATTATTATTGCCGTCGGACTGGTGGCGGCGCTGATTTTCCTGTCCTATGAGGCCAAGCGTCTGCAGGAGGATGTGGGGCTGTATCTCGATTATGCCATGTTTGTGGTGGTATTCGGCTTCATTGCCGCAAGGATTTACTACGTGGCCTGCTCCTGGGATTTATATAAAAATGATCTGCTGTCCATTTTTAATTTTCGGGCGGGCGGCATCGGCGTGTACGGCGGTCTGATCGGCGCATTTATTACAGCGCTGATTTTTACGCGGGTGAAGAAGATGAGTTTCTTCAAGAGCGCGGATATCGCCGTGCTGTGTATGCTGATTGCCCAGATTTTCGGACGCTGGGGCAATTTCTTCAACCGGGAGGCTTTCGGAGAATATACCGATTCCCTGTTTGCCATGCGCCTGCCCCTGGACGCGGTGCGCTATTCGGATGTGACAGAACAGATGTGGGCCCATTCGGCGGGCGGTTACATTCAGGTGACGCCCACGTTTCTGTATGAATCCCTCTGGAATCTGGGACTGCTGGTGGTTCTGCTGCTGTACCGGAAGCATAAAAAATACAACGGACAGCTCATGCTGCTGTATTTTCTCGGGTACGGGATTGGCCGTTTCTGGATTGAAAGCCTCAGAACCGATCAGCTGCTGATTCCGTATATCGGGCTGCCGATTTCCATGGTGGTAGCGGCGCTGACGGCAGTGGTTTCGCTGACGGTACTGATCGTTCTGCGTGTGAAAAAGAAAAAAAATCTTGACACAGGCACCGTTGTATGCTAAAGTGCATATGTTGTTTTACAAAATAAGAGAAGAAGAGTATCCGCTCTCACCTTAGCACTGTTTCACAAGTGACTCGGGTTATCTATATGGTATCGTATTTTTTGATGCAGCAGGCGGATATTCTTTAATATCCGCTTTTTTTGCGTTAATGGAGGTGCGAGTTATAAGCGATTTATTAATCAATGAGCAGATTCGTGAAAATGAAGTCCGGCTCATAGGGGAACATGGGGAACAACTTGGTATTATGTCTTCGAAGGAAGCGTACAGGATTGCGCAGGAAGCGGAGCTGGATCTGGTGATGATCGCGCCTGTGGCAAAGCCGCCTGTCTGCAAGGTGATTGACTACGGCAAGTACAGGTACGAACAGACCCTGCGGGAAAAAGAAGCAAAAAAGAAACAGAAAACCATCGAGATCAAAGAGATCCGGATGTCGCCGAACATTGATACCAATGATCTGAATACGAAGATCAATGCGACGCGCAAATTCCTTGAAAAAGGAGCGAGAGTGAAGGTAACACTTCGTTTTCGCGGACGTGAGATGGCACATGTGTCCACCAGCAAGGTCATCCTTGACAATTTTGTGGATGCGCTGAAGGATGTGGCCGTGATTGACAAGCCGGCCAAAATGGAAGGCAGAAATATGTCATTGTTTTTGTCCGCTAAAAGATCATAAATACAGGAGGAAGGCTTATGCGAGGCAAACTTTCAATGCCTTCCGACGGTTTGGCAGGGGCGCCCTCAGGCGTGCGTGCCGCTACATATTATATAAGGAGGATTTATCATGCCTAAATTGAAAACCAAGAGAGCAGCAGCAAAAAGATTCAAAGCAACAGGTACCGGCAAATTAAAGAGAAATAAAGCCTTTAAGAGTCATATCCTTACAAAGAAATCGACAAAGAGGAAAAGAAACCTGAGAAAAGCAACCATGACGGACGAAACAAATGTAAAGAACATGAAGAAGATTTTGCCTTATATGTAAGGGTTATCAAAAAGGAGGATTAGAATATGGCAAGAGTGAAAGGCGCTTTAAATGCCAGAAAGAAACATAATAAAGTATTAAAACTTGCAAAGGGATATCGCGGCGCAAGATCAAAACAGTATAGAATCGCAAAGCAGTCGGTAATGCGTGCGCTGACCAGCGCTTATGCCGGCCGTAAAGAGAGAAAGAGACAGTTCAGAAGCCTCTGGATCGCAAGAATCAACGCGGCAGCCAGAATGAACGGTTTATCTTACAGCCGCTTCATGTATGGTCTGAAGCTGGCCAATGTGGAAGTGAACAGAAAGATGCTGGCAGAGCTGGCCGTCAATGACGCAGCGGCATTCACCGCTATGGCGGAGACAGCAAAAGCAGCGCTTGCAAAATAATAGAAATACAGATGCGCCCGGACAGATTTTGTCCGGGCGTTTTTTAAGTGTGTTTACGTCAGAAAATGAAATATGGAAGCTATTTTCTGTAATTCAGACATGCTGATTCCAGTAGGCAGAAATCATGACATCGTCGTCCTAAAGGAGTGGATGTTCCTTTTTCTATCCGGTGATGATATACAATACCGGCATTTTTGAGGATTTTATTCTGCAGCTTCTTTATAATCCTGTATTCTGCCTGAAGAAGTGCACGATAGTTAGGGTCCTGTTCTTTTTGAATATTCACATATCGGTATAATCCATCGGATACAGGAAACATATTATTCAGATTGAGTACGGCATAGTCTTTGATTTTAATAAAATCCACACGTTCTTGCATTTTTGAATGTTTGGGTTTGAAAGAGGAGAGCGGGGCAAAATAATCCATGTTATGTATCTGCAGAAGAATACCAATATATTTTCGCTCATTTTTTTGTCCGCGTTGTTTATTGTGGAAAAAATGTGGTTCGAAAGTAGAAAGATAATCGATGTAACGATTATTGATTTCATAAAAGCATAAATTCATGCAGGGAGTCCTTCCTAAAATAGATGGCAAAAGATTTTCTTAGCAAAAAATGGGGGTCAGTTCATTTCCTGCCCCCACTGTTATATTCGCATTCCGAGCAGCGAAACGCTCACTTATAACTTTCTCATTTCAGGGCTGAGATACACCCGCTTATAACTCTCTCATTTCAGGGCTGAGATACACCCACTGTAAAATTACCGAA
>CANRJG010000089.1 GCA_947630875.1 uncultured Lachnospiraceae bacterium
GGTCGCCAGACGCCACGGCAAATCCATCGTGGTGATGGAACCGGTCAAAGGCGGCGCATTGGCGAACCCGCCCACAGCAGTACAGAAAGTGTTCCGGGAAGCTGATCCGGACGCTTCTTTTGCATCCTGGGCAATCCGTTACGCCGCATCCCTGGACGGGATCATTACAGTGCTGTCCGGCATGAGCAACATAGAACAAATGAGAGACAATCTCTCCTACATGAAAGATTTCAAACCTTTGAACAGTGCGGAACAGGCGGCCGTCCGCAAGGCACAGGAAATTATGACCGGCGTAAAATCCATTCCCTGTACCGCCTGCCATTACTGCACGGCGGGCTGTCCGAAAAAAATTGCAATTCCGGAGATTTTTGCCGCCCGGAACCAGCAGCTCGTATGGGGACAGCTGGAGGAAGGCAGACGCCAGTATGCGGAAGCGGTAAAAAACGGCGGCCGTGCCTCCGATTGTATCGCCTGCGGCCAGTGCGAACGAGCCTGCCCCCAGCAGATCGATGTGATTACAAGGCTGAAAGACTGCGCAGCACAGTTTGACCGCGTATAGATATTTTGGTTTCCACGATGAAGAAAGAAGTTATGCTTGCAGCAACCGAACCGCTGTAAAATCGTGCCCGGTATAAGGCACAAAAATTTCAAATACATCTTTTGTCCGCAGCCGGATGCTGGAGGTGTTGATGCACGGGTGACAGCCGACAAACTCGCCTTGCAGAACCTCCTCATCCACCAGCAGCCGGACGTGATGGTCGGTGTCATTCATCAGTCCCATGACACTGACCGAACCCGGCGTGATGTCGAGATACTTTTCCATATATTCCGCATCGGCAAAAGACAATCTGGCGCTGCCAATCTGTGCGGACAGCTCTTTTGTCTTGAACACTTTGTTGTCGGGAATCATCAGCAGGTAAAACTGCGTTTTCTGCCGGTTACAAAGAAAGAGATTTTTGCAGATGGTGGCCTGCAGGGCTTCGTCAATTGCCCTGCACACCTCCATATTCATTGCCGCCGCATGGTCTACCCGGTCATAATGGATTCCGAGCCGGTCCAGCAGGTCATATACCCGTATTTCCTTTGGCAAACGCCCGGATTCATCTTCCGGGCGTCCGCAATGTAATGTCAGATTCATTCATTTCCTCCGTTCTGCCAAAATCATTCTGCCCTTCAAAAAGACTTTCCTGACAGGATAAAATCCATAAGATTTACCCAATCATCTTGTAGTCTGATGGTTCTTATCCATAGCATCCTCTGATATATTCCAACGCACTATTCATGTATTTATTTTCAATTCTACTGGAATATAAGTTTTCGTTTTTGATGATTTCACGTGCTTTTTCAATATCACATTGCGCTTTTTCCAACCCATATTTTGCAACTGTCCATTGCCTGCCATATTCTAATGATGTAACCGTTGCATCCGCTATCTTTTTTTCTTTCTGAATTTTAAATGAATCTAAAGAAACAATCGCAAGTGGCGCCTTGGTAAATTTACCTTTCATCGTATTTTTTCGAGGTACACAAACGATACAATGGCTTTTTTCTCCCGGACAATATTTTAGAACATCTCCTCGGTCTTCTGCATTTTGCTTTGACTTCAATATAGAGCGTATTGCAATTTGTTTCTTCGGGAACGGCTCTTTTTCAGCTTCTTTCATGTTCGCTACTTTAATTAAGAAAGATAAGTAGTATTCACCGAGCGGCAGGCAAATATCAACGCCGCCCCGCCCGATTTTATGAAAATACAATTTTCCAAATCGATTTGCACCCTTTTGTTTGGAATTTTGATGGCAGTTGCTATCGACAAATTCTCCACTTGTGTCCTTACAATAGTACGCTTCCACCAGCAGCGGTTCAATCACAATATCATCAATGACGATTGTGTAATCATTGATTAGTTTTTTCCCAATTTCCTGCAGCACTTGAATCCTCTTGCAGGTTGCCGCTTTTTCCCTTCCTTCAATATGATCCAGTTCTTCTACCAGCTTTTCCAGTTCCGGATAATTGGTTTTGCCCATTTTTCATCTTACCTTTTCTGCGTCAAATCCTTGATGACCTCTCCTGCAATGATCAGCCCCGCCACCGAGGGAACAAACGCGTTGCTGCCGGGAACCTGACGGCGCTGTGTACATTTTCTTGCAGTTCCGGGCGGACAGATGCAGTTTGTGCGGCAGCTGATTGCCATATCGTCGATGGGGGTCAGCGGCGGCTCCTTGGAATAAACGACTTTCAGTTTTTTGATTCCGCGACGTTTCAGCTCCCGCCGCATCACCCTGGCAAGCGGGCAGACAGAAGTGCTGTAAATATCTGCCACCTCAAACGCTGTGGGATCCAGTTTGTTTCCCGCGCCCATGGAGCTTATGATCGGCGTCCCCGTACGGTCCGCATTGACCACAAGCGCGATTTTTCCTGTGACGGTATCAATGGCATCCACAATGTAGTCGTATTCGGAAAAATCAAATTCCTTCGCCGTTTCGGGCATATAAAAAGTTTTGTGGATCGTAACCCTGACATCGGGATTGATTTCGTGAATCCTTTCTGCTGCCACATCCGTTTTGTATTGCCCGACGGTTTTTCTGGTGGCGTGCAGCTGCCGGTTCAGGTTGGTCAGGCATACCTTATCGTCATCAATCAGGTCGATGGCACCAACCCCGGAGCGAACCAGCGCCTCTACGGTATACCCGCCGACGCCGCCGATGCCAAATACGGCAACGCGGGAGGCGGCCAGCCGCGCCATCGCCTCTTTGCCAAATAACAGTTCAGTTCTTGAAAATTGGTTCAACATATTATCTATTCATCCCCTGCATTTCCGGTTGTTTCCCCCGTACAGATACTTTGCCTCAAATATTCCCGATAACCGCCTGTCAAATTACAGGCATCGTATCCTGCATCGGAAAGCAGCTCGGCAAATTGACCGCTGATCTCTCCGGCCTGACAAAAAAGATAAATCGGTTTTCCCCCGGGAATCCCGTAAAGTTCTCCGATCCGTTCCACCGGAATATTGATGGCC
>CANRJG010000090.1 GCA_947630875.1 uncultured Lachnospiraceae bacterium
ATTTACCCGGAAAAGCTGCCGAACGGGCGGTTCCTGAAACGGATAGAGTTCCGCTTTCCGGTGTTTTTTAATGGTCATCAAGTGGATATGTTGAGTTGGGATGCGGAAGGTACAGTCGAGACGGTTTGCTCATTATCCAAATTTAGTGTTGAGTAGTATATTGAAGTAAAATTAACAAGAGATGGATCTGATAGCGGCAGGAGAGTATGTTTTTATCAAAACCCAATTTTTAAGATATAAAAGCGGTATGAGAAAATAATACGTGATAAGAATATTCAAATGCAGCTCTGGAAAATTAATTCCTTCAGAGCTGCGAGTGAAAAAACAGGTGGTGAAAAAGCGTGGATAACAGAAAGCACATGGGAAAACCATTGAGAATGGTTGGAGTAAGACGATACTTGAACTGCAGATTCAAAGCAGACTGATGGAGCGAACCAGTAAGACAGTAAATAATTTTCCGGTAGCATTACCACCGATAGATTCTGATATGGCAAATCAGATATTTAAAGATCCGTTCTTATTTGATTTTTTGGGTACGGATATGCCAATCGCAGAGTTAGTTTTTCAAACAACCGATGGGAACGACATATACGCCATCCTGACGGCGATAGGCAAAGTCGCCCGTTCCTGTTAAAATCATAAGAAAAGACGGGATATTCATTTTATCGGTATCAATTTTGGCTGCCATTGTCTTCAGGTTTTTGGCTCCTTCTTCAATGAGTTTATCACCGCCAAGCTTGATTTCGATAAGACCATATTTGCTATTTCGCAAATGAATCACGGCGTCGCATTCCTGCCCGTCTTTATCTCTGTAATGATAGACGTTTCCATTTAACGCATCCGCAAAAACACGGAGATCCCGGATACAAAGCGTTTCAAAAAGAAAACCGAAAGTTTTCAGGTCATTTAGCAGGTCGTTTGGTCCAATACCTAAAGCTGCAGCAGCGATAGAGGGATCGATATAGTATCGGGTATCAGATGAACGGATAGCGGTCTTCGACCGCAAATTCGGATTCCATGCAGGCATATCCTCCACGACGAAGATTTTGCGGAGAGCAGCTATATAAGAAGCGACGGTTTCCTCATTCAGGGGAGTCTCATCGTTTGCGGCAATATCCTGTGCGAGTAAAGTGTTGGGCACCTGGGCACCCTGACTTCTCGCATAGGAACGCATGAGCCTGCGAACCTTTTCGGGATTCTTCTGTACTTTGTCTGCCCGGTTAATATCTGAGTGAATCACAGAATCATAATAGTCCACTGCCTGATCTAAGGCAATTTCATCACGCATATCTACTGCCTGCGGCCATCCGCCGCGGCATATGAGGAAAGCAAGACGGTCTATGTTTAGATCTGAGGAGCCGTCAATCTCTTTCGTTCCGTCAAACAGTTCTTTCAGGCTGACTTCTCCTGTGGAATCTCCGGATTCATATAAACTCATGGGCCTCATCATTAACCAAGTAAAACGCCCTGTACCGGAGTGTGTAATCTCCTCTGTATTTGCCGGAACGGCGGAACCAGTGAGAATGAACTGTCCGAGTTCACCGCGATGATCTACTTCAAAACGAATCGCGTCCCAGAGCTTTGGGGCAAGCTGCCATTCATCGATCAATCTTGGAGCATCACCTTTCAGCAGCCTTTTGGGATTCAGATCGGACATCGCAATATTCTGCGTTTTATTTTCCGGGTCATCCATATATAAAATGCTGGCAGCAATCTGCTCTGCGGTTGTCGTTTTGCCGCACCACTTGGGTCCCTCAATCAATACGGCTCCTTTGCCTTCCAATTTTCGTTTGAGAATTTCGTCGGCAATTCTTTTTCTGTAGATTTTCATCTGGCACACCTCATTTCTCGTAAACGCTACGCCTATATTATACACGATTCCTATACTTTTTACAACGCCATCCGGACGATTGGCGGAAAATCACTACGACGATTGGCGAAAAATTATTCCGATGATTGGCGGGAAAATCAGAAAATAGGGTTTTGCGATTTTAAACCGCAAAACTTATTGACATTTTGGGATTTTGATGTGGACGTATATGTTGACCGGTTCGAATTCCCGGATGATGTCCTCGGAAATATCCACCTGCCTGACCGGCAGGTATATTGCTTTCCGTATCTTTCCCCTGTCCTTTTCGGAATATCTGATGTTTAAGGAAACGTACGACACAGTGGGAGATCCGAGAACGGCGCTTGCAGCGTATGTTCGGCTGGGCGGCTTTCCGGCAACTCATTTGCGAAAGTATACGCAGGACGAGGTTTATACGATTGTTCGTGATATTTATAACGCAACCATTTTCTCCGACATTGTGAAACGCAATCAGATCAGGAAAATCGACCAGTTGGAGCGGGTGGTCAAATACGCCTTCCAGAATGTGGGCCGCACATTTTCCGCAAAGTCGATTTCAGATTACCTGAAATCAGAGCGCAGGACATTGGATAATGAGACGGTGTACAGTTATCTCGAAAAACTGGAAAAAGCGTATCTGCTCCATCGCTGCTCCCGGTATGATTTGCAGAGGAAGGAAATCCTGAAAACCCAGGAAAAATTTTATCTTGCAGATCAGGCTCTGCGCTACAGCGTGTTTGGCTACAATGAAGACAGCGTGGCCGCAAGCCTTGAAAACATTGTATACCTGGAACTTTAGCTTGTGTGAGATAAAGAAGCAATAGAAGTGTAAAAAATTTTGCCGTTCCCGTCCGGCGTTCCCCAGCGCCGG
>CANRJG010000091.1 GCA_947630875.1 uncultured Lachnospiraceae bacterium
GGAGACGGTCTGGACCGGCTGGAATATTATGATATCTGCGAGCTGGATAAGAAAAACCGGATGATTATGGATCTGGATCAGGACGGCAAAAAGGATACCATCCTGGTGTACAATGGTGCGGCGCCGGCAAGCCTTATGTTTACCATCGATTTCGGCAACGGCGACCATCTGACCTGTCCGGGGCCGGATGCGGGGCGGACAAACTGGCGGATGTATCCCAGACTGTACATGAAAGATATTGACAACAACGGAGTGCAGGAACTGATCGTTCTGGCAGAGTATTATACGGAAGAAACCACGTCGGAGGGGGACGAGACGGATTACGATATGTCGGGCAGCCGTTACTGGATCGGCGTGGGCGTATTTTCCAGGGACGCGGCTTCGGGGGAATACCGGCTGCAGGCGGATGTGACCGATCCGGTGAATCTGGCGGACTTTGTAGAAGAACAGGAAATACCGGAATATATGAAATGATTACAGCGTCAAAAGCTCGAACCCACGGTATGTTTACATACCGGTGGGTGAGAAGCTTTATGACGCGCCCCAACATGAGGAAGAAGTGGGGCAGGGGCCCCATGGATTCCGAATGTTGGGTAGGATTGTGAGAGCTGCGAAGCAGCGTAACAATCCGTAATCACTTTTACAGTGTCAAAAGCTCGAATCATGAAATCGAAAAACTAAGAGAGGAGTACACCATGGCTGATATTTGTGCGGAAGGACTGCTGCGCCTTTTGCAGGCGACAGTGACCGCCGGAATATTGATTTTAGTGATGCTTGCCGTCTCCCGGCTGTTTCGGAAACGGTATGCAATGGCGGGAAAACAGCTGTTATGGATTCTGCTGGCGCTCTGGATGCTGGCGCCGCTTTGCTTTTCCGGGTCGCTTTTTCAAATCAATCTCATCGAGTGGCATGTGGCAGATCCCGCCGGAGAAATATGGGAACATCATCTGGCGCAGACCAGCGCAGGTTTGAGTAAAGATGCGCAGAAAGAGACTTCCAGAGTATACGCCTCGATACAGGATGAGAAACTTGCTTCCACGGCGGTTAAGGGATATCTGGATACGGATTCGTTGCAGGGGCAGGGGCTGTACAGTGGCTATCTTTCGTATTATCGAAACTATATTGATTTTGATACGCCTGAAAGACTGGACTATCTGGTGCGTATTAGCGGCGTGGTTCCGGAAGAAATTTCGGAGGAAGAAAGCAGTACTTTTTTCAGCCGGGCACAGAAAGGGATTGTCTGGGTCGCCGAATTTGTGCGGCAGCATATCGGTTTGATCGGCGTCGTCTGGCTGGCAGGCTTCCTGCTGTTCTGGGGCATCCATCTGGCGGTCTGGCTGGGCTTCCGAAAACGTTTACGCGCCAATGGCAGAGAGGCAGAGGACGCCTTGTATCTGCAGGTGCTGGCGGAAGCTGCCGCAGCGGCGGGATTGAAGAAACAACCGAAACTGTATCTGTATCGGAGCAGGGAGACGGATACGGCGTCGAAGCTGCCGGTGGACAGCCCCATGGTGACGGGGGTCTTCCATCCTGTGGTGTGGCTGCCGGAAGAAGAGTACAGCGAAGCGCTGCTGGAGGCGGTGCTCTGCCATGAACTGACTCACATATCCCATAAAGATCTGCTGGTCAAATGGATTTATCTGGCGGCCAACAGCGTACACTGGTTCAATCCGCTGGCCTGGATCATGGTACGGCAGGCCTGCAGGGATATGGAACTTTACTGCGACGCAGAAGTACTGGCGAAAAAAAGCGGAGAAGAGCGGGCGGCTTACAACGAGCAGCTGTACAGCCTGCTGAAAGCAGGCCAGTCTTCGCTGCGCAGGCAGTATTTTTCCACCTGCTACAGCGGAAATATACGGGACATGAAACAGCGGTTCTTAAACAATCTGGATGAAAAACGCAAGCGCTATGGCTGGGCGCCGGCGGTGGGCCTGGCTGTTTTGCTGCTTCTGTCCGGTCTCTCGGTCAAAGTGACGGCCAGCACGCTCCGGTTTTCATTGAAGGATGCACAGGAAGCGGAAACATCGGATACAGACGAGGACGATTCGGACGGGGATTTCTATGCCAGCGCGATGGATAGTTTTGGCTGGACCGGCGAAGAAGCGAAAGTCTCGGAATATTTTGAATGGGGCAGCGTTATTCCCCACCGGATGCCGGAGGAAATGGAAGATGTGGAAGGATTCTATGCCGTTCCCATTTACGGAGAAGATTATGACGGCAACGTGTCCGTCTATTATTACAAGATTCCCAGGGAAGGGAAAAAACTGGAGGCCCCGCCGGAAGTGACCATCATATCCGGGGCGGAAACCATCCGGGATTATGCGGTATGCGTGGATGCGTATCCCGCTGCGGAAACCACGTTTCCACAGGACAGCCGGGTGGTGCAGGACGCGGGCAGCTTTTTTGCCGTACAGGCGGCGAAGGGAGAGGAAAATCCCCTGTTTGTATTGCCTTCGCCACATAGCTTCGGGCCGGTACAGCAGGTACTGCTGTTGTTTCCCGAGGGGGAAATGCCGGATATGGTCAATGTCAGAGAGATCGTGCTGAATGAAGACGGAACCAGCCGCTTTTCAGGCCGCGTGGGAGAAGTGGTGTATCGCGTGGCCAG